>JAIEOP010000344.1 GCA_019750465.1 Acetobacteraceae bacterium | reverse complement strand
CTGCCGGCCGCCGGCCCGGCGCTGCCCTGGCTGGGGCGCATGGCGGTGCCGCTGGCGCCGGATGCCGCCCGTGGCCTGCGGCTGCTGCTGACCGGGCCCGGCCCTGTCGCCGAGTCGGCGGTGCGCCTCGACCACCTGGTGATCCGCAGCGGCGATCCGGAGCGCACGCTGGCGCTGCTCGGCGGGCGACTGGGGCTGGACCTGCGGCTGGACCGCAGCAACCCGGAATGGGGCAGCCGGCTGCTGTTCTTCCGCTGCGGCGACCTGGTGCTGGAGGTCTCGCACGCACTGGCCGAGGGCATCACCGACGCGCCGGACAGCCCCTGGGGCATGACCTGGGGCGTGGCCGACGTGGCGGCGCAGCACGCACGGCTGGAGGCAGCGGGCTTCCCGGTCTCGCCGCTGCGCACTGGCCGCAAGCCGGGCACGCGCATCTTCACCGTCCGCGGCAACACCGCCGGCGTGCCGACGGCCTTCATCGGCGCATAGGTCAGAAGGCCGCTTCGAGCAGGCGCAGCGCCTCGGCGACACGGTCCTCCGCGGCGCGCAGGCCCGCATTGGCGTTGAAATTCTTCACAGTGGCGGCGGCGATGCGCGGCAGGTCGGCGCGCGGGATGCCGAGTTGCCCCAGCCGCCTCGGCATGCCGAGGCGCGTGTAGAGCGCCTCAAGCGCGTCGGCGACGGCGAGCGCGGCGGCGCGGCCCCCCATGCCCTCGCGCCAGACGCCGAGCGCCGTCGCGACCTGCAGCGCGGATCCGGCATCGACATCCTCGGTGAGCCGGATCTTCGCCGGCTGCACGACGCAGGTCGATTCGCCCTGCCCGACATGCGGGTAGAGCAGGTGCAGCGCGGTGGAGACGGCGTAGTCGCCCGCGAAGGCGCCGCCGCGGAAGCGTGGCTGCCCGTCATCCTCGGCGCGGTTCTGCAGGAAGGCGGCGATGCAGAGCTCGCGCCGCAGCAGGGGATTGCCGATCTCCTCGGCCAGGCGCGGATAGGCGCGGTGCGCCAGGCGGAAGGCGTGGTCGCGGTCGCCCTCGGCAAGCGGGTTGATCTCGGTCTGCGCCATGGCGCCGACCAGGCTGGCGAAGACCGTGGTGGCGGTGGAGCGGATCAGCGCCGGCGGCGCGCTCAGCAGCGCCTCGTCGTCCAGCAGGATCGTCTGCGGCCGGGTCTTCGGGTCGAAATACTCCATGCGGTGGTCAAGGTCGGGGTTCAGCAGCCCGGTGCCGGCGCGGTTCATGGCGCTGGTCGGCGTTGTGGGGATGTTGATGATGGGCGGCTTCGGCGCGTTCAGCCGCGGGCTGTAGGCGGGCCTGCCCTCCGGGTACTGGGTCATCAGCGCGAAGGGATCGCCCGCCTCCGCCATGAAGATCGCCACCGCCCGCACGGCGACGATGACGCTGCCGCCGCCGACGGCGATCAGCAGGTCGGCGCCCTGCGCGACCGCCGCCGCCTTCGCCGCGGCGACGGAGGCGTAGGTGGAGTCCTTCTCGATGCCGTCGAAGACGCCGGCATACCGGTCGCCGAGCGCGGCGGCGATGCGCTGCACCGTCGCCGTGCGCCGGTTCACCGAGGGCGAGCAGATGGCGAAGGCGCGCCGCGCCCCGGCACGCTCCACCGCTTCCTTCAGCCCCTGCTCGATGGCGCCGGGCCCGCAGTGCAGGCGCCAGGGATGACCTGCTGCGCGGAAGAATTCGCCTGCCATGCTCAGGCCGCCGTGAAGCCGCCATCGACGACGAGGCCGGCGCCGTTCATGTAGCCGGCATCGTCGGAGGCGAGGAAGACGATGCCCCTGGCGATGTCCTCCGGCACGCCAAGCCGGCCCCAGGGCACGCCCTCCGTCACCGCCTGGCGCACCGGTGCCGTGTCGTTGCTGCCGGCGCGGCGGGCGCGGGCGACGAAGGTCTGCTCGCCCATCTCGGTCTGGATGACGCCGGGATGGATGGAGTTCACGCGGATGCGGTAGCCCTTGCGGGCGAATTCCAGCGCCGCGGACTTGGTGAACAGCGTCACCCCGCCCTTCGTCATCGAATACAGCGGATCGAGCTGCGAGCCGACCAGGCCGGCGATGGAGGCGAGGTTGACGATGGCGCTGCCATGCGCGCTGCCCCGGGCCGCCTCGCGCAGCGCCGGCGCGGCCAGCCTGGTGCCAAGGAAGACGCCGGTCATGTTCACCGCGACGAGGCGGTTCCACTCCTCCATGCTGATCTCCTCGATGCCCTTGCCGATGAAGACGCCGGCATTGTTCACGAGGATGTCGAGCCTGCCGTGGCGGCTGGTGGCGAGCTCCACCGCGGCCATCCAGTCCTCCTCCCGCGTCACGTCGAGGTGGAGGTAGTCCGCCTGGCCGCCGGCGGCGCGGATGGCTTCCGCCGTCTGCCGGCCCGGCTCGTCCAGCACGTCGCCGACCACGACCCTGGCACCGGCCCCTGCCATCAGCCGCGCCGTCTCGCCCCCGATCCCGCGCGCCGCGCCGGAGATGAGGGCGACCTTGCCGTCGAGACGATTCATGGAACTGGCTCCGTGTCCTGGACGTGCGGGCAGCTTATCGCCGGGCAGGGGAATTGACAGCGCCGCGCCCCCGCTCGCCGGCTCCGGCAGGCAAGGGGAGGCGCGACAGGGTTATGGCGCCCGGCGCCGCGCTGGTGCACCATCCGCCCCAGTGAACCAAGCCAGGGAGAGAGGCACATGTCCCAGTCCGCATCCCGCCAGGGCCCCGTCGCGCCGCGGGGCATCAACCACCTGGTGCTGAACGTCCGCGACCTCGAGGAATCGCACCGCTTCTGGACCGAGATCATCGGCTTCAAGCAGGTGGGCGAGCTGAAGCAGACGCCGCAGCGCCCGAACCCGCCGCGCATGCGCTTCTACAGCGCCGACCACGACGGCAAGGACAACCACCACGACATCGCGCTGGTCGAGAACAAGGACCTGCCGGAGCCGCCGAAGGAATGGGGCATGTTCGGCATGCCGCTGGCGATCAACCACATCGCCGTCACCCTGCCGGACCGCGAGGCCTGGCTGCGCCAGCTGGAATACCTCCAGGAGCGAGGGGTGAAGTTCAACCGCCGCGTCGACCACGGCATGACGCACAGCCTCTACATCAACGACCCGAACGGCTACGGCGTCGAGCTGCTGTACGAGCTGCCGCGCGAGGTCTGGGAGGGCAATATCGACGCCGCCTTGAACTACGCCGTCGCCCTGCCGACCGAGGGCAAGGAGGCGCTGCAGGACCGGCGCGAGGACGTGCCCGTGTTCCGCGCCGCGTCGCAGCCGGCCTGAGCGGGGCGGCCATGCCGGGGCGGCAGAGCATCAACGCGCCGCGGGCGCGGCACGAGAACCCGATCCCCAATGCCAGCCGGATCGGCAACATCGTCATGTCCAGCGTCATCGGCGGCGCCAACCCCGGCACGCGGGAGCTGCCGCCGACGCTGGAGGCGCAGGTCGCCAACGTCTTCGCCCATATCCGCTCCGACGTGGAGGCGGCCGGCGGCAGGGTGGACGACATCATCAAGGTCACCTTCTGGGTGAAGGACCCGGTGCAGCAGCGGGCGGCGCTGAACGCGGAGTGGGAGCGCATGTTCCCCGACGCGGCGGCGCGCCCGGCACGGCACACCCTGCCGCTTCCGGCCGACAGCCGCGCCCTGGTGCAGGCCGACTTCACCGCCGTGCTGTCCTGAGGTCCCGCCGCACCGGCGGCCCGTTGCGCGAGAGACGACCTGCATGACGAAGTTCGGCGTCGGCCAGCCGGTGCGGCGGTTCGAGGATGTGCGGCTGCTGACCGGGCGCGGCCGCTTCCAGGATGACCGGCTGGTGCCGGGTGCCGCGCACGCGGTGTTCGTGCGTTCGCCGCATGCGCATGCGCGCATCCGCGGCATCGACACCACGCCGGCGAAGGCGGCGCCGGGGGTGATCGCGGTCTATACCGGCGCCGACTATGCCGGGGACGGGATCGCCACGCCGAAGGCAGGCATGCCGCGCAGGAAGCGTGACGGCTCGCCCATGTTCGCGCCGCCGCGGCCGGCGCTGGTGACCGACCGCGTGCGCATGGTGGGCGACCTCGTCGCCATGGTGGTTGCCGAGACGCTGCCCCAGGCCCGGGACGCCGCCGAGCTCGTGGCCGTGGACTACGAGGCGCTGCCGAGCGCCACATCGGTCGATCACGCCGCGCAACCCGATGCGCCGCGCGTCTGGGACGAGAACCCGGACAACATCTCCCACACCGTGGAGCGCGGCGACCGCGCCGCGACCGACGCTGCCTTCGCCGCCGCGGCGCATGTGGTGACGCGGCGCTACGTCATCACCCGCGTGCACGCGCAGTACATGGAGCCGCGCGGCTCCATCGGCACCTGGGATCCGGGCGAGGAGCGCTTCACCCTCTACGCCGACGTGAACTATCCGCACCGCGTGCGCAACATGCTGGCCGCCATGGTGTTCAAGGTGCCCGAGAGCCGGGTGCGCGTGCTGGTCGAGGACGTGGGCGGCGGCTTCGGCACCAAGGGCTGGCAGTACCTCGATCACCGGCTGACGCTCTGGGCGGCGCGCAAGTTGGGGCGGCCGGTGAAGTGGCGCTGCGACCGGTCGGAGGCGCTGCTGGCCGACGAGCACGGGCGCGACAACATCGGCGAGATCGCGCTGGCACTGGACGCCGATGGGCGCATCCTGGGCCTCAGGCTGCACATGCTGGCGAGCATCGGCGCCTACATCGCCTCCGACCGGCAGCTGCTGACGCCGTTCGGGCAGATCGGCACGGTCACCGGCGTCTACGACATCCCCGCCGCGCACTCGACGATCGACGCGGTGCTGTCGAACACCAGCCCGACCGCGCCCTATCGCGGCGCCGGGCGGCCCGAGGCGATCTACCTCATCGAGCGCGTCATCGAGGCGGCGGCCGGGGAGCTGGGCATCGACCCGGTGGCGCTGCGCCGGCGCAACATCATCCCGGCCGAGAAGCTGCCCTACAAGGCGCCGCTCGGCCCCTACTACGATGTCGGCGAGTTCGAGCGGAACATGGACCTCGCGCTGGAAGCCGCCGATGTCGCCGGCTTCCCCGCGCGGCGCGACGCCAGCCGGGCGGGCGGGCGGCTGCGCGGGCTCGGCATTGCCAACGCCATCGAGCAGGCGGCGGGACCCACGCCGGAATACGCCGAGATCCGCTTCAACCCGAGCGGCACGGCGATGATGCTCCTGGGCACCAAGACCCATGGCCAGGGGCACGAGACCGCCTTCAAGCAGATCCTGCACGAAAAACTCGGGATCGATCCGGGCGATGTGCAGTTCGTCGATGGCGACACCGACCGCGTCGCCTTCGGCATGGGATCGAACGGCTCGCGCTCCATGGTCACCGGCGGCTCGGCGCTGGTGCTCGCCGCCGACAAGGTGATCGAGAAGGGCAGCAAGATCGCAGCCCACATGCTGGAAGCGGGGATGGAGGATATCGAGTTCGCGGATGGCCGCTTCCGCGTCGCCGGCACCGACCGCGGCGTGACGCTGAAGCAGGTGGCGATGACGGCCTTCCAGCCCGCGCGCCTGCCGCCCGGCGTCGAACCCGGCCTCTACGAGAACGCCACCTACGCGCCGAAGCGCGACACCTTCCCCAATGGCTGCCACGTCGCCGAGGTGGACGTCGATCCCGAGACCGGCGCGGTGGGGCTGCTCTCCTATTTGGTGGTGGACGACGTCGGCACGGTGATCAGCCCGCTGACGCTGAAGGGCCAGATCCACGGCGGCGTGGCGCAGGGCGTCGGCCAGATCCTGATGGAGCAGGTGGTGCACGACCGCGAGTCCGGCCAGCTGCTGACCGCGAGCTTCATGGACTACGCCATGCCGCGCGCCGACACGCTGTGCCCCATCGGCATCGTCAGCAACCCGGTGCCGACGCCGGGCAATCCGCTCGGCGCCAAGGGCGCGGGCGAGGCCGGCTGCGTCGGCGCGCTGCCGGCGGTGATGAACGCGATCATGGACGCGCTCGCGCCGCTCGGCGTGCGGGAGCTCGACATGCCGGCCAGCCCAGAGCGGGTCTGGCAGGCCATCCAGGCCGCGAAGGGGGGCTGATGCGCAGCGGCGCCGAGTATCGCGCGGCGCTGCGCGACGGCCGTCGCGTCTGGGTGCTGGGCGACGGCCGCGTCGAGGACGTCACGACGCATCCCGCGACGCGGCCGATGGTGGAGGAATACGTCGCCTGGTACGACCGCCACGCCGACCCGCTCTGGCAGGACCTGCTGCTGACGGAGCCCGACGCGGACGGCACGCGGCACGAGATCGGGTACATGGTGCCGCGCACCGGGGCGGAGCTGGCGCGCATGGGCCGCGTGTTCTCCGCCACCACCTTCCTCAGCGCCGGCAACATCACCCACACCCCGGCCTATGGCCACCTCATCGCCATGGGCATCCGCCACACGGTGGGGCTGCGCAACGCCTCGGCCGCGCAGCTCGTGAACGCGGAGGCCTGCCGCGCGAAGATCGCCGCCACCGGCCGCTTCCTCACCTTCGCCGCCGGATCGGCGCCGATCGGCCACCGCCTGGAGCCCGACCCCGCCGCGCGCACCGCGCTGCGCATGGTGCGCGAGACCGATGCCGGCATGGTGATCTCCGGCCGCATCGGCATGCACACCAGCCCCGCCTATGCCGAGGATGTCTATATCGGCGCGCATAACGGCATCGAGTTCGAGGGGCATCGCGCCAGCTTCGTGGTGCCGGTGAACGCGCCGGGCATCACCGTGATCTGCCGCAAGCGCTCGGCGCGCGACGACGGCTCCGCCCCGCTCAGCCGCCGCTACGACGAACTCGACGGGCAGATTTGGCTGGAGGAGGTGTTCGTTCCCTGGGAGCGGGTGTTCCTCACCGATGCCTCGCCCGACCCGATCGCGCGCTGGCTGTTCTGGCACCAGCTCTACTGCTGGCTGGCGAAGGCGGAGTTCACCCTCGGCCTGGCGCTGGCCTGCGCGCACGCCATGGGGCTGACGATGCATGCGGAGACGGTGGACCACGTCGTCGACCTGGTCGCCGAGGTGCAGACCGTGCGCAGCTGCCTGGCTGCCGCCGAGCTGGACCCCGAGGTCACGGCGGAGGGCTGGGCCTCGCCGAACCACCGCCACCTCGCCGCCGGCAGCCTGGCGATGCTGCGCGCGCGGCCGCGCATGGGGGAGATCCTGCGCATCCTGCCAGGCTCCTCCCTCGTCGTTGCGCCGACCGCGCGCGACCTGGCGGACCCCGACCTTGCGGCGGGGCTGGAAGCGGCCTTCGGCGGCGGCGGCTACACCGCGGCGCAGCGTTCGGCGCTGCTGCAGATGGCCTGGGACCATGTCGGCTCCGCGCTCGACCACCGCGAATCGGTCTACGAGCTGCATGCCAATGGCGGCGCGCCGATCTGGCGCCACCGCTTGCGCCGCGCCTTCGAGGACTACAACCGCCTGGCCAATGGCGTGCTGGCGCAGCTCGACCTGCCGATGCCGGAGATCGACGTCGGCGCCATCCGCGCGGCACCGATTGCGCCGCGGCGGGTGGTGGCGCCGCGCTGACCGCGGCCGAGGGAGGGACACCGATGCTCGAGTTGCGCATGATCGGAACGACTGCCCTTTGAGGCCGACAGCGTTCCTCGGCGACCTGCCGGCGCTCGGGCCACGGCGCGACCTGGTGCTTCCGCCTGGGCTCGTGCAGTGCAAGGTCTTCCTCGGCCAGGGCAATCCGATGCTGGAGGTGATGCTCCTCCACGCGGACGCACCGCCGCGCCCCCGCGCGCTGCGTCAGGCCTGGAAGGACCGGCAGCGGGGACGCGCGGCGCCGCTGCTCGCCGTGGTGCTGCACGGTGACGCGGCGACCGTCTGCGGCCCCGCCGGCGACGACCCGCGCATCTTCCCGATGCAGGCGGCGCAGGCCGAGCGCATCTGCCGCCGCGCGCTGGAGGAGCCGGACCGCAACGCCGCACTGCGCTACCTGCAGGATGCGCTGCCCGCCTCGCTGACCGACACGCGCCTGCCCGGGCTGCGCAACGAGGGGCTGCTGACCGACCACGTGCTGCGCCACCATGATTCGCTGCCGGGCGCCGAGGAAGCCCGCCGGCGCGGCGAGGCGGCGCTGCGGGCGCAGGCGCAGGACGCGGCGCTGCTGCGCGCGCTCGGCTTCGGCATCGAGCGTCTTGACGAGGTGACCAGCGTGCTGCGCGCGGAGGACCAGAAGCGCGCCGTCGCCGTGCTGCTGCGCGCCGGCGAGGTGGAGGAGAACCCGAACGAGCGCTTCCAGCGCGCCTCGCCCATCGCCTGGGCCCTGCAACGCGCGGACCGCGAGGGCCTGCCCTGGGTGGTGATGGTGCAGCGCGACCGCGTGCGGCTCTACCCGCGCGAGCTCGGCATCGGCGTCGGCCGCCGCGGCCGCACGGAGACCTGGATCGAGATCCGCACCGACCTGCTGCGCCAGGACCAGGCGGCGCTGCTGTGGCTGGTCTTCTCGGCGCCCGCCCTGGCCGCGGGCGGCACGGTGGAGCGGTTGCTGGCGGATTCCAAGCGCTTCGCCGCCGACCTCGCGGAGCGGCTGCGCGACCGCATCTACGACCGCGTCGTGCCGCTGCTGGCCAGGGGCATCGCCGAGGCGCGCGGCCTGACGGCGCCTTCGCCCGAGGATCTGCGCCTCACCTACGCCATGGCGCTGACCGTGCTGTTCCGGCTGCTGTTTCTCGCCTATGCCGAGGATCGCGACCTGTTGCCCTATGCGACCAACGACAGCTACCGCGACCGGGCGCTGAAGACACGGGCGCAACGCATGCACGACGGCGGCGCCGGGATCGGCCCGGCCGACGCCGCCTGGCGGGAGGTGTCGCTGCTGTTCGACGCGGTGCGGGACGGCAACGCGGCCTGGGGCGTGCCGGCCTATGGCGGGCGGCTGTTCGAGACCGATCCCGCGATCTCCGCCGCCGGCGCCGCGCTGGCGGGCATCGCGCTGCCGGACGCGGTGTTCGTGCCGGCGCTGGAGGCGCTGCTGCTGGACGGCACGCGCGACCTGGCCGCGCCGAGCGCCGGCCCGGTCGACTTCCGCAGCTTGCGCGTGCGCGAGTTCGGCACGATCTACGAGGGGCTGCTGGAATCCGAGCTGGCCCTGGCGGAAACCGATCTGGCGTTGCGCCGGCAGGGCAAGGAGGAGGTCTATGTGCCCGCGCGCGCGGGCGAGGCGGTGGCGATCCCGGCCGGTGCGACCTACCTGCACAACCGCTCCGGCGCGCGCAAATCCTCCGGCAGCTACTTCACGCCGGGCTTCGCGGTGGACCACCTGCTGGATGCGGCGCTGGACCCGGCGCTGGCGGCGCACCGCGCGCGCATCGCCGCGCTGGAGGATACGGAGGCCGCCGAGGCCTTCTTCGACATTCGCATCGCCGACATCGCCATGGGCAGCGGGCACTTCCTGGTCGCGGCGATGGACCGGGTGGAGCAGGCGCTGGCCGCCATGCTGGTGGCGCGCCCGCTGCCGGGCGTGGAGGCGGAGCTGGCCGCGCTGCGGGCGGCGGCGACCGGCGCGCTGGGCGCGCTTGCGGAGACCGTGCGGATCGACCGCGACGCGCTGCTGCGCCGGCAGATCGCGCTGCGCTGCCTGTACGGCGTGGACCTGAACCCGCTGGCGGTCGATCTCGCGCGGCTGTCGCTCTGGGTGCACAGCTTCGTCCCGGGCCTGCCGCTGGCGCTGCTGGACAACCACCTCGTGCAGGGCAACGCGCTGGTCGGCGTGGCGACGGTGCGGGAGCTGGAGGCGAAATTCGCCGGCGCCGGCATGGCGCTGTTCCCGGTGGATGCGCGGAGCCTGCTGGGTGCGGCGGAAGCGCCGCTGCGCCGGCGCGCGCGGCTGATGGACACGACGATCGCCGATGTGGAACGGGCACGCGAGGCGATGCGCGAGGCGCAGGCCGCGCTGGGGCCGACACGGGCGCTGTGCGACATCGTGGTGGGGCAGCAGGTGGCGCCCGAGCGCGTGCGATTCCAGTTCGAGACCTGGCCGAAGGAGCAGGCGCGCATCGGGGGCCACAAGGCGTTGCGCGCGGCGCGCGACGCGCTGGCGGGGCTGGACGCGCTGCATTTCCCGGTGGCGTTTCCGGAGGTGTTCCTGCGGCGGCGGCCGGGCTTCGACGTGATCCTCGGGAATCCGCCGTGGGAGAAGCTGCGCAGCGAGCGGGACGAGTTCTGGGCGCGCCACTTCCCCGGCCTGCGCGGCGTCAAGTCAACGGCGGAGCGGGATGCGGCGCTGCGCAAGCTCACGCGCGACCGCCCCGATCTCGTCGCCCTGGAGGCGAAGGAGCGCGAGGCAGGCGAGGCGATGCGGAACGGCGTGCGCGCGCTGCCCGGGATGAACACCGGGCATCCGGATCTCTTCCGCGCCTTCCTGGGGCGGTTCACGCAGCTCGTCACGCAGGATGGCGGGCATTTCGGCGTGGTGCTGCCGGGCGAGGCCTTCAAGGTGAAGGGCAATGGCCCGGTCCGCGCGGCGCTGGACCTGATGGCGCGCCGGGTGGACGTGCAGATGCTGACCAACCGCGGGGAGTGGGTGTTCGAGGGGGTGGACGGACGCAAGCTCATCGCGCTTGTGGGGGCCGCAGCGGGCACGCCCGGCCATGACGGCTGCATCTATGCGCTGCGTCCGGAGTTCCACGACCCGTCGCGCTTCGCCGCGCACGATCCGGCCGATGTCGTGGAGCGTCCCGCGCCCTGGCTGCGCGCCTACAGCGCGGGGCTGGTGCAGCCCACCCTCCCCACCGCGCCTGCCGCGCTGTCCGTGGCGGTGATGGAGGCGATGATGCGCGCGCCGCGCATCGCCGCGCACCCCGTGCTGAAGGTGCGGCGCGTCTATGCCGATGTGGAAACCACGCGCGACAAGGACATCCATGCCGCGAAGCCGGACGCGCCCGGCCTCTGGCCGGTCTATGGCGGCGACAGCTTCGATCTCTGGACGCCGGACACCGGCACCTACTACGCGATGGCCGACGGCGCAGCGGCGCTGGAACGCGTGCAGCGCAAGCGCGCGGCATCGCCGACCGGCTCGCCCTACGGCGAGATGCCGCGGCGCTGGCGCGACGACCCGCGGACGCATCCCTGCCTGCGGCCGCGCATCGCCTATCGTGACATCACCAACCGCACCAACACGCGCACGCTGATCGCAGCGCTGGTTCCAGCGAACCGCATCATGGTGCAGTCGGCCCCCTGGCTGCTCTGGCTCGATCCGCAGCGGCCACCGGCGCACGAAGCCTTCCTGCTCGGCGTGCTGTCCAGCCTCGTCGCCGACTGGTGGATGCGTCGCTTCGTCGAGACGCATGTCGAGGAGGCCGCCTTCAATGCCCTGCCGGTGCCGGCCGCGGAGCCTTCGAGCGGGCTCGCCGCGCGCGCCGTCGCTCTCGCCGGCCGCCTCGGCGCGCCCGATGACCGCTTCGCCGACTGGGCTGCCGCGATCGGCGTCGCGCACGGGCCGCTCGACACCGCCACGAAAGGGGCGATGATCGAGGAGCTGGATGCGGTGGTCGCGCGTCTCTACGGGCTCACGCCCGACCAGCTCGCCCATGTCTTCGACACCTTCCACGAATGGCCGCGCGAGCCGGAGCGCCAGGCCTGGGCGGCGCGCCGCGACCGCACGCTGGCGATCCTGCGGGGGCTGGCGTGAGCGGATCCGATCGGGACAAGCCCGGCCTCGTCACCAACCGGGACGGCAACACCCTGCTCGCCGCGCTGCGCGCACTGGTCCCGACGGCGCCCGCCACTGCCATGCCGGGCCTTGCGGACTCCACGCCCGCGCTGGCGGAGATCGCCATCGCCACCGGCTTCGTCAGCCCCGCCGGCCTCGCCGCCCTGGCGCCGCAGCTGGATCAGGCGGCGGGGGTGCGCCTGCTGCTCGGCGCCGAGCCGGAACCGGAGGCCCGGCGCGCGCCGCCCCGCCCCGGTGACCCGCCGCCCGCTGCCTTCGAACGGCGCGAGGTCGCCAAAAGCCTGGCGCTGCTGGAAGCAGGGCTGCGCCGCGTGCGCGACCGCCAGGCCTTCACCCCCGAGGGCCGCGCGCAACTGCGCGCCACCGCCCGCATGCTGCGCGGCGGCCGGCTGCAGACGCGGCGCCTGACGGACGCCTTCCTGCATGCGAAGGCGATGCTGCTGGATGGCTGGGATCCGGCGATCGTCCTCGGCACCTCCAACCTGACAATGCCGGGGCTGACCACGGCGCCCACGCTGAACCTCGCCCATGGCGAGGCCCATGTCTTCGCCCAGGCGCGCGCCTGGTTCGACGCGTTGTGGGAGGCGGCGGAGCCCTACGACCTCGCTTCCATCCTCGAGGAGCCGGAGGCGGAGTTCCCGCCCTGGCTGGTATTCCTGCGCATGCTGTTCCAGCTCTACGGCGAGGAGCTGGACGGGGAGCAGCGCGAGGCGGGCGAGATCGGCCTGACCGAATTCCAGCGCCACGGCGTCTGGCGCGCGCAGCGCATCCTGCGCGACCATGGCGGCGTGATCGTCGCGGACGAGGTCGGGCTCGGCAAGACCTTCATCGCCGGCGAGATCCTGCAGGCGACGGCGCGCAACCGGCAGCGCGCGCTGCTGGTCTGTCCCGCGGCGCTGCGCGACACCACCTGGAAGCGCTTCCTGGCCGAGCACGACATCTCGCGCCGCGTGGAGATGGTCTCCTTCGATGGGCTCGCGGGCGACCGGCAGTTCCACCATCCGGAGCGGCGGCCGGGCGCCACGCGCGCGGTGCTGCAGCACGACATCGACGACTATGCGCTGGTGGTGGTCGATGAGGCGCACAACTACCGCAACCCGGACGCATCCAGCCGCGCCGACGTGCTGCGCCGGCTGCTCGCCGGGCCGCGCAAGGGGGTGGTGCTGCTCACCGCGACGCCGGTGAACAACAGCCTCTGGGATCTCTACCACCTGATGCTGTTCTTCCTGCGCCATGACGGCGCGCTGGCGCCGAAGGGCATCGTCCACATCCGCGAGCGGTTCCGCCAGGCCGCCGCGCAGGACCCGGCGAACCTCAGCCCGGACCTGCTCTACCCGGTGATCGACGCGATCACGGTGAAGCGCACCCGGGCCTTCGTGAAGCGGCACTATGCGGGCGACACCATCCGCGGCCCGGATGGCGTGCTGCGGCCGATCCTGTTCCCGAAGGCGGTGCCGATTACCGTGCGCTACGGTCTGGAGGGCGCGGCGCCCGGGCTGTTCGATGCCGTCGCCGACGCGCTGGATCCGCTGAACGGCCGGACGCCCGTGGCCTTCGCGCGCTACGCGCCGGACGCGTGGCGGCACGACATGGACGAGGACCGGGAGGAGGTGGCGGAGACCACTGCGGGCCTGCTGCGCTCCGGCCTGCTGAAGCGGTTCGAGTCCTCCGCCCATGCCTTCCGGCTCAGCCTCGATCGCATGGTGCGCGAGCATGACCTGTTCCTCGCGGCGCTGGAGCGCGGCAGGGTCATCGGAAGCGACCTGCTGCGCGAGGTCGCGGCCGACGAGGAGGCCTTCGAGGCGCTGCTGGATGGTGGCGGCGGCACGCAGGATGCGGCGGCCTACGACGTGCCGGCGCTGCGGGCCGCGGTGGCGCGGGACCGCGACATCCTGCACGGCCTTGCGGCGCGCCTCGGCACCACGCGCGACGCGGCGGACCCGAAGCTCGATGCCGTGGTGGAGGAGCTGGCCCGCATCGCCGCCGAGGCGCGCGAGGATGCCGCCACCGCCGCGGAGGAGCGGCGCAACCGCAAGGTGATCGTCTTCTCCTCCTTCGCCGACACCGTGGCCTGGCTGCGCGGCGCGCTGGCCGGGCGGATCGCCGCCGATCCGCGCCTCGGCGCCTGGCGCGGCCGCATCGCCGCGGTCGCCGGCGGCGGCGTCGAGGGCGAGGAGGCGAGCCGCAGCGAGGCCGTCTGGGGCTTTGCGCCCGAATCGAGCGACCCGCCGCCGGGGCAGGCGGACCGCTTCGACCTGCTGCTCAGCACCGACGTGCTGGCCGAGGGCATGAACCTCCAGCAGTGCCGCCACATCATCAACTACGACCTGCCCTGGAACCCGATGCGGCTGGTGCAGCGGCACGGCCGCATCGACCGCATCGGCAGCCCGCATCCGCGCGTCTTCCTGCGCACCGTCTTCCCGGCCGACCGCCTGGATGCGCTGCTGGCGCTGGAGGCGCGGATCCTGCGCAAGCTGACCCAGGCGGCGAAGAGCATCGGCGTGGCGACCTCGCCGGTGCAGGGGGCGGAGTCCGGCGCCCAGGTCTTCGCCGAATCCCGCGCCGAGATCGAGCGGCTGGCGCGCGGCGACGGCTCGCTGTTCGAGCGCTGCGGCACCGAGGGCGCGGCGCAGACCGGGGAGGAGTACCGCCAGCGGCTGCGCGCCGCGCTCGATGCCGACAGGACCCCGATCACCGGCCTGCCCGGCGGCGCCGGCAGCGGCATGCGCCGCGGCACGCGGTCGGGCGTGCTGTTCTGCGCCGAGGTCGCGCTGACGGACACGCGGCGCAGCTTCCTGCGCTTCGTCCCCGCGGGCCCGGACTGGCAACCATCCGCACAGGGCGGCATCGAGCGCGAGATCGGCACCTGCCTGCGCCTCGGCGACTGCACCGAGCGGATGCCACGCGCCATGCCCGCGCCGCTGGGCGACGCCATCTTCGGGTACTGGGACCGGGCGCGTGCGGACATCCTGGCGGAATGGGACGACCTGTCCGATCCCGCCAACCTGCAGCCGCCGGTGCGCCCGCTGAACCGCCAGGTCGCCGCCTTCCTGCGGGCGCATCCGCCGCGCGACCTGGACGGGGCAGTGCTGGCGAAGGTCCTGGACGTCCTGGAGGCACCCTGGCCGCGCCGGGAGGAGACACTGCTGCGCGAGCAATTCCGGGACCGCAGCGGCCGCCCCTCGGAGCGCAGCCGGCGCCTGGTGGCCTGGGTCCTGGCCACCGGCCTGGATCGCTTCGAGCCGCCGGCGCCGCTGCCGCCGATCCTGCCGGAGGAGGTGCGGCTGGTCTGCTGGTTGGCGCTGGAAGCGGCCTGCGGCACGTGACGGGGCCCTATTGATGCGAATTTGCATCGTATGCCGCCGGTGCCCGGCCTTGCCGCCTTCCCCACCCCCTCCCCCCTCGCTAGAACCGCGCGGATGCCTGCCGCGAGTCCCACCCCGCCGCCTGCCGTCCGCATCGCGCCGTCCCTCCTGGCCGCCGACGTCGCGCGACTGGGGGAGGAGGTGCGTGCCATCGAGGCCGCGGGCGCGGACTGGCTGCATCTCGACATCATGGACGGGCATTTCGTGCCCAACATCAGCTTCGGCCCCGGGCTGGTGCGCGGCCTGCGGCCCCACAGCGGGCTGCCCTTCGACGTCCACCTGATGATCGCCCCCGCCGATCCCTACCTCGCCGCCTTCGCCGAGGCCGGGGCGGACCTGATCTCGCTGCACCCGGAAGCGGGTCCGCACCTGCACCGCTCGTTGCAGACCATCCGGGGCATGGGCAAGCAGGCCGGAGTGGTGTTGAATCCGGCCACGCCCGTCTCCGCGGTGGAGAATGTCCTCGATCTCTGCGACCTGCTTCTCGTGATGGCGGTGAACCCGGGATTCGGCGGGCAGTCCTTCCTCGATGGGCAGTTGGCGAAGATCGCCACGCTCCGGCGCATGATCGATGAATCGGGCCGCGCCATCGCGTTGCAGGTCGATGGCGGCATCACGCCCGCCACCGCGCCGCGCTGCATCGCGGCGGGCGCCGATGTGCTGGTGGCCGGCACCGCCGTCTTCGGCGCGCCGGACTACGCCCGGGCCATCGCCGCGCTGCGCGGAGGCCCGGCCCGCTGATGCGCGACATCCTGCGCAGCACCCGCCGCCTGCTCTCCGGCCTCAAGCCCGTGAAGGTGCCGGAGGCGCCGGCCCGCGCCTTCCGTGACCTCTGGCCGGGCGACGCCAGCCGTGGCGCGCGGCTGCTGCGGGGGGAGTTCGAGGTCGCCGGCACCGTCCGCCGGCTCGAGCCGGCCGGCGAGGGCACCACCGGCACCGGCTGGGCTCCGCAGGATGGGCCGGTGGCGTGGCGTGCCGCCGCGCACGGCTTCGCCTGGCTGCGCGACCTGCGGGCGCTCGGCACCGATGCGGCGCGGCTGCGTGCCCGTGACCTCGCCGAGGATTGGCTGGAGGGGGGCGGCGACGCCGATCTCGGCCAGGCGCCGGAGATCGCCGCGGCCCGCATCTCCGCCTGGCTTGGCCATTGGGACTTCCTGGCGGCCACGGCGGAGGACGGGTTCCGCAAGCGCCTGCTGATCCGCCTCGCGCAGGATGCCCGCGGCGTCGTCTCCTCCCTGCCGGCAGAGGCGCTGCACCGCGGCGCACTGGTGACGCTGAAGGGCGCGCTGGCCGCCGCCGTGGCCCTGGAGGAGGATGCCTGGCTGCAGCGCGCGCTGCGCTTCCTTCCGGGCGAGCTGCAGCGGCAATTCCACCCCGATGGCGGGCATGTGGAACGCTCACCCGGACAGCTCCTGCTGGCGCTGCAGGACCTGATCGAGATCCGCAACCTGCTGCACGGGGTGAACGTGAACGCGCCGGCGGAGCTGTCCGCGGCGCTGGAGCGGGCCGGCCAGGCGCTGCGCCTGTTCCGCCACGGCGACGGCGCGCTCGCGCTGTTCAACGGCTCGCGCGAGGAGGGCGCGGCGCTGGTCGACCTGGTGCTGACCCAGGGCCAGGCCCGCGGCCGGGCGCCGATGCTGCTGGAGGAGACCGGCTTCCAGCGCATGCAGGCCGGGCGCACGCTGGTGATCTGCGACGCCGGAGCGCCGCCCGTGGGGCGGGCGCGCGACGTTGCCTCCGGCCTGCCGCGCGGCGCGGACCGGCTCTCCCACGCCGGGACGCTGTCCTTCGAGATGTCGATCGGCCGCGACCGGATGATCGTGAATTGCGGTGCGGCCCCGGCCGGCCAGGGCGAGTGGCGCGACGCGCTGCGCGCCACGGCTGCGCATTCGACCCTGGTTCTGGCCGATACCAACAGCGCCGAGCTGCGCGACGAGGGTCTGGGCCGCCGTCCCGAGCGCGTCGAGGCCGACCGGCATGAGAACGAGGGCGCGCAGTGGCTCGACGCCACGCATGACGGCTGGCGCAGGCCCTTCGGCGCGGTGCACCGGCGCCGGCTCTACCTGGCGCCCACCGGCGACGACCTGCGCGGCGAGGACATGATCGAGGCCACGGAACAGACGCCGGGGCGCCCGCCCGGCTTCGCCGTGCGCTTCCACCTGCACCCGGCCGTCATCGCCAGCGCGCAGCAGGACGGCGAGGGCGTGCTGCTGCGCCTGCCCTCCGGCCAGGGCTGGCGGCTGCGCGCCAGCGGCGCCCGCGTCGCCGTGGAGGAGAGCATCTATCTCGGCCTTGGCGAGGCCAGGCGCACCAGCCAGGTGGTGCTGAGCGCCGAGCCGGGCACGGACACGGTGCAATGGGCGATAGGCCGCATTCCTGCGGGCCCGGCCGCGGGGCGCGACAGCGGGGCACGCGCCGCGGCGTCGCTGCCCGTCGCGTCGCCCGCCGATGCGGCGGCATCCGATGCGGGCGACGCGGCGCCGCGCGAGGGCTGACGGCGGGTCTGCCCTGAAGATCGCCGAAGTCATCAACGTCGATTTCTCGCTGCGGCATTTCCTGGTGCCGCTGATGCGCGGCGCGCGCGCCCGTGGCCACGAGGTGGTGGGGATCTGTGCCGAGGGCCCGCTGCTGGACCTGCCGCGGGCGGAGGGATTCCGGATCATCCCCGTGCCCATGGCGCGCAGCATGAACCCGATGGCGCAGCTGCGGGCCTACCGCGCGCTGGAACGCGTGTTCCGCGAGGAGCGCTTCGACCTGGTGCATGGCCACATGCCGATCAGCGGCCTGCTCGCGCGGCTGGCGGCGCGGCGCATGGGCGCGCCGCGCATCGCCTATACCTGCCATGGCTTCCTGTTCAACCAGCCGGGACCCTGGTGGCAACGGAGCCTGTCGCTTGCGATGGAACGGCTCGGCGGGCGGATGACCGACGTGTTCCTCACCGTCAGCGAGGAGGAGGCCGCGGATGCGCGCCGCCTCGGCATCCACCCGGGCGCGACCGCGGTGCTGAACGGGCGCGACCCGGCGGTGTTCCGCCCCGATGCGGCGGCCCGGGCGGCGCTGCGCGGCGAGTTCGGCGCGCGGGACGGGGATTGCGTCATCGTCGCCGTCTCCCGCCTGGTGCGCCACAAGGGCTATCCGGAGCTGCTGGAGGCGATGCGGGCCACGCCGGGGAACGCCGTGCTCTGGGTGGTGGGGGAGCGGCTGGCCACCGACCGTGGCGAGGAGATGGGGCCGCACTTCGACCGCGCGGCGCAGGCGCTGGGCCGGCGGCTGGTGCGGCTGGGCTACCGCCACGACGTGCCGCGCGTGCTGGCCGCGGCGGATGCCTTCTGCCTGCCCTCCCACTTCGAGGGCCTGCCGATGAGCGCCATCGAGGCGATGCTGACCGGCCTGCCCGTGGTCTCCACCAGCATCCGCGGCCCGCGGGAGATGGTGGTGCCGGAGGAGACCGGGCTGCTCGTGCCGCCGATGCAGGTGGCGCCGCTGGCCGCGGCGCTGTCGCGCCTCGCCGGCGATCCGGCGCTGCGGGCGCGGATGGGCGGGGCCGGCCGGGCGCGCGCGCTGGAACGCTTCACGGAGGCGAAGGTGGTGGGGCGGACCCTCGACCTGCTGGGCGTGACGTGACGGATGCGACGGATGGCGCGGCATGCCCGGGCGCCCCGCACCCTTGCCCTCCCCGGTAGCGCGCGCCAAGGTCCGCGCGCCCTCCGCAGCCCCAGGATTTCCTTCGCATGCCCGAGAGCTTCGACGTCATCGTCATCGGCGCCGGACCCGGCGGCTATGTCTGCGCCATCCGCGCGGCCCAGCTCGGCCTGAAGGTGGCCTGCGTGGAGCGGCGCGAGACCCTGGGCGGCACCTGCCTCAACGTCGGCTGCATCCCGTCCAAGGCGCTGCTGCAATCCTCCGAGAATTTCGAGGAGGCACGGCACAAGCTGGCAGACCACGGCGTGGTCATCGAGGGTTCGGTGCGCCTCGATCTCGAACGCATGCAGGCGCGCAAGGACGAGGTTGTCGCCGCCAACGTCAAGGGCGTGGAGTTCCTGTTCCGCAAGAACAAGGTCACCTGGCTGAAGGGCGAGGGGCGCATCGCGCGACCGGGCGTCGTTGCGGTGAACGGCGAGGACTACGAGACGAAGCACATCGTCATCGCCTCGGGCTCGGAGAGCATCCCGCTGCCGGGCGTTCCGGTGGACGAGCAGCGCATCGTCACCTCGACGGGCGGGCTGGAGCTGGGCGTTGTGCCGAAGCACCTGGTGGTCATCGGCGGCGGCTATATCGGGCTGGAGCTGGGCTCCGTCTGGCGGCGCCTGGGGGCCGAGGTGACGGTGGTGGAGTTCCTCGACCGCATCGTGCCCGGCATGGATGGCGAGGTCGGCAGGATGTTCGAGCGGATCCTGACGCGGCAGGGATTCAAGTTCCGCCTGAAGACCAGGGTCACCGGCGCGCGCGTCGGCAACGACGGCGTGACCCTGACGGTGGAGCCGGCCGAGGGCGGCGCGGCGGAGGAGATCGCCGCCGATGTCGTGCTGCTTGCCATCGGGCGTCGTCCTCATGTGGAGGGGCTCGGGCTGGATGCCGCCGGCGTCGCGCTGGATGAGCGCGGCCGCGTGCAGGTGGATGCGCACTACGCCACGAACATCCCCGGCATCTGGGCGATCGGCGACGCCATCACCGGACCGATGCTCGCCCACAAGGCGGAGGAGGAGGGCGTCGCCTGCGCCGAGCGCATCGCCGGCAAGGCCGGCCATGTGAACTACGAGGCGATCCCGGGCGTGGTCTACACCTGGCCCGAGGTGGCCTCGGTCGGGCGGACGGAGGAACAGCTCAAGGCCGCCGGCGTCGCCTACCGGTCGGGGAAGTTCCCCTTCACCGCCAATGGCCGCGCGCGCGCGATGGGCGATACGGATGGCTTCGTGAAGATCCTCGCGGATGCGACGAACGACCGCGTGCTGGGCGCGCACATCATCGGGCCGGATGCGGGAACGCTGATCGCCGAGCTGGCGCTGGCCATCGAGTTCGGCGCCAGCGCCGAGGATGTCGCGCGCACCAGCCACGCGCACCCGAGCCTGAACGAGGCGGTGAAGGAGGCGGCGCTCGCGGTGGATGGGCGGGCGCTGCACATCTGATCGCGGCGCGCGGCACCTCCGCCCTGCGGCACCTCCGCCACCAGCCGCGCCGTCAGGGTCCGCACCAGCGGCAGCAGCACAGCGCCGTCGCGCGACGGCAGCTTCCGCATGCGCGGGAAGGCTGGATCATGGCGCGATCCGGCCCTGCGGCAGCGTGACCCGCGCGGCGGAGGCCTGTATGGCGGTCGTTCCGGATTGCCAAGCCGCCACCGCGGCGCGGCGGCGACCATGGCGGTCATGATCAAGTACATCGGCTCCAAGCGCGCGCTGCTCGCGCACATCCTCGCCGCCATCGGCGCCGCCGCGCCGGCCGGGGCTACCGTGCTCGACCTCTTCTCCGGCACGGCGCGGGTCGGGCATGCGCTGAAGCGCGCCGGCTTCCGCGTGCTCGCCAACGACCACAACGCCTATGCCCATGTGCTGGCCACCTGCTACGTCCAGGCCGATGCCGAGCGCTGGGCGGAGACGGCGCGGCGCTGCCTGGCCGACCTCGCGCGCCTGCCGCCCCGCGCCGGCTGGTTCACCGCCACCTATTCCGAGGAGAGCCGCTATTTCCACCCAGCGAATGGCGCCCGCATCGAGGCGATCCGCGAAGGGATCGCGAGGCTCTGCACCGAGCCGGAACTCGAGGCGGTGCTGCTCACCGCGCTGATGGAGGCCGCCGACCGCGTCGATTCCACCGCCGGGCTGCAGATGGCCTACATGAAGCGCTGGGCGCCGCGCGCGCTGAACCCGCTGGAGCTGCGCCTGCCCGCGCTGCTGCCGCGCCCCGCGGCCGGCGCCTGCGCAGCCTCCTGCAACGAGGCCGAGGTGGCGGCGGCACGCGCGACGTGCGAGCTCGCCTATCTCGATCCGCCCTACAACCAGCACTCCTATCTTGGGAATTACCATGTCTGGGAGACGCTGGTGCGCTGGGACCGGCCGGAGGTCTACGGCATCGCCCGCAAGCGCACCGATGTGCGGGCGCGACGTTCCGCCTTCAACGGCAAGCGCAGCATCGGGCCGGCCCTCGCGCGCACCATCGTGGCGCTGCGCTGCCCGGTGATCGTGCTGTCCTTCAATGACGAAGGACATCTCTCGCGCGACGCGGTGCTGGACATCCTGGGCCCGCGTCGCCACCTGCGCGTGCTGGAGATTCCGTATGGCCGCTACGTCGGGGCCAGGATCGGGATCCACAACCTGAAGGGCGAGAAGGTCGGCACGGTGGGTCGTTTGACGAACACGGAATACCTCTTCGTGGCGAGCGACGTCCCGCTCGCCCTGCCCGAAGGTGCCGTCGCCGCATGATCGAGCGTCCCCCGGCGCCGGGCGCGCCCTCGCTGACCCGCAAGGCGGCCGGCATTTCGCTGCTGTTCATCGGCGTGCTCGGCGTGGCGCTGCCGATCCTGCATGGCGGCATCTTCCTCGCCCTCGGCTTCTTCGTGCTGCGCGACCAGTACGCCTGGGCCCGGCGCGGCATGGCCTGGATGCGGGAACGCTGGCCCGGCGTGACGAACCGGGTGGAGACGATGGAAGCGGGGTTGATCGCCTGGTCCAGCCGCCAGGGCGCACGGCTGCGACGCCTGCTGCGGACGGCGTAGCGGCTCAGCCCGGCCGCAGCCGGGCCTGCTCCGCCGCGGCGCGCGTCCAGGCGGCCTCGCGCTGGAGGAAGGCGGCAAAGCCCCCGGGCGTCGCCTGCTCCGGCGTCGCCATCGCACTGCCGCTCGCCTCCAGCCGCTCGCGCACCGCAGGCAGGCCGATCGCGCCGGTGAGCGCGCGCTGCAGGGCCGTCATCGCCTCGGCCGGGGCGCCGGCAGGTGCGACGATGCCGATGAAGGAGGCGGCGGTGAAGTCCGGCAGCCCGGCCTCGGCGGTGGTGGGCGTATCCGGCGCGGCGGCGGCCCTGCGCACGGCGGTGATCGCAAGGATGCGCACGGCTCCGTCCCGCGCCAGCGGCAGCACCGTCGAGATCTCCACGCAGGCGCCGGCGAGGGTGCCGGAGACGAGGTCCGCCACCAGTGCCCCACCGCCGGCATAGGGCGCGTGGGTGATGCCGGCGCCGGTCACCGCGTTGAACATCTCCAGCGCCAGATGGCCGGTGCTGGCATTGCCCGCTGTGCCGAAGGCGAGGCGGCCCGGCGTGGCGCGTCCCTCGGCGATCAGCGCGGCAAGGTCGCGGGCCGGTTGCGCGCGATGGACCGTCAGGGCCAGCGGTGTGCGCAGGATCAGCCCGACAGGCAGGAAATCCCGCACCGGGTCGTAGCCGAGACCCGGCTGGATGACCGGGTTGATGGCGAGCGGCCCGTTCGAGCCGACCATCAGGGTCACGCCGTCCCAGCGGGTGCGGGCGATGGCCGTGGCGGCGACACTGCCGCCGGCGCCGGCACGGTTCTCCACCACGACGGGCTGGCCCAGCCGCTCCGAGAGGGTGGGGGCGACGGTGCGGGCGACGAGGTCGGCATTGCCGCCGGGCGCGAAAGGCACGACCAGGCGAATGGGCCGCTCCGGCCAGGCGGCGCGGGCGAGCCCGGGGTGCAGCACCGGGGTTGCCGCGAGCACCAGCGCGGCACGTCGTCCTATCCCCTGCCGCATCCCCGTGCCTCCCCTTCGGCGTTCCTTCGGACCGACGCTGCGGCGCCGCGCGGCCCCGCGCAAGGGCCGCGATCGGGCTTCGTGCCACGGCGGGAAAGGGGAACCGGCGGGATGGCGCCCGTGCCGTCCTATTGCGCCGGCCGCCGCCGTTCCTGGCCTGCCGCGGCGAAGGGCGCCACGAGGTCGGCGACATGGCCGATCTCGGAAAGGCGCAGCCCGTCCGGCGCGGCGGCACGACCGGCGCCGCGCGCCACGCGGCGCGGCAGCACGGCGGCGGCGAAGCCGAGCTTCTGCGCCTCGCGCAGCCGCGCCTCGGCCTGCGCCACCTGGCGCACCTCGCCCGACAGGCCGATCTCCCCGAAATAGACGCATTCCGCCTCGGTCGGGCGGTCGGTGGCGGCGGAGACCAGGGCGGCGGCGACGGCGAGGTCGGCTGCCGGCTCGGCGATGCGCAGCCCGCCGGCGATGTTGAGGTAGACGTCGTTCATGCCGAGCGTCATGCCGCAGCGGGCCTCCAGCACCGCGAGCAGCATGGAGAGCCGCCCTTGATCCCATCCCACCACCTGGCGCCGCGGCGAGCCGCCGGCCGAGGGCGCGAGCAGCGCCTGCACCTCCACCAGCACGGGGCGCGTGCCCTCCAGCCCCGCGAAGACTGCGGAGCCGGCGATGTTGCCGCGGCGCTCCGCCAGGAACAGGGCGGAGGGGTTGGCGACCTCGACGAGGCCACGCTCGGTCATCTCGAAGACGCCGATCTCGTCGGTGGCGCCGTAGCGGTTCTTCACGGCGCGCAGGATGCGGAACTGATGGCCGCGATCGCCCTCGAAGTAGAGCGTGGCATCCACCATGTGTTCCAGCACGCGCGGGCCGGCCAGCGTGCCCTCCTTCGTCACATGCCCGATCAGCACCAGGGCGAAGCCACGGGTCTTGGCAAGGCGGATGAGCTCGGCCGCGCAGGTGCGTACCTGGGCGACGGTGCCCGGGGCGCTGTCCAGCGAATCCAGCCAGAGGGTCTGGATGGAATCGATGACGACGAGCGCGGCGTCCCTCTCCTGTTCCAGGCTGGCGGCGATGTCGCGCAGGGCCGTCGCGGCGGCAAGGCCGAGCGGGGCATCCGCAAGGCCGAGGCGCTGGGCGCGCAGCCGCACCTGCTCGACCGCCTCCTCGCCGGAGACGTAAAGCACGCGCGGGCCCCCTTGCGCGATGCGCGCGGCGGCCTGCAGCAGGATGGTGGACTTGCCGATGCCGGGATCACCGCCGACCAGCACGGCCGAGGCCGGCACCAGCCCGCCGCCGAGGACGCGATCGAGCTCGGCGATGCCCGTGGGGATGCGCGGCGGTGGGGGCGCGCTGCCGGTCAGGCCGACGAACGCAACGCGGCGGCCACCCCCGGCGGCACGCGCCGCGGGCCCAGCGGGGCGGGCCTCGGCCGCTTCCTCCACCATGGTGTTCCAGCCGCCGCAGGCATCGCAGCGGCCCTGCCATTTCGGGTGGACGGCGCCGCAGGACTGGCAGACGAAGCGGGAGCGATCCTTGGCCATGCGCCTTCCAGGCTGGACATGCACGAAACGTGAACGCCTGGGAGATGTAGCGGCGGCGGTCGGATGTTCCAAGAGGGAACCGAGGCATGGCATCCAAGGCATGATGGGCGACACGATCTTCGCCCTGGCGAGCGGCGCCGGCCGCGCAGCGATCGCCGTGGTGCGCATCTCAGGACCGCGCGCTGGCGCCGTGGTGCAGGCGCTGGCGAGGCGGGTGCCGGCGCCGCGTCTCGCCACGGTCAGGCGGTTGCGCGACCCGCGCACCAGCGAAGTTCTGGATGAGGCGCTGGTGCTCTGGTTCCCGGGCCCCGCGAGCTACACCGGCGAGGACTCGGCCGAGTTCCACCTGCATGGCGGACGTGCAGTGGTCGCGGCGGTGGCGGACGCCCTGGTCAGCGTCGGCGCGCGCCCTGCCGAACCGGGAGAATTCACCCGCCGCGCCTTCCTGCATGGCCGGCTGGATCTGACCGCGGCCGAAGGCATCGCCGACCTGATCGACGCGGAGACCGAGGCGCAACGCCGGCAGGCCCTGCGCCAGTCGGGCGGCGCGCTGGGGCATCTCTACGCGTCCTGGACGGCCCGCCTGACCCGGCTTCTGGCCCGGCAGGAGGCCTTTATCGAGTTCGAGGAGGAGGACCTGCCCGAGGATCTCGATGCCCGGGTCAGTGTCGAAGCGGCGACGCTGCGCGATGAGATCGGTGCGCACCTGGCCGCAAGCGATCGCAGCGAGCGGCTGCGCGAAGGGCTGGTCTTCGCCATCCTCGGCGCGCCGAATGTCGGGAAGTCCTCGCTGCTGAACGCCTTGGCAGGAAGGGAGGCGGCCATCGTCTCGGCACGCGCGGGAACGACGCGCGACCTCGTAGAAGTCGTGCTGGACCTACGCGGGGTGCCGGTGGTCCTCGCGGATACCGCTGGCCTGCGCGAGAGCGCCGACGAGATTGAGGCCGAGGGCATTCGGCGCGCCCTGCGCCGCGCGGAGGAGGCATCGCTGCTCATCACCGTCTTCGCGGCGAACCAGGAACCGGATGATGCAACCCTCCGCATACTGCAGCGGCCGGATTCGTCCTGCCTAGTCGTCGTGAACAAGTGCGACCTTGCCGCGCCGCCCGCGCGGCTTGGAGGACAGGAGATCCTCGCGGTGGCCGCGCAGACCGGCGAGGGGTTGGAGGTCTTGCGGAGCCGCCTGGCGGAGCTTGCGGCTGATCGAGCGGGGCTAACCGCAGCAGCGGGCCTGACTCGCCCGCGACATCGCGCAGCCCTGGAGGAGGCGGTCCACTGGCTTGATGAGCTGTCGGCCGCACCCTTGCCGGAAATGCGTGCCGAGGCGCTGCGAGCGGCGCTGGCCGCCATCGGCCGCATCACGGGTCGGGTCGGGGTGGAGGCGATCCTCGATCTGGTGTTCGGCGAATTCTGCATCGGGAAGTAGGAAGAGGTGCCAAATGGGCTTGGGTCGGGACGAGCTGCTGGACATGCATGATCGGTGTGCCGCCACGCGCCAGCGTATTCTTAACGCCGCGGCGCAAGCGCTACCGCAGGCGCAGGTGATTCGCATCGCCGACCAGCTGGGGTTGCCGGAGAACAGCGAGTGGGCGCAGGTGCCGGAGGACGACCTGGCCTTCGTGCTCGATCTCGCCGTGCATGACGCGCGGCCTGGCCGTGCGCGGGCCATCGACCACGCCGCTCGCCAGCAGATGCGACACGCCCAGGGGGAGAAGGCACTGGTGGCGCGGGCGTTGGAGACGTCCTGGTTTTCGGTTTTCCGGGTCCTCGGCCTCCATCCGGAGGCCGGACTGATCGTCGAGGATGCGATGCTCGGCGGCGAAGCATGGGTCCTGGACGGGCTGCTGGAGAGATTATCGGAGCCAAACACCCTGCTTGCAGCGCGGCTCGGCCGGGTGCAGGGGTTTGCGATGACAAGCGGCGTCGTGGCGACGCTCGGGACGACTATGCTCAACGGACTGCGCCTGGCGGTGAGCGCCAGCGGCCTGGCGGCGGCGGAAATGATGGCCGAGCCCCGCGTTGCGATGCTGGCGTACCGCCAAGCGATCGGCCTGGGTGTGCAGGACCTGCTTGGTCGCGGCTGACGCGACTCATGCCAGGAATGGCGTACACCACTGACGCGGGCTGGCCCACGCGGCTATAATCGCGCCATGTTTGATGAGACTTGGGATGTCGTGGTGGTCGGTGGCGGCCACGCGGGCGCCGAGGCGGCTGCGGCTGCAGCGCGCTGCGGTGCGCGGACCCTGCTGCTGACCCATCGCGTCGAGACTATCGGCGAAATGTCCTGCAATCCCGCGGTGGGCGGGATTGGCAAGGGACACCTGGTGCGGGAGGTGGATGCGCTGGACGGCGTCATCGCGCGTGCTGCTGATATGGCTGGCATCCACTTCAAGCTGTTGAACCGCAGCAAGGGTCCGGCAGTGCGTGGCCCAAGGGTCCAGACTGACAGGCGGCTGTTCCGGGCAGCGGTGCAGGGGATGCTACGCGCGACACGAGGGCTCGACCTGAGGGCTGCCTCGGTGGAGGAATTGATCCTCGGCCCAGATGGATCCGTTGGCGGTATCGCTACGGCCGACGGGCAACGGATCGGCGCTGGCGCGGTGGTGATCACCACTGGAACTTTCCTGCGCGGGGAGATCCACATCGGCGAACAGCGGATCTCGGCAGGGCGTGCCGGGGAGGCGCCGGCGCTGGGTTTGGCACGCAGCCTTGAGCGGCTTGGCCTGCCGTTGGCGCGGCTGAAGACCGGCACCCCTCCGCGTCTGGATGGCCGTACCATTGATTGGTCGGCGCTGGACTCGCAACCGGGGGATGACCCGCCGGAGGCGCTGTCCTGGATGACGGAGCGGATCGGCAACCGGCAGGTCGCCTGCGCGATCACCTTTACGACGGCAGCGACGCACGCGCTGGTCCGCGCCAACCTGCACCGTAGCGCTATCCACGCCGGGGCAATCCGGAGTGTCGGGCCGCGATATTGCCCGTCCATAGAGGATAAGGTGACAAGGTTCGCGGACAAGCTTCGGCACCAGATCTTTCTAGAGCCCGAGGGCCTGGAGGATGACACCGTCTACCCCAATGGGATTTCGACGAGCCTGCCCGAGGCTGTACAAGCAGCCATGGTGACCAGCCTTCCCGGTCTGGAGCGGGCAGTGATCCGCCGACCGGGCTATGCCATCGAGTACGACCATATCGACCCGCGGGCACTGCGTCCCACGCTTGAAGTGCGAGCGGCGCCACGGCTGTTCCTGGCGGGGCAGATCAACGGAACGACCGGTTACGAGGAGGCTGCCGCGCAAGGGCTGATGGCAGGCATCAATGCTGCGGCGCGCGCAGGTGGCACGGCCTCGCCCGACCGGACCATCGATCGCAGCGACGGCTATATCGGAGTAATGATAGACGATCTGGTGCTGCAGGGTGTAACGGAGCCCTACCGCATGCTCACGGCCCGATCCGAGCACCGGTTGTCCCTGCGAGCCGACAATGCTGGTCTGCGGCTGACGGAGCAAGGCATTGCCTGGGGCTGCGTGGGGCCTGAACGGGCAACGGCACACCGGGCCTTTGCCGCCGCCGTGGCGGAGACCGAGGCGTGGACACGTCAGACAACAGCAACATCGGCCGCTCTGGCGGCGGCAGGAGTCCCGGTCAGTGGAAATGGGCGCCGCCGTTCTGTCTTCGAGGTCTTGGGCATGTTTGACCTCTCCGAGGCAGGGATCTTCGCTGCATTCCCTCGGCTACGTGGCCTGACGCCACGTATACTTGCGGCAGTCCGGACGCGGGCACTCTATGCGCCTTACGTTGAGCGGCAGGCGGCTGAGGTCCGTTCCTTGGAGCGGGAGGAGCGGCTGGCGATTCCTGACGATCTCAATTTTGCGGCCGTCCCGGGACTGTCACTGGAGATGCGGCAGCGCCTGATGCGGGCGCGGCCGGCAACGCTTGGTGGTGCGGGCCGCCTTGCGGGGGTCACGCCAGCGGCGGTGGCGGCCCTGGCAGTGCACCTTAGGGCGCGGCAGGCGCGTTTCACGTGAAACGGAGGTCAGGCACTATCGTCGATGTTCCACGTGAAACTGAAGAACGACTCCGCAATTACCTTGCCCTTCTTCGCCAGTGGAATACCAGCATCAACCTCGTCGCCGACGCATCCGAAGACACCCAATGGCAGCGCCACGTAGTGGATTCGCTGCAGCTCCTGCCGCTGTTGCCCAATGCGGCGGGGCCCATCGTTGATCTTGGTTCCGGCGCTGGTTTGCCTGGCTTGGTATTGGCGGCCGCAACAGGCCGCGAAACCCACCTGATCGAGGCCAATCGTCGGAAGGCCGCCTTTCTGCTGGAAGCTCGCAGGCAACTTGAAATAACCAATCTTCATATTCACCCTCACCGAATCGAGCTTGCCAAGCCTCCCCCCGCTGTCGTCGTCACCGCCCGAGCGCTCGCTCCCCTGCTGGATCTCCTTCGGCAAGCCTATCGGCTACTCGCCCCGGGCGGCGTCGCAATCTTTCCGAAAGGCCGCTCGGTGGACTCGGAATTGACCGCCGCTGCTGCTGATTGGACTATGCACATTGAACGCTTTGCGAGCCGGACCGATCCATCCGCCACCATACTCCGCCTCACGGAGATTACCCCTGCACGCGACCCTGGCTGACCGCGCCAAAACGGCGTCATCGCCGCGCATCGTTGCGATCGCCAACCAGAAGGGCGGCGTCGGCAAGACGACAACGGCAATCAACCTCGCAACTGCTCTGGCCGCGGAGCATAAGGTGCTGCTGATCGACCTCGATCCGCAGGGGAATGCCTCGACTGGCCTTGGCCTGGGCCGAAATGCGCGTAACGATGGCACCTATGCGCTTCTGTTGGGCAGCAGGCGGCTTGCGGAGGTGATCCGGCCCACCAGCGTGCCCGATCTGGCGATTATTCCGTCAGATGGCGACCTTGTCGGAGCAGAGATCGAATTGGCCGACCTCGACGGTCGCGAACACCGACTGCGAAGTGCCTTAGCTACAGCCCCTGATATAATGCAACGCTATGATTACGTTTTCCTGGACTGCCCGCCCTCGCTGGGCCTGTTGACTCTCAACGCACTGGTCGCCTGCCACGACGTCCTTGTGCCTCTGCAATGCGAGTTCTTCGCATTGGAAGGCGTGAGCCACATCACCCAGACGGTCGAACGCGTTCGACGGGCGCTGAATCCGGAGCTTTCACTGGAGGGTCTGGTCCTGACGATGCATGATCGGCGCAACAAGTTTTCCGATGCGGTCGCTGCCGATGCACGGGCATTCTTCAAGGAAAAGGTCTACGAAACGGTGATCCCCCGCAACATCCGCATCAGCGAGGCGCCCTCGCACGGCTTGCCTGTGACACTCTACGATTTCCGCTCTTCCGGTGCGCAGGCCTATGTTCGCCTGGCAGTGGAGTTCCGGCGCCGCGACCGGGCCCGCGGCCGGCGTATGCAGCCAGCATGAGCCGCGCTTCCGGCAGGGGCCGGCCAGCCCGGCTCGGCCGCGGGCTGTCTTCGCTCATTCCCGACGCGCCTGAAGCGGCGTCCACTGCCGCGCCCGATGGCGCGCCCGATGGCGCGCAACGCAGGTTGCCGGTCGACATCATCGCACCGGGTCCCTTCCAGCCTCGTGCCGCCATGGACCCGGGGGCGCTGCAGGAGCTGTCGGACTCCATCCGCGCTCACGGCCTGCTGCAACCCATTCTTGTCCGCCCCACACCCGGCGAGCCGGGACACTACCAGATTATCGGCGGCGAACGCCGCTGGCGGGCCGCACAAGCCGTGCCGCTGCATGAAGTACCGGTCATCATCCGCGACCTCGATGACCGCCAGGCCATGGCCGCCGCGCTTGTGGAAAATCTGCAGCGCCAGGACCTTGGCGTCCTGGAGGAGGCTGAAGGTTACCAGCGCCTGCTCCAGGAATTCGGCATGACGCAGGAGGTGCTGGGCCAGTCCGTTGGCAAGAGCCGCAGCCACGTGGCCAATACGCTTCGCCTGCTCAACTTGCCGGACCGCGTGCGTGAGCTGCTGCGCGAGGGTGCCTTGACCGCTGGCCATGCCCGCGCGCTGCTGACAGCCCCGGACCCGGTCGGGCTGGCAATGCAGGTCGTGGACCGTGGGCTGAATGTTCGCCAGACCGAAGCCGCGGCTGCCGCCAAGCCGCGAACCGAGGCAAGCGACCGGTCCCCAGCGCCGCGCGACCGCGAAACCGTCGCATTGGAGCAGGAGCTTTCCGCCCATCTAGGTCTGCGCGTCGCGATCCGAGACGAAGGCGGCTCAGGACAGGTGACGATCCGCTACAAGGACCTCGACCAGCTCGATGGTTTGGTCCGCTTGCTGAAGGGTGGCTGAAGCGTCACCGCTTGAAGCAGCGTCGCCGCTGACATGAATCACGGCGCAAGTTACAACCATTGGAGGGGATCGCCAGAGGCGGGACCGCCCGAGGTGCATCTGTGTTCTGCAATCGGGGACCTGCACCGGCGTGACGAGCCGTTCTTTCAGCACCCCGCTGCAGACCATGGCCCTCGGGTCCAAGAGTGCCATCATTGTCCAGCACGCCCCTTGGCGCCCGCACCGCGGCGAGCCAGGGCCTGCACGGCGCCACGTACAACGGCGATGTCGGGCAACCCGGTCGTTTTGGTGCGCCGCTCGGCTTCCAGCAGCATGGCGCCGGCGGCGTCCAGTGCCTCGGGCCGCCAGGCTCGTAAGGCACGTTCCAGGGCCGGCTTTTGGCGGAAGAAGACCGGTGGGCGAAGCGCGTCCAGCGCCACGGCTGGCGCCGCCCCGCCGGCAACCGCCAGCGCTGCCACATGCAGCCGTTGGACCTGGCGCAGCGCGCTCCGCACCACCTGCACCGCCGCCGCGCCATCGGCGAAGGCGGCTTCCAACGCCCGGTCCGCCAGGGCGACATCGCCCGCCAGCGCCGCGACCAGGGCCTCCTCCAGATCGAGGGCCGAACCTTCGGCTATGCAGGCCAATGCCTGCTCCTGCGTCACCCGCCCGCCGGGGCCGACATAAAGCGCCAGCTTCTCAAGCTCCCGGCGCATCAGCAGGTGATCCTCGGCCAGCCGATCCGCCATCCAGTCGACGGCGGCTGTCTCGGCCTGCACCTCCAGTTCGCCGAGGATGCGGCGTATGGTCGCAGCCAGTTCGGCGCCGCGCTCGCGGTAGCATGCGATGACCGCGGCATCGGGCGCGGGTTCCAGCAGGCGGCGCAGCTTCTGAAGGCTGCGCGAGTCGCCCGGCGCTTCCAGCACCACCAGCCCGGGTCCCGGGCCACGCAGCACCTGCTCCGCGGCGGCGGCGAAGATGTCGGTTGCCTCGCGCACCCAGACCGCGCGCCGCCCGGCGCCAAACAGCGAGACCCCGGCAGCTTCGGCTGCCAGCAACCCGGTGTCCTTGGCGCCCTCGCGCCCGACCTCCACCAGTTGCAGGGTGTCGCCGCCAGTCACGGCTGCGATCAGGCGCAGGGCCCGCTCATGCACCAGCCCCGGGTCGTCACCGTGCAGCAGCACGATGCGGCACCGGGTGCCGGGATCCTGCAGGAAACCTGCCGTGCGCCGCGCGTCCAGCTTTGCCACCGCAGCGCGGCCCGTTCAGCCGGGGGGCGGCGCGACGGGTCCGCCGGCAACGACCCGTCCGCCCGCGACATGGCGGCGCAGCGCCAGCAGCACCTGCCGATACACCTCGTCGCCCAGCACCTCCGCCAGGCGGCGCTCCATGTCCTCGCGCGAGGTGTCGGCGGCAAAGAACTGCAGGTCGGGCACGTTGAAGGCGTCGATCGTGCGCACCGGCTGGATGCTGCGGGCGATGGTTTGCGGCGGCACGGCCTGGGTCGCGAGATTCCATTCTGCCGTTGCGATGTAGCGCACGCGGCTGATCGTCCCGTCGCGCCGGTAGCCCAGCACTTCGCCGCTGAAGCCGACGCCGAGGGTGAGCTGGTAGCGCGCCTGGGTCCCGGGTGCCACGCCTTCGAAGCGCCGCTGCAGGTTGCGGCGCAGGATCTGGCCGAACCGGTCGGGCAGGTTCCCGACCCGCACCGCGGCCAGTTCGGGCGCGATCTCGGCGGGCGCTGCGCCGACGGTGCTCTCAACCGGTCCGTGCATCGGGCGGAAGCCGCAGCCGGAGGCCGCCAGCAGGGCGGGTGCCAGCGCCAGCCGCCGCAGCGCGGCGCGCCTAGACGACGAAGTTGACGATGCGGCCCGGGACATGGATGCGCTTCCTGATCGGGCGTCCGGCGATGCTGCGGGCGACGTTGTCTTCCGCCGCGGCGGCAGCGAAGACCGTTGCCTCGTCGGCATCCACCGGCACCTCGATGGTGCCGCGGAGCTTGCCGAGCACCTGCACGGCGAGCGTCAGGGTCTCGGCCCGGAGCAGGTCGGGGTCGGCCTCCGGCCAGGGCAGGTCGGCAACCAGCGCCGCCCCGCCCGGGCGGAGCAGCGACCAGAGCTCCTCGGCCAGGTGCGGCATCATCGGCGCGGCGAGCCGCGTGATCGCCTCCAGCGCCTCGCGCCGGGCCGCTCCCCTGTGCTCGGCCGCCGCAGCGGCCTCCGCCTCGCCGATCGTATTGGCGAACTCATGGATGCGCGCGACGGCGACGTTGAAGGCGAAGGTCTCCAGCGCCTCGGTCACGGCCGCGACGGTTCGGTGCGTTGCCTGACGCAGCTTGCGCGCGGCACCCTCGGCGCCCGCCGCACTGGTGCCGGCCGGCGGCAGGTCCGGCACCGCTGCGGCGACCATGCGATACAGCCGTTGGCTGAAGCGGAAGGCGCCGGCAACGCCCGCTTCGCTCCACTCCATGTCGCGCTCGGGCGGGTTGTCGGAAAGGATGAACCAGCGCGCGGTGTCGGCACCGTAGCGGTCGATGATGGCGCCCGGGTCGACCGTGTTGCGCTTCGACTTGGACATGCTCTCGACGCGGCCGATCGTGACGGGCTGGTTGCCGCCCTTCACCGTGGCGCTGCGCGTGCCATCCGGCGCCAGCGAGATCTCGACCTCCTCCGGATAGAGCCAGCGCCCATCGGCGGCCCGGTAGCTCTCATGCGTGACCATGCCCTGGGTGAACAGGCCGGCGAAGGGCTCGGCCAGCGTCAGGTGGCCGGTGTCGCGCATGCCGCGGGTGAAGAAGCGGCTGTAGAGCAGGTGCAGGATCGCGTGCTCGATGCCGCCGATGTACTGGTCCACCGGCAGCCAGGCGTCCACCGCCGCGCCGGTCACCGGCTCCTCCGCGCGGGGCGAGCAGAAGCGCGCGAAGTACCAGGAACTGTCCACGAAGGTGTCGCAGGTGTCGGTCTCGCGCCGCGCCGGCCTGCCGCAGGACGGGCAGTCCACATGCTTCCAGGTCGGGTGATGGTCGAGCGGATTGCCCGGCCGCGAGAAATCCACGTCCTCCGGCAGCCGCACCGGCAGCTCACTCTTCGGCACCGGCACCACGCCGCAGGCCTCGCAGTGGATCACCGGGATCGGGCAGCCCCAGTAGCGCTGGCGGGAGACGCCCCAGTCCCGCAGCCGCCAATTCACCACGCCCGTGCCCTGGCCCGTCGCCTCCAGCCGGTCGATCACGCGGCGCTTCGCGTCCGCCACGCTCAGCCCATCGAGGAAGCCCGAGTTGAAGATCGTGCCGTCATCCACGTAGGCACCATCCGTCAGCGCGAAAGTCGCGGGATCGGCACCCGGCGGCAGCACCACCGGCAGGATCTCCAGCCCGTACTTGCTGGCGAATTCGTAGTCGCGCTCGTCATGGCCCGGGCAGCCGAAGATCGCGCCGGTGCCGTATTCCATCAGCACGAAATTGGCGATCCAGACCGGAAAGGAAACACCCTCCAGGAACGGGTGCGCCACGCGGAAGCCGGTGTCGAACCCGCGCTTCTCGGCCTGCTCGATCGCGGCCTCGCTGGTCCCCATGCGCCGGCACTCGGCGATGAACTCCGCGGCGTCCGGGTTCTTCGCCGCGGCCACGGCAGCCAGCGGATGCTCGGCGGCGATTGCCAGGAACGACATGCCGAACAGCGTGTCGGGCCGCGTGGTGAAGACCTCGACCTCGGATGCGCCCTCGACCGGTTCCGTCAGCCGGAACCGCACCCGCGCCCCCTCGCTGCGGCCGATCCAGTTGGCCTGCATCAGCTTCACGCGCTCCGGCCAGCGATCGAGCCCGCCCAGCGCCTCCAGCAGGTCCGGCGCGTATTTCGTGATGGAGAAGAACCACTGGCTCAGCAGCTTCTTCTCGACCGGCGCGCCGCTGCGCCAGCCGCGGCCGTCGATCACCTGCTCGTTCGCCAGCACGGTGCCGTCCACCGGGTCCCAGTTGACCCAGCTCTCCTTCCGCTCGACCAGCCCGGCCCTCAGGAAATCGAGGAACAGCGCCTGCTGCTGGCCGTAGTACTCCGGGTCGCAGGTGGCGAATTCCCGCGACCAGTCCAGGCTCAGCCCCATGCGCTTCAGCTCGGCGCGCATCGCGGCGATGTTGTCGTAGGTCCAGGTGCCGGGGTGGATGCCGCGCTCGCGCGCCGCGTTCTCGGCCGGCAGGCCGAAGGCGTCCCAGCCCATCGGGTGCATCACCAGGTGCCCGCGCGCCCGCTTGTAGCGTGCCACCACATCGCCCAGCGTGTAGCAGCGCACATGCCCCATGTGGATCTTCCCGCTCGGGTAGGGGAACATCTCCAGCACGTAGTACTTCTCCGCACCGGCGGGCGGCACATCCGGCACGGCGAAGCAGCCGCGGCGGTCCCACTCCGCCTGCCAGCGCGGCTCCGCCGCGGCGAAGTCGTGCCGAAGCTCGGCGCGGGCGGCGGCGGTAGCGGCGCGGGCGGCGGGGCTGGCGGCGTCGTTCATGGCGTGGAGCGGACCGTGGGGCGCAGTGCGGGATCGGAGCCCCGGAATAGGCCGAGCCCCCCGCAGAGGGAAGGGTGGCCCGCCCTGCACGCGCCGCGTGACCTCGCTGACCGTTGTCGGCCGGGCCGGGCACGGCGCAGACTGCGCCGCCATGCGAACCCTCCGGCTCATGCTCGGCGCCTGCGCCGCGCTGCTCCTCGTCTCGACCGCCGCCGCACGCGGGCCGCAGCAGGAGGAGGCCTATCGCGCCGCCTTCTCCGCCGCGCGCCTCGGCGCCCCGCCGCCCTCGGCGCAGCTGGCGACCGAGTTCACCCTCGCCTACCGCGGCGCCGTGCCGCACGCCGCCTTCGCGGTGGCGCGCGATCCCGTCGCCGGCCGCTCCGCCTGGGCCTGGATCAGCGGCCAGCCGACGCCGGAGGCCGCGCAGGCCATGGCCCTCGAACGCTGCCGCCGCGCGCTCGGCGCCATCCAGGCGGAGTGCCGCATCCTCGCCACCGATGGGGACGTGGACGGGGCGGCGCCGGTCGCGCCGGAGACCGGCGCCCTCGGCCCGTTCCGCTGGAGCCCGCTGCACCTGCGCCGCGGCCCGGGGGCGGCGCGCGGCGTGATCGTCTGGGGCCATGGCTATGGCGGGCCGGACCGCGACAACCGCAACCGCCCCATCCCCGGCCTCGTCGCCGTGCTCAACGACGCCGGCTGGGACGTGCTGCGCTTCGACCGCCACCCTGGCGACGACGCGCTGACCGCCAGCCTGCCGCGGCTGATCGCCGGCCTGCCGGCCCTGCGCGAGGCCGGCTACCGGCAGGTGATCCTCGCCGGGCAGTCGCGCGGCGGCTGGCAGGCGATCATGGCGGCGGCCGACCAGCCCGCCCTGGTCCAGGCGGTGATCGCTACCGCCCCCGCGGCGCATGGCGAGGCGCATCGGCCGAACAACCACACTGTCGCGCTCGATGATTTCCGCCGCCTGCTGGCCGGCCTGCCCGCGGAGATGCCGCGGCTGCTCGTCGGCCTGTTCGACGGCGACGACTACGACCCCGACCCCGAGCGCCGCGCCGCCCGGCTGGAGGAGGTGGCGCGCGAGCGCGGTGCGCCCACCCTGGCGCTCTGGCCGCAGCAGGGCATCCGCGGCCATCACGGCGCCTATGACTGGCGCTTCACCCGCTTCTACGGCGGCTGCGTGGTGACGCTGGTGCAGGCGCCGCCGGCGGCCACGCCGCGCGGCCTGCGGCGTGACCCCTGCGGCGGCGGGTAGGCCGTGAAGGACCCCGTGCCGGCCGTCGCCGAGGATGCGGCCGGTGGCGAGACCGCAGCGCTCTTCGCCGACATCCGGGCGGTGCTCGGCGTCGGCGTGGTCAACCTGATCTGGCGGCATCTGGCGACGATCCCGGGCGCACTGCCCTGGGCCTGGGGCGCGGTGCGGCCGGCCTATGCCGATGGCCGCCTCGCCGCCGCGGCGGCGGGGCTGGAGGCGACGCTCGCGCTGCCGCGCGTGGCGGCGCTGCCGCCGGC
>JAIEOP010000302.1 GCA_019750465.1 Acetobacteraceae bacterium | reverse complement strand
TCGCGCACCGCCGCCAGCCGCAGCCGGGCGAGCGCGCGCAAGGCCTCGGTCTCGGCCGCGCGGGCATGGTCGCGGCGCGCGGTCAGCGCCTCCACCTCCTGCTGCGCGGCGCGGAGATCGCGGTCCACCCGCCCGAGCCGCTCGTCGACGCTGTCGAAGAGATCCGTGCCGCTCAGCATATGCAGGGTCCTACCATTGCAGGATGGCCCCGCCGGTGGTCGGGATGGTCCATTGCGGCGCCAGCTCGCCGGCCGGCTTGCGGCCGATGACGGGCTGGTCGATCACGCCATCCTCTGCCTTGTCGCGGCGCACCCGTTCGAACTCGGCCTCCGGCACCCGCAGGCCCCATTTCGCCGTGCGCGCGGTGCGGCCGTCCTCCTCGCTCGTGATCGAGACCTCCACCGGGCGCCCGCGCCCATCCACCGCCTCGACGATGAGGTAGTAGTTGCGGGCGCGCGGATTGGCGGCCGGCACGCGCCAGACCCCGGATTGCTCGCCGGGACGGGAGACGATGCGCACCGTGTAGTCCTGCGCCAGCTGCGCGCGCAGCGCCTGCATCTCCGCCAGCCGCAGGCGGGCCTCGGCCGCGGCGCCGGCGCGCACCGCCGCCTGGCCCTCGCCCAGCAGGCGATCCGCCCGTTCCAGCGCGGCCGCGTTGCGCGTGGCGGCGCCGATGCGCTCGCGCTCCGCGGCGAGCGCGCGCGGCAGCCCCTCCCGCAACTCCTGCTGCTCGGCGATACGGGCGCGTTCCGCCGGGCGCTCGATGCCGAACCACCAGCCGCCGGCCACCAGCACCAGCAGGCCGAGCACGGCAGCGGTCACGCGGCCCCAGCGCGCCCGGGTCACCCAGAGCGTGGCAAGGCTGCGCTGCAGGCCGGGCGGCGCAGGCTGATAGGTGAATCGGCTCTCGGCGATGCGCGCCACGCCCTGCTCGAGGATGTGGTCGGGCACCTCGATGCCCTGGCTGGCGTAGATCTCGCGCAGCCGCGCCTTCAGGCTCGCCGCGCGATCCTCGGCGGAGAGCTCGCGCGCCACCAGCGTCTCGGCGTGGCGCAGCGTGTCCACCACGTCCATCGCCAGCATGGTCTCGTCGAGCGGCGGCGCCGGCGGCGCCGCGGCCGTGTCAGGCGGCATTCGCGCCGGCCGCAGCCACCGCCTGCGCGCCCACCACCTGGGCACCCTGGGCAAGGCGCGCCATGCGGCGCTTCGCGTCCTCGACCGCGTTGCGGATCTCCTCCGAATTGCGCGTCGCGGAGATGCGCATCTCCTCGATGATCTCGCGCGAGTGCTCCTGGTAGGAGACAACGCTGTCCACCAGCATCTTCACGGATTCGGCGCGGATGGTGGGCCCGTAGCCGGCGCGCAGCGCGGCCTCCTGCACCTTGCCGCCGATCTCGGCCAGCGTCTCCAGCGACGTGTTCACGCCCTCCTTCATGCCCTCCAGAGTGCGCGTGCTCTCGGCGAGGCCCGAGAGGCCCGTGAAGCTCGCGGTCAGCGCGGTCAGCACCGCCTCGTTGGTCGAGAAGAAGGAGACCGACTGCTGCCAGACCCGCTCCTTCGCCGAGGTGGTCTGCACCAGCCGCGCCATGATGACCTCGGAGGTGTTGTAGGAGATCGTGAGGTTGTCGGAGAGGTCCTTGGCGATCTGGTAGCGCCCCTCCTCGGCCTGCAGCGCACGCACCGCCTCGTCGCGGGCAAGCTCCAGCCGCGCGCGCTCGGCGGGCTCCGCGCCCGCGGCCGCCTCGACCGCGGCGGAGGCCGTGCCGACGGCGGCCTTCGCCGCATCGAGCTTGTCCTGCGCGGTCTTCAGCACCTCGAAGGCCAGCACCTCGGCCTCCTTCATGGCGCCGCGGAAGTCCCGATAGGCCTCGAGGATGCGGTGCTCGCGCTCGATCTGCTCCTTGGAGTCGCGGTTCACCTCCAGGAAGGTGCCGCGGATCTTCTGGAAGCGGTCGGCGATCGAGCCGCGCGTGGCGTGCTGCCACATGTTCGACAGCCGCTCCACCGTGCTGATGCGGCCGTCCTCGACCTGCTTCACCATCTCCCGCGCGTCGTCGCGGATGGAGTTGAACGCCTCGGTGATCTGGCGGTAGCGCTCGCCCACCGTCATGCCGCTGATCTGCTCGCGCACCACCTCGTTGAAGACGGTGGCCTGGTTAAGCACGCGCGCGATCAGCACCACCCGATCCTGGTCGAGCTCCGTGATGCGGGCGAGCAGCGCGGTGATGGGGCTTTCCGCCGCGGCGCCCTCGGCGGTCGGCAGCGGCAGGCCGAGGTCGCGCAGCGCGCCCATCGCCTTGTCCAGGTAGCGCATCGGCTGCGCCACCGGCACGCCGGGTGCGGCCATCGGCTGCGCCACCGGGACGGGCGCGGTTGTCTGCTGCGGCTGGTCCACCATGGTGCACTCCCACTTCCTTGTGATTTCGCCGTTCTGGCAGGGTCCTATACCCGACCTGTCAGCGGCGATGGCACGATTTTGCGAGATCGTATGCCTGCCCGCTCAACGCGAGGGGTGTCCCATGGGATTGTTCAACTTCATCAAGTCCGCCGGCCGCCGCCTCGGCCTGGGCGGCAGCGACACCCAGGACGAGAGCCACCCCGCCCCTGAGCCGCCCGCGGCCTCGGCTGTCAAGGCCGAACTCGACCGGATCGGGCTGCCGGCCGATGATGTCCGGGTGCTGGTGGAGGGCGACCGGGTCCGCCTCACGGGCCGGGCGCCAGACGCGGAATCACGCGAGAAGCTGATCCTCGCCGCCGGCAACATCGCCGGTATCGGCGCGGTGGAAGACGATATCGTCACCGATGCGCCGGCGGCGGCCGAGCCGGTGTTCCATACCGTGGCGAAGGGCGACACGCTCTCGGCCATCGCCAAGAAGCACTACGGCAACGCGAACCGCTACATGGCGATCTTCGAGGCGAACCGGCCGATGCTTTCCGATCCGGATCGGATCTATCCCGGCCAGGTGCTGCGCATCCCGACGATGGGCTGACCGCCGCCCGACCATACCGATCCGTATGGATCGGGCGAGGCGGCGGGCAGTGGCGATGGGGTCTTCTGTCGCTCGACCCATCCGGGTGTGCCCCGGGTGGACGAGACAGGAGATCCCCGATGACGTCCCGTTCCCCGCGCAACCGCATGATCGCGGGTGGCGCCCTGGCACTTGCCCTGGCGACCACCGCCCTGACGCCGTGGGCCTTCCGCGCCGAAGCGCAGCCCGTCGCCGGCGCGCCTGCCGCCGCCGTGGCGCTGCCCCGGGCCGCCATCGGTCCGGACTTCGCCGACCTGGTCGCCCGGGTCGCCCCCGCCGTCGTGCGCGTAACCGTCTCGGGCCAGGTCGAGGCCACCGGGGCGGCCGAACTGCCGCCCGAACTGCGCGGCTCGCCCTTCGAGCGCTTCTTCCGTGGCCAGCCGGGCCGCGAGATGCCGGGCCGCGAGCCGGCGCCGCAGCCGCGCCGCGCCGCCGGCCAGGGCTCCGGCTTCATCATCGAGCCCTCGGGCTTCATCGTGACCAACCACCACGTCATCGGCCGCGCCGACAGCGTGAAGGTGGAGCTGGCCGACGGCCGCACCCTGGCCGCGCGCGTGGTCGGCTCCGACCCGCAGACCGACATGGCCCTGCTGAAGGTCGATGCCGGCCCGACCCCGCTGCCCTTCGTGCGCTTCGGCGACAGCGACGCGCTGCGCGTCGGCGAGTGGGTGCTGGCGATGGGCAACCCCTTCGGCCTCGGCGGCACCGCGACGACCGGCATCGTCTCGGCCCGCGGGCGGCAGATCGGCGCCGGCCCCTATGACGACTTCATCCAGACCGATGCCGCGGTGAACCCCGGCAATTCCGGCGGCCCGCTGTTCAATACCGCCGGCGAGGTGGTCGGCATCAACACGGCGATCTTCTCGCCCTCCGGCGCCAATGCCGGCATCGGCTTCGCGGTGCCCGCCAGGATGGCGCAGGGGGTATTGGCGCAGCTGCAGGAGGGCGGGCGGGTGGAGCGCGGCTGGCTCGGCGTCGCCATGCAGCCGATGGACGAGGACCTGGCGAAGGCGGTGCAGGCCGCGGACACCCGGGGCGCGCTGGTCGCCCAGGTGGAGCCGGACAGCCCGGCGGCCAAGGGCGGGCTGCGCGCCGGCGACGTGGTGGTCGGCTTCGACGGGCAACCCATCGCGGCGCCGCGCGACCTGGCGATGGCGGTGGCCGGCGTGAAGCCGGGCAGCGCGGTGACGGTGGCGGTGCTGCGTGACGGCCAGCGGGCCGAGGAGCGGGTGACGGTGGGCGAATCCCCGGCCAGCCGTGCCGCCGCCGGACGCGCCGAGGAAGCAGGGGCGCTTGGCCTGAGCCTGGCGCCGGTGCCGCAGGGCAAGCAGGGCGGCGCGATGGTGGCAGGGGTGCGCCCGGCCAGCCCGGCCGCCGAGCGCGGGCTGAAGCGGGGCGACGTGATCCTGCGCGCCGGCGGGCGGGAGGTGAAGTCGCCGGCCGAGGTTGCCGCGGCGGTGAAGGCCGCGCGCGAGGCCGGGCGCCCCTCGATCGCGCTGCAGATCGAGCGGGAGGGCGGCGCCCGCAGCTTCATGGCCCTGCCGCTCGGCCAGGGCTGACCGCGGCGCAAGGACCTCCGCGCCCGCGGGTGCGGAGGCGCTTCGCGGGTGCCGCGCCGGAAGCGGCATCCGTTCCCCCCGGGCTTGCGGCCCGGGGGCCTAAGCAAACCTCTGGAGGTTTGCGCACGACAAAAAACCTAAGCAGGCTTTCGCTACAATGGATTGGACCGCACGACGTGTGGGCCGGGCCACGAAAGCCTGCTTAGAGCGTGTTGCGTCCGCATGCGCTCACGCAACACGCTCTGGCCTTTGCCGGGTCGCGGGATTCAGCGTTTGCGGCGATTCTGCCTCAACGCATCCCGCTCTAATCGGCCGCCTGGACCGAGGCGGGCGGCCGATGGCCCGGATGCCGCCCCGGCCCGAACGGTGCAACCGTGCGGGATCCCTCCCGGGGAGGGCATCCGGGTCCTGTGCGGCCGTCCTGTGGCGGGAGGGCCGACAGGCTGCGGGCGTGAAACGGGGCGCCCGCACCCCCGCAAGACCAAAGAACAAGGCAGGGGGCCGGGGGCGTGCGTGCCTCCGGCGCTTGCCGTTCCGGTCCATGGACATGCCGGCGCCGCCTTGAATGGCTTGCCGCGCCCGGGACACCGCGCCACGTTGCGGCAACGGCCAAGGCAGGGAGGAAAGACGATGGTGCAGCAGCCGGTCCGACGGCGGACCCTCCTCATCGGCGCGGCGGCGATGGCGCTGCCGGGCCCTACGCTTGCGCAGCCAGCCGCAGCTTGGCCGACGCGGCCGATCACGCTGATCGTGCCCTTTCCGCCCGGCGGCAGCACCGACAATGTCGCCCGCCCGCTCCAGATGCCGCTCTCCGCCGCGCTCGGGCAGAACGTCGTCATCGAGAACCGCGGCGGCGCCGGCGCTACCATCGGCATCGGCGCGGTCGCGCAGGCACGGCCGGATGGCCATACGCTGCTGGTCTACGCCTCGGCCGGCATGACCATCAGCCCGCACCTGATGCGGCTGCCGTATGACGTGACGCGCGATTTCACCCAGATCGCCCTGCTGGCGATCTCGGAAGGCGTGGTGGCGCTGCACCCGAAGGTGCCCGCGCGCACCATCCAGGAACTGGTGGCCTATGGCCGGGCCAACCCGGGCGCGCTGCGCTTCGGCTCGGCCGGCAACGGCACCATCACCCAGATGACCGGCGAGATCTTCGCCCATGCCGCGGGCATCAGGATGGAGCACGTGCCCTATCGCGGCTCCGCCCCGGCGCTGGCGTCGCTGCTGGCGGGCGATATCGAGATGCAGTTCGACCCCATCGCCATCCCCGCGATCAAGGATGGGCGGCTCCTGGGCGTTGCCACCACCGGCGCGCGGCGCAGCGGCGAACTGCCGCACCTGCCGACGCTGCGCGAACTCGGCTTCTGGGTGGAGGGCGGCGGCGGCGAGGCCTGGTTCGGCCTGGCCGGCCCGGCCGGGCTGCCGGCGGAGGTGGTCCAGCGCTTCCAGCAGATCCTGCCCGGCATCCTCGCCCTGCCCGAGGTGGTGCGCGCCATGGCGCCGGTCGGGCTGCGCCCGGCCTTCGAGCCGCAGGACGTGTTCATCCGTCGCATCGAGCAGGACCATGCGCTGTTCGGCGACGCGGTGCGGCGCACCGGCGCGCGGGTCGAGTGACGCAACCGAGGGGAGCCAGCGGCATGAGCGACAGCTACGAGCACACCAGGGTCTGGCAGGACGGGCCGGTCACCATCGTCTCGCTGGACCGGCCGGACAAGGGCAACGCCATCAGCCGGCGCATGGCCGAGGAGGTGCAGCGCGCCATGCTGGCCTTCGACGCCGACCCGACGCAGCGCGCCGCCGTGCTGACCGCCGAGGGCACCAAGGCCTTCTCCTTCGGCGCCGACGTCGGCGAGCCGCCGGAGCTGTGGCGCGCCGTGCCCAATGTGGGCTGGCAGACCGAGAAGCCGCTGATCGCCGCGGTGGAGGGCTGGTGCATCGGCGGCGCGATGGTGCTGGCGATGATGGCCGATCTCTGCGTCTGCGGCGCGAAGGCCAGGTTCTACTATCCGGAGGCGAAGCTCGGCCTGACGGGCGGCATGATCGCGGCGCTGCCGTCGCGCATCCCGCACAAGATCGCCATGGAGATCATGCTGCTCTGCCGCGAGGTGCGGGCCGAGCGGGCGGCGCAGGTCGGGCTGGTGAACGAGGTGGTGCCCGAGGGCGAGGCGCTGGCAAGGGCCATCGAATGGGGCAGGGAGATGGCTGGCTACGCGCCCCTGGTCATGGGCGCGATCAAGCGCATGGTGGTGGACGAGATCCTGCCGCGCGGCCCCTCCGAGCGCTGGGCGCTGCAGGGTGCGCGGCTCTCCGCGATCCGCGAGTCGGAGGATTTCAAGGAGGGCGTTGCGGCGTTCCGCGACAAGCGGCCGCCTGCCTTCAAGGGCCGCTGATTGCGCGCCGCGGCCAGGGCGCGCGACAGCGGCCTCAGGCCGCTTCGGCGCCGGCCTTGGCGCCCACGGCCGCGGCGGCATCCAGCGCAACCAGGGTCTCGGCGACGATGCCCAATAGGTTCTCGCGGAGCGTGGCCGGGACCGGCGCGCCCTCGGCCCTGGCTTGGCGCGCGGCGATTTCGGCGCCCCGGGCGGCGGCGGCCAGCCGCTCCGCCCCGAGCGTTGCCGCCGATCCCGCCAGGCGATGCGCCACGGCGGCGACGGCGCTCGGCACCCGCAGGTCGGCCTGCCGGAGATCGTCGCGCGCGGTGCGGATTTCGCGCAGGAATTCCGGTACCAGCCGCAGCGCCATCTCCGCGTCGAGACCGGGAATCGCCAGGCGTGGCGTGCCGACGGAGCCGGGGTTCAGCAGCGGCAGCCCGGCATGGGCCCCCGCCGCGTGGCTGGGCGCGCCGGCGAGGGGGCGGGCCGGCACGGCGAGGCCAGCCAGCTTGCGCAGCAGCGACTCGCGATCGATCGGCTTGACGACGTGGTCGGTCATGCCGGCCTCGCGGCAGGCCGCGACATCCTCCGGATAGGCGCTGGCGGTGACGGCGACGATGGGGATTCGGGCGGCGGCGCCCGGCAGGGCCCGGATCCGGCGGGTCGCCTCCAGGCCGTTCAGCCGCGGCATCATGACGTCCATCAGCACGGCGTCGTAGGCCGGTCCGGTGCCGTCGTCCGCCGCGGTCATTGCCTCCAGCGCCTGCTCGCCGTCGCCGACGGTATCGACGCGATGGCCGGCGGTCTCGAGCAGGGCGCGCGCCACCATGAGGTTGGCCGGCACGTCGTCGGCGACCAGGATGCGGAGCGGCGCCACCGCGGCGCCGGTGCCCGGCCGCAGCGCCGGCAGCGCGGTCGGTGCGGGAACGCGCGCGGGCGGCAGCGGCAGTTCCGCCCAGAACATGGCGCCGCTGCCGGTGCGCGAATCCGGATTGTCGGCGCAGCCGATCCGCCCATCCATGCGGTCCACCATGTAGGCGGCGATGGCGAGGCCGAGCCCCGCGCCGTCCGGCGTGCCGGTGCGCTCGATCTGCACGAAATCGCCGAAGATCGCGGTGCGCTGGCTTTCCGGCACGCCCGGACCTTCGTCGCGCACCTCGATGCGGATCGGGATGCGGCCCTCGGCATCGGGGGCGCCGCAGAGGAAGGCGCGCATCTCCACCCGGCCCTGTTCCGGGGTGAACTTCACGGCGTTGGAGACCAGGTTCAGCAGCACCTGCCGCAGCCGGGTCTCGTCGGCCAGGACGTGGCGCGGCAGCGCGGCGTCGGCGTCTAGGTGCAGCGCGACGCCGTGCTGCTTCGCCGCCGGATGCATGATGGTGATGCAGCTCTCGAGCAGCGCCGGCAGTGCGGTGGTCACGGGCTGCAGCTCCAGCTTCCCGGTCTCGATGCGGGCGAGATCGAGCACGTCGTTGGCGACGGCGAGCAGGTGCCGCCCCGACATCTCGAGCGTGCGCGCCTGTGCGCGGGCGGCGTCCGACAGCGACGGATCGCGCATCAGCGCCTGTGCCAGCCCGAGCACGCCGTTCAGCGGCGTGCGGAGCTCATGCGACATGCGGGCGAGGAAGCGCGATTTCGCCTCGGTCGCCGCTGCGGCCGCGTCGCGCGCGGCGGCGAGGCCGGCCATCGCGCTCTTGAGCGCCGTGATGTCGGTGCGGATGCCGACGGTACCGCCATCCGGCGTCCCGCGCTCCGTCACCAGCACCCAGCGGCCGTCCGGCAGCAGGCGTTCGATCGGCGGGTGGTTGCCCTTGTGCCAGGCCTGGATGTCGCGCACGAAGCCCTCGATGTCGTCGCCGGCCTGCGGGTACTGGCCGCGCTTCGCGCCCTCGCGGATCATGTCGGAAAATTTGATGCCCGGCACCACGAAGGGGCCGGTTACCGCGTAGAAGTCGCGGTAGCGCTGGTTGCAGACCACGAGCCGATCCTCGGCATCGAACATGACGAAGCCGTCGGAGAGCGACTCGATGGCGTTCTCCAGCACCTGGCGGGCGCGGGCACGCTCTGCCTCGTTGCGCTCGCGCTGGCGCAGCGCCAGGTTGATCGCCACGGCGAAGCCCGTGAGCATGGTGCCGAGGCCGAGCATGCCGGCAACCAGCCCGTTGCGGTCCTTCCGCCATTCCGCCAGCGCCACGTCGGCATCGAGGCTGGCCGTGACGTAGAGGTCCTGGTAGAGTGTCGGCCGCTGCGCCCGGAAGATGCGCGCGCCGGTGAAGCGCGAGGTCGCGGCCCGTGCGACGCCATCCGCCTTCTCGTCCGGCGGCAGCGCACCCAGGGCGCGGCCCATGCGGCCCTCGTCATGCGGCGTCGCCGCCAGCAGCAACCCGCCGCCGCGCTCCACCGTCAGGCGCATGCTGCGCGACTCGCCATAGGGCCCGAGCAGCATGGTGATCAGCGAGATCGGCACCTCGGCCACGGCGACCGCCGCGCCGATCCCCGGCGGATTGACCTGCCGCGCAAGGTAGATCGCCCATTCACCGGTCGTTGCGTTGTGCGCCGGCCCAAGGATCGCGACGGCGCCGGGTTGCCCGGCCGCCTCCAGCGCCTTCGGGTCGATCGGCAGCGGCCGCCCGCGCGAGCCGGGCAGGGCCGAGGCCGGCACCCTCCCGTCCGGCGCCACCAGCAGCAGGTCGCGGAAGGTGAAGTTCTGGAAGTTGAGGTCCCGCAGCATGCGGTTGACCACGGCCGGATTGGCCATGCCGTTGGGCATGCGCGGCACCGCGGAAAGGATGGCGGGCAGCCCGGCCAGCATGCCGTCCACCGCAAGCAGGTGCCGGTTCACCGCCGTTTCCACGACGCGCGCCGACCGCTCCACCGTATCGAACGCGGCGGCCTGCGCGGTCTGGCGCATGCGTTCCAGCAGCAGCAGGGTGCCGGCACCCAGCGCCGCCATCAGCAGGGCGGCCGCCAGCGCGATGGCGACACGGAACAGGCGGCCCTGGGTGTTCATTCGGTGCGAGCCCAAAGACCTAGGGTCGGCGCCATGTCGCGGTTCCAGATCGTGGTGCACTCCGGCCCGCAGCGCTGGATCCAGCCGGGCAGGATGGTCTCGTTCAGCAGCTGCAGGCGGCGCGATTCGTCCTGCCACCGCTCCTCGACGACCGTCATGCGCCCCGGCTTGCCGCCGCGGCAGCCCGGCCGGCCGGCGAGGCAGGCGAGGCCCTCCTCGGTCTGCTGGTCGGCACCCTCCCAGACCTCCCGCTCCAGCTGCCGCAGCCCGTCGCGCAGCTTCTCGCGCAGGTCCACGGGCAGGGCCTGCCATGCGGCCACATTGGCGCCGAAGAAGGACACGCCCCAGCTGATCGCCAGGCGCGAGACGTGGCTGGTGACCTCATGCAGCCCGATCGCATTCCCGGAGAGCGTGCCGGTGATGGCGCATTCGACGACGCCGCCCCGGATCGCCTGCACCGTTTCGGCCAGCGGGATCACCACGGGGACGCCGCCGAGCGCCGAGACCAGCTCGGACTGGCCGACGCTTGAGGTGCGGATGCGCCGGCCGGCGAGATCGGACAGGCCGGAGAAGGGACGCCGGCAGAACATCACCTGCGCCGGATAGGTGAAGATCGCCAGCAGCTCGACATTGTATCGGTCCCGGAGCAGCTGCGCGAGGCCGGGCCGCCCGAGATCGACGGTGCGCCGCAGCGCGGCCATGTCGGTGTTCATCACCGGCAGGTCCAGCACGTTGAGCAGCGGCTCCTCCGCCGCGGCCAGTCCAAGCAGCACGTAGCCGAAGGGCACCACGCCCAGGCGCATCAGCTGCAGCATCTCCTGGCCGCGGATGCCGCTGCGGTCGAAGGGCGCGATGTCCGGGCGGATACGGCCATTCGTCAGCTGCGGAACGCGGGTGGTCCAGAACGGCGCCTCGAAATCCACGTACTGGCTGAGGTTCGCCAGGCCACCGACGACCCGCAGCCGGATCGGCTCGCCCGAACCTTGCGCGCGGCCCTGCCACGGCAACGCGGTGCCCAGGAGCAGCAAGGCAAGCGCCGCCAGGAGCAGGCCGTAGGCCGCCGGCGTGCGGCGGAATGGGAGCGGGCGGTGCAATGGCATGCGGGGCATCTGGGTGACTGGGTGGGCCCGTCTGGTATCACAACTTTATGTTGAGCATGGCATGAAAATTTCCCTGTCGACGGGAACGGGGCAGCTCGGCTCGGGCAGCTGCGTGTTCCGCGCGGGCGGGGTACGGCCTGGGCAGCTCCGCCAGCCACGGGCGGCGAGCTGCCGTCAGGTCAGGCGCCCTGCAGCGCCATGCCTGCCGCCGCCTGTTCCGGCTTCGAGTAGTTGGCGCCCGAGTATTCGCTCATGAAGTCGAGATAGGTGAAGGGCGGGTATTTCGCCGGGTGGGCCGCGTCCACGCAGGTCGGGATCGGCGCCATCACCGCGTTGTAGGAGCAGTCCATGAAGAAGGGGATGGCGTAGCGTTCCTGCCCGCTGCGGTTGGTCACCCGGTGCGGGGTGGCGAGGAAGCGCTCGTTGGTCCAGCGCCGCAGCATCATGCCGCCGTTCACCAGGAAGGAGCCCTCCGGCGCCGGCGCATCCACCCAGGTGCCGTCGGGCAGCCGGAGCGACAGGCCGGGAACCTTGTTTTGCGCCAGGTATGGTCATGAAGGAGGTGTCGGCATGCGGTGCCAGGCCCCATTCGTCCTCCGGCGAGGTCGGCGCCTGCTGCGGGTAGTGGGTCATGCGCAGCGTGAACATCGGCTCCTGGAACTTGTCGTCGAACCAATCCGCGGGGAGGCCGAGCGCCACGGCGTAGATCGGCACCAGGCTGCGGCCCAGCGCCTCCATGGCCGCCATGTAGGCCAGCGCGGTCTCGCGGAACCCGGGCAGGCCCGCAGGCCAGCGGTTCACGCCGCGGAAGCGGCGGCCGGCCAGCACGTCAGGATGGTCGGGCGCCAGCTCGCGCTTGAAGAACACGGCCTCGTTGAAATTGGGCTTCTGCGGCGTGCCGAGGGCGTTCATGCGCGTGGTGGCGCCGCGCATCGGCAGGTAGCCGGTGTTGTGGTTGTCGAACTGCATGGCCAGCTTCGCGTCCATCGGCAGGGCGTGGAAGCGGCGCGTCGCGTCGAAGACGTCGTCCACCAGTGTCTCGGGCACGCCGTGGCCGCGCACGAAGTAGAAGCCCACTTCGGTGAAGGCGCGGTGCAGCTCCCGGCCCAGGCGCTCGAGCGCGCCGGGCTCGCCGGCCCGGAGCGGCGCGATGTCGAGCACGGGGATCACGTCGGCGGCCATGGGCGGCGGTCTCCTGTCGCGGCGGTCCGGCAAGCCTAGGACGGGTGCCGGCCCGCGGGAAGCCTCCGCCAAGTGAACGCCCGGCAGAAGAGGAGGCCTGCCGTCCGGGGGCCCGGCTCGGCTATGATCACGCGGCGAGTCCGGCCCGCCCGGACCCTCAAGGAGGATGCGATGGCGGCAAGTGCACCCGAAGCCGGTCCTGCGGTCCGTGCCTTCTTCGACGAGGCCACCAATACCGTCACCTACCTGGTCTGGGACCCCGCCACCATGGAGGGGGCAATCATCGACCCCGTTCTGGACTGGGACAACCGTTCCGGCGAAGCCGACACGCGGAGCGCCGACACGGTGCTCGCCGCCGCGCGGGAGGCTGACATCACGCTGCACTGGGTGCTGGAGACCCATGTGCATGCCGACCATCTCACCGCCAGTCCCTACATCAAGCTGCGCACCAACACCGCGCGCATCGGCATCGGCGAGCGCATCAAGGAAGTGCAGCAGATCTTCCGCCCCGCCTTCAATGCCGAGGACGTGAAGCCCGATGGCGGCGACTTCGACCACCTGTTCGGCGACGGGGAGATGTTCCGCATCGGCTCGCTGCCGGTGCGGGTGATGCACATGCCCGGCCATACCCCGGCCTGCGTCGCCTACATCGTCGCGGAGCGGGCCGCCTTCGTCGGCGACACGATCTTCATGCCGGACTACGGCACGGCGCGCTGCGACTTCCCGGGCGGCTCGGCCCAGGCGCTCTACCGGTCGATCCGCAAGCTGCTCAGCCTGCCGCCGGAGATGCGGATCTTCGTCGGCCACGACTACAAGGCGCCGGGGCGGGACGTGTTCGCCTGGGAGAGCACGGTCGCCGAGCAGCGCGCGCGCAACCCGCATGTGAAGGACGGGATGACGGAGGCCGAGTTCGTCGCGCTGCGCGAGGCGCGCGACGCGAAGCTGGCGCCGCCGTTGCTGCTGCTGCCCTCCATCCAGGTGAACATGCGCGCGGGACGCTTCCCGCCGGCGGAGAGCAATGGGGTGCGCTACCTTCGCATTCCCGTGAAGATGAAGGGCGGCGCGCTGCCCTGATCAGCGGCGGCAATCGCCAGCGGGTTCCAGCACCCGCGCATCGGCGTGCCGGCCCGGCGGCGCCGCATCCGCCGGCGATCCTCGGGTGATCAGCCGCGCACCGCGCTGCAGGGTGAGATAGTTCCACACCCAATTCACCGAGACGACGATCCGGCTGCGCGCGCCGATCAGGTAGAACACGTGCGCGACGCTCCAGAACAGCCAGCCGAGCAGGCCAGTGAGCCGCAGGCGTCCCAGCTCCACCACGGCGGAGCGACGGCCGATGGTGGCGAGGTCGCCGTGGTGGCGATAGGCGAAGGCCTTCGGCGGCGCCCGCCCCGCGGCGCGCGCGGCGATCACCCCGCCGACGAAGCGGCCCATCTGCTTCGCCGCGGGCGCGATGCCGGGCACCGGCCGCCCCTTGCCGTCCTTCGCCGCGGCGGTGTCGCCGATGACGAAGATTTCCGGGTGGCCGGGCAGCGCGAGGTCGGGGCCCACCACCACGCGTCCGGCACGGTCGGCCTCCGCGCCGAGCCAGGCGGCGGCGGGCGAGGCGCGCACGCCGGCCGCCCAGAGGATGGTGGCGGCCGGCACCGCGCGGTCGCCCAGCATCACGCCATCCGGCCCGACATCGGTGACGGGGCTGCCGGTCAGCACCTCGACGCCCATGCCCGCAAGCGAGCGCCGCGCGGTTTCCGACAGCTCCGGCGGCATGGTGGAGAGCACGCGCGGCCCGGCCTCGATCAGCAGCACGCGGGCGGCGCGGGTGTCGATGCGGCGGAATTCGCCGCGCAGCGTGTGCCGCGCGAGTTCGACGATGGCGCCGGCCATCTCGACGCCGGTCGGGCCGCCGCCGATGACGGCGAAGGTGAGCAGCCTGGCGCGGGCGGCGGGGTCGTCGGTCAGCTCCGCCCGTTCGAAGGCCAGCAGCAGGCGGCGGCGCAGCTCGGTCGCGTCCTCGATGGTCTTCAGGCCGGGGGCGTGCCCGGCCCAGTGCTCGTTGCCGAAATAGCCGTGCGTCGCGCCGGTGGCGAGCACCAGCATGTCATAGGGAATGCCCGCGCCGGCCCCGCCGAGCAGCACGCGCCGCGCCGTGGGATCGACGCCGGCCGCCTCGGCCAGCAGCACGGTGACGTTGCGCTGGTTGCGGAAGATGCCGCGGATCGGCCAGGCGATATCGCCGGGCGAGAGCGCCGCCGTCGCCACCTGGTAGAGCAGCGGCTGGAACAGGTGGTGGTTGCGGCGATCGAGCAGCGTGACGTCCACCGGCGCGTGGCGCAGCGTGCGCGCCGCCTCCAACCCGCCGAAGCCGGCGCCGACGATGACGACATGGGGCTGCGCGCGGGGCGGCGGGGTGGCGTGCTGGGACATGCGGCGATCATCCTGGCGCAGGGAAGGGTACCGCGCCCGGCCGGATCTTCGGCTGGGCGGCTGCATCGGTAACGCCCGGGCAGGCTACACGGTCAGCAGGCTACACGGTCAGCAGCCGCCGCACGGTTGCATCGTCCAGCGCCTCGACCGCACCGCCGAGCGCCACCTCGCCGCGCACCATCACGGCGATGCGGTCGGCGAGGTCGCGGGCGAATTCGAAGTACTGCTCCACCAGCACCACGGCGAAGTTGCGCTCGCGGGCCAGCAGCCGGATGACGCGGGCGATGTCCTTGATGATGTTGGGCTGGATGCCCTCGGTCGGCTCGTCGAGGATGAGCAGGCGGGGGCGCGCGGTCAGGGCGCGGGCGATCGCCAGTTGCTGCTGCTGCCCGCCGGAGAGGTCGCCGCCGCGCCGCCTGAGGAATTGCTGCAGGATGGGAAAGAGGGCGAACACCTCCTCCGGCACCTTGGAGCCGCGCGGCGCCGCGGCGAGCGCCGTCTCCAGGTTCTCCTGCACGGTGAGGAAGGGGAAGATCTCGCGCCCCTGCGGCACGTAGCCGATCCCGGCGCGGGCGCGCTCGGCGGGCGCCATCCGGGAGACGTCGCGGCCTTCCCACAGGATGCGCCCGGCCTGGATCCGCTCCAGCCCCATGATGGCGCGCATGAGCGAGGACTTGCCGACGCCGTTGCGGCCCAGCACGCAGGTGATCCGCCCGGGATCGGCCTCCAGGCTGACGCCGCGCAGGCACCGGCTGGCGCCGTAGGACAGGTCGATCGCTTCGACGCGCAGCATCGCCCTACTCCCTCCCCCGCTGGCGGGGGAGGGGCGGGGTGGGGGTGGCCGTGCCGCCGGACATCGCTTGCTTCCCTACCGCCCCAGATACACCTCGACCACCCGCGGGTCGTTCTGCACGTGGTCGATGCTCCCCTCCGACAGCATCGCGCCCTCGCACAGCACCGTCACCTTGCAGCCCAGCGCGCGGACGAATTCGAGATCATGCTCCACCACCACGACGCTGCGCCGCCCGTCGGCGATCCGGCGCAGCAGCGCGGCGGTGTGCTCGGTTTCCTGGTCGGTCATGCCGGCCACGGGCTCATCCACCAGCAGCACCTCGGGATCCTGCATCAGCAGCATGCCGATCTCCAGCCATTGCCGCTGGCCATGGCTGAGGATCGCGGCTCGGTCGCCGGCGCGGGCGGTAAGCCCGATCTCGGCCAGCGTCGCGGCGATGCGGTCGCGCGCCTCCCCGGAGAGCATCCAGCGCAGGCAGGCCCAGGGATTGCGCGGCGCCTTGAGCGCCAGTTCCAGGTTCTCGAACACGGTCAGCGCGTCGAACACGGTGGGCTTCTGGAATTTCCGCCCGATGCCGAGATTGGCGATGGCGGCCTCATCCAGCCGCGTGAGGTCGATGTCGCGGAACTGCACCACGCCCTCGGTGGGGCGGGTCTTGCCGGTGATGACGTCCATCATCGTGGTCTTGCCTGCGCCGTTCGGGCCTATCACGGCGCGCAGCTCACCCTGTTCGACGATGAGCGAGAGGTTGTTCAGCGCCCGGAACCCGTCGAACACCACCGAGACGCCATCGAGGTAGAGCACGGCGTCGCTGCGCGGCGGGCGCGGGCGTCCGAGAACGGGCGGCCGTTCCATCGGCAGCACGGCCTGGGACGACTCGCTCATCGCCCCGTCCCCCTGCGGTCCAGCAGCCCGACCAGGCCGCGCGGCAGGAACAGCGTCACCGCAACGAAGATGCCACCCAGCACGAACAGCCAGAACTCCGGCGCCACCGTGGTCAGCCAGGTCTTCAGCGCGTTCACCGAAAAGGCGCCGAGCAGCGCGCCGGCCAGCGTGCCACGCCCGCCGACCGCCACCCAGACCACGGCCTCGATGGAGTTGCCCGGGCTGAACTCGCCGGGGTTGATGATGCCGACCTGCGGCACGTAGAGCGCGCCGGCGAGGCCCGCCATCATTGCCGAGAGCACGAAGACGAACAGCTTGTGCTGCGTCACGTCGTAGCCAAGGAAGCGGATGCGGCTTTCGGCATCGCGGATCGCCACCAGCACCCGCCCCAGCTTGGAGGCGGTGATGCGTGCACACAGCCAGAGGCACCCCAGCAGCGCCGCCAGCGAGGCGTAGAACAGCACCGCCCGGGCGTTGCCCGTGTTCAGCGGCATCCCCAGCAGCTCCTTGAAGTCGGTGAAGCCGTTGTTGCCGCCGAAGCCCATGTCGTTGCGGAAGAACGCCAGCATCAGCGCATAGGTCATCGCCTGCGTCAGGATCGAGAGATAGACGCCGGTGATGCGGCTGCGGAAGGCGAGCCAGCCCACCACCAGCGCCAGCAGGCCCGGCACGAACAGCGCCATCAGCAGCGCGAAGGGGAAGTGCTGGAAGCCCCACCAGTACCAGGGCAGCTCCGGCCAGCCGAGGAAGACCATGAAGTCAGGCAGCACCGGGTGGCCATAGACGCCGCGCGGTCCGATCAGCCGCATCAGGTGCATGCCGATCGCATAGCCCCCCAGCGCGAAGAAGGCGCCGTGCCCGAGCGAGAGGATGCCGGCATACCCCCAGGCCAGGTCGATCGAGAGCGCGAGGATCGCATAGGTGATCCACTTGCCCGTCACGGCGATGGTGAAGTCGGAGACGTGCAGCGCCGCATCCGCCGGCAGCCGGTTCAATGCCGGCAGCAGGGCGAGGAGCAGGATCGCACCGGCCAGAACCAGCCGCAGCGTGACGCGCGCGCGGCCCGCTGGGGGTGCCGCGGCGAGCGTGGTCGCGCTCATGCCTCGGCCGCCCGGCCCTTGAGGGCAAAGAGGCCGCGCGGCCGGCGCTGGATGAACAGCATCAGCGCCACCAGCACCGCGACCTTGGCCAGCACCGCGCCGGCCCAGGGTTCCAGCACCTTGTTGACCACACCCAGCGTGAAGGCGCCGACCAGCGTGCCCGCCAGCGATCCCACGCCGCCGAACACCACCACCATGAAGCTGTCGATGATGTAGCCGGTGCCGAGGTTGGGCGAGACGTTGTCGATCTGGCTGAGCGCCACGCCGGCCATCCCCGCGATGCCGGAGCCGAAGGCAAAGGTCAGCGCATCGACGCGGCCGGTGCGGATGCCCATGGTGGCGGCGATGCGCCGGTTCTGCACCACCGCGCGCATCTCGAGGCCGAAGCGGGTGAAGCGGATGGCCGCCACCACCAGCGCGAAGACCAGGAGCCCGAAGACGATGATCCACAGCCGGTTCTGCGTCACCGGAACGCCGATCCATGGCAGGGTGATCGTGCCCTGCATCCAGGCCGGGCTGAGGACCTCGCGGTTCTGCGCGCCGAAGGCGATGCGCACGGCCTGCTGCAGGATCATGCCGACGCCGAAGGTCATCAGCAGCGTCTCCAGCGGCCTTCCGTAGAGGTGCCGGATCAGCCCGCGCTCCAGCGCCGCGCCGGCCAGTGCCGCGACCAGGAAGGCGGCGGGGATCGAGAGCGGCAGCGACCAGGGCAGCAGCCACGGCACCCCGCGGCAGGCCTCCTGCACCACGAAGGTGGTGTAGGCCCCGAGCATGACGAACTCGCCGTGCGCCATGTTGATCACGCCCATGACGCCGAAGGTGACGGCCAGGCCCAGCGCGGCCAGCAGCAGCACGGAGCCGAGCGAGAGGCCCTGGAACAGCGTCTCGCCGGTGCGGCGGATGGCGAGCTGGCGGTCGATGGCGGCGGTCGCCGCCTCGATCTCGAGCAGCAGCGAGGGATTGGCGGCGCGGGCCTCCAGCAGCAGCGCGCGCGCATCGGTGCTGCCGGAGCCGCCGAGCCGCGCGATGGCCGCACGCTTCACGCTCTCATCCGTGGCGACGAGCCGGGAGGCGGCGAGCGCCAGCTCCATCTGCGCGCGGATGCGCGGCACGCCTTCGCGCGCCAGGGCGGTTTCCAGCAGTGGCACGTTCTCCGCGCTGCGGCTGCGGAACACGGCCTCGGCCGCCGCCAGGCGCTCGGCGGGGTCGGGCGAGACGATGGAGAGGCGGCCCAGCGCGCCGCGCAGCGCCTGGCGGACGCGGTTGTTGATGCGGATCGCCTCGGCCTCCGACGGCGCCTCGGCGCCGGGTTCCAGGACGATGCCGTCGGGCAGCTTCCGCAGCCGCCCCTCGGAGAGCGCGCGCAGGATCGGCAGGGCACGCGGGTCGCCCGAGGCGCCGAGGCGCTCCACCGCCTCCGCCTGCTGCGCGAATCCGCCGGCGAGTGCGGCGACCTGTGCCGCAAAGGCGTCCTGCTGCTGCGCGCTGACCGCGACACCGGGCAGGAGGACGGCAAGCACCAGAAGAAGCAGGCCGATCGATCGGTGTTTCATGCAGGATCCCGGCAGCCGTGCCGCCATGTCCCCTCCCCCGCTGGCGGGGGAGGGCCAGGGTGGGGGTCGTGGTTCGGCCATGGACCCCTGCGTCCAGCCACCCCCACCCCCGTACCCCTCCCCCGCCAGCGGGGGAGGGGCTTGCAGCTCAGCCGCGGCGCCGGTTGGCGTTCTCCGGGATGAAGGGCGACCAGTTCTCCGCCGGCACTGCGTTCGGCGTCTTCCAGACGATGTTGAACTGCCCGTCGGCCTGGATCTCGCCGATGAAGACCGGCTTCGAGAGATGGTGGTTGCGCAGCATCTCCTCCTCGAAGCCGCAGGGCGCCATCAGCTTCTGGCCGATCATCGCGCTGCGCACGGCGTCCACCGCCGTGGTGCCGGCCTTCGCCACCGCCTGGGTCCACATGCGGAAGCCGGTGTAGGTGGCCTCCATCGGGTCGTTGGTGACGCGCTTCGGGTTCTTGATGTAGGCCTGCCACAGCGCCTTGAACTCGGCATTCGGTGCGCCGGGGATCGACATGAAGTAGTTCCACGCCGCCAGATGGCCGACGAGGGGGCGGGTATCGATGCCGGCCAGCTCCTCCTCGCCCACCGAGAACGCCACGCACGGGATGTCCTCGGCCTTGATGCCCTGGTTGCCGAGCTCGCGGTAGAACGGCACGTTCGCGTCGCCGTTGATGGTGGAGACGATCGCCGTCTTCTTGCCCTCGCCGGCGAAGCGCTTCACGCGCGCCACGATGCCCTGCCAGTCGGAGTGCCCGAACGGGGTGTACTCCTCCATGATGTCGGCATTGGCGATGCCCTTGCTGTTCAGGAAGCCGCGCAGGATGCGGTTCGTGGTGCGCGGATAGACGTAGTCGGTGCCGAGCAGGGCGATCCGCTTCGCCTCGCCGCCATCGCCCGACATCAGGTACTCCACCGCCGGGATCGCCTGCTGGTTCGGCGCGGCGCCGGTGTAGAAGATGTTCTTGCTCTCCTCCTCGCCCTCGTACTGGACGGGATAGAAGAGCATGCCGTTCAGCTCCTCGAAGACCGGCAGCACGGACTTGCGGGACACGCTGGTCCAGCAACCGAAGGTCGCGTCCACCTTGTGCACCTGCAGCAGCTCGCGCGCCTTCTCGGCGAAGAGCGGCCAGTTGGAGGCGGGATCCACCACCACCGCCTCGACGCGCCGGCCGAGCAGGCCGCCGCGGCCGTTGATGCATTCGACCATCATCAGCACGGTGTCGCGCAGCGCCGTCTCGGAAATCGCCATGGTGCCGGACAGGGAGTGCAGCACGCCGACCTTGATCGGCGCCCCCTGGCCGGAGGCGGGGCGGATCGCCGGCAGGCCCAGCGCGGCGCCGAACCCGGCGAGCAGCGCGCCGCGGCGGGTGAGGGAGGTCGTGGACAGCATGGGCATTCCTTCTTGTGCAGGCTTTGGCTGGCGCGGGCTCGGGGGGCAGTCCGGTGCGGACAATCCACCCCGCTTGCCCCGTGCGGTGGATCTCGCCGCAGTTTGCGAGGATCGCGCTTGCGAGGACCGTGCCAGCCCATGCGGTGGCAAAACGGCGTGTCTCGCCGGGCGAATGCTTGCGCGAGGCGCAACCGCCTGGATTTCGCGCGTTGAACCGCCTAATTCGTGGGCAGACGACGCGGCGAGGTGACGCGCGCTGCCCCTCGCCCGCCATGCGTGACGAAGGTTTCACCTCGCCTGACGCGCGATGCCACGGTTTCGTCCGCCTCCCTTCGCGGCTAAGCCCCTGGCGCATGCAGCGAGGTTCCGCCCCATGGCACTGAAGGCCGCAGTCATTCCCGTCACGCCGTTCCAGCAGAACTGCGCGCTGCTCTGGGAGGAGGCGACGGGGCGCGGCGTCGTGGTCGACCCCGGGGGCGAGGTCGATCGCATCCTCGCCGCCCTGGCCGATCTGAAGGTTACGGCCGAGCGCATCCTGCTCACCCATGGCCATGTCGATCACGCCGCCGGCGCGGCCGAGCTTCGCGCGGCGCTCACCGCGGCGCAGGGCGCCCCCGTGCCGATCGAGGGCCCGGATCGGCGCGATGCCTTCCTGCTGGAAGGGTTGGAGGCGGCGGCGGCGAAATGGGAGCTGCCGGCGCAGAACGTCACCCCCGACCGCTGGCTGGCGGAGGGCGACACGGTCGCGGTCGGCGGCCATGACTTCGCCGTGCTGCACTGCCCGGGGCATACGCCGGGCCATGTGGTCTTCGTGTCCGAGGCGCTTCGCGTTGCGCTGGTCGGCGACGTGCTGTTCCGCGGCTCCATCGGCCGGACCGACTTCGAGTACGGCGACCACGCCGCGCTGCTGGAGGCGATCCACGCGAAGCTGCTGCCGCTCGGCGACGACGTCGGCTTCCTCTGCGGCCATGGCCCGGGCTCCACCTTCGGCCACGAGCGCCAGCGCAACCCCTTCCTGCGCGGCGCCTGAACGGCGCCACGACCCCTTCCTGCGCGGCGCCTGAACGGCGATGATCCTTGCGCGCGGGCGGTGGGTCGCCCGTACCGGGAGGAAATGCGATGCTGTTCTATGATTCCGTCGGCCCCAACCCGCGGGTCGTTCGCATGTTCATGGCCGAGCGCGGTATCGAGCTGCCGAAGACCACCATCGACCTGCGCGGCGGCGAGAATCGCCAGCCCGCCTACCTGGCGAAGAACCCCGCCGGGCAGATGCCCTGCCTTGAGCTCGACGACGGCAGCGTCGTCGCCGAGATCACCGTGATCTGCGAATACCTGGACGAGGTCACCCCGGGCGCCTCGCTGATCGGCACCACCCCGCAGGAGCGTGCCGAGACGCGCATGTGGACGCGGCGCATCGACCTCAACATTGCCGAGCCGATGACCAACGGCTTCCGCTTCAGCCAGGGCCTGAAGCTGTTCCAGAACCGCATGCGCTGCATCCCGGAGGCGGCCGATGCGCTGAAGGCCACGGCGCAGGACAAGATCGGCTGGCTGAACGGGCAGATGGAAGGCAAGCGGTTCGTCTGTGGCGACCGCTTCACCCTGGCCGACATCCACCTGTTCTGCTTCCTCGACTTCGGCGCGCAGGCCGGACAGCCGATCAACCCGGAGTTCCGGAACATCGTCGCGCACCACGCCATGATGAAGGCGCGGCCGAGCGCGGCGGCCTGAATCCGTGGCGTGGCGTGCCGGGGCGGCGGCTGATCCTGCTGGCCGCCCCGGCACTGCCGGTGGCCTGTGGCCGTGCCGTACCGCCGACGGATGGCGCGGCCGGCCTGCCGCGGGATACGGCGGGCGCGGCCCGCCTCGCCCGGCTGGTCGCGGCCTATCCAGACCACCTGGCGGGCATCGATGGCGACGCGCTGGTCTGGCGCGACGGCACGCGCATGCCGATCGGCGCTGACCGCCCGGCGCGGCCCTTCGCGGCGATGCTGCGCGACGCCACCCTCGCCGATCAGCTGCGCCAGGACTACGTACCTGGCCCGCTGCAAGGGCCGCCGCCGCGTGACCACAGCCCGGGAAGGCTGCGCCATACGGCGTTCTTCACACGGATGTACGGCGATTGCCGCGCGGCCGCGTTCGCCGCCCGGCTGCGCCCCGTCACCTGGATGCCGCGCACCCGGCCTCAGCGCCTGGACGTCACCACCGTGAACGATGTGGCAACGCGGCTGGAGCGCGTGATCGACGCGCTGGAGGGGCTGCCGGACCGGCTCCGTGCCTACCTCGTGCCCTCGGCGGGCACGATGACCTGCCGCGCCGTGGCCGATACCGGCCTGCCGAGCATGCATGCCTTCGGCGCGGCGATTGACATCGCCACGCGCAGTTCCGACTACTGGGCCTGGGTGCGCGGCGCGTCCCGTGGCGAGCTGCCCTGGCGCAACCGCATCCCCTTCGAGATCATCGAGGCCTTCGAGGCCGAGCGCTTCATCTGGGGCGGCAAGTGGTACCACTACGACACCATGCACTTCGAGTACCGGCCGGAGCTGTTTCCCTGAACCGTCAGTCCGGGCGCCCGCGGGCGGCGAGGATCAGGACGAAGACCGGCCGCCCCGGCGGCGCGGGCAGCACCCGCCCGGTGTCGTCGGCCGGCAGGCGCCGCAGCGTCACCAGGTCCAGCACGTTGCCGCCGATGGCCTCGATTCGCCCTGGACCGGCGCGCACCACCACGTCGCAATGCATGGGCCGCGGCCGGCCCCGCTCGCCGAGGCGCAGCGACCAGTGCGCCAGCGGCGAGAAGGACCGGTCGGCGCAGAGCAGGTCGCCGGGGGCGGGGGCGCGCTCCTCGGGCGCGAAGGGGCGGAAGGCGGCGCCCTCCGGGTCCGTGGCGGCGCGCTCGAGCACGGCATCGATGTAGCGGGCGTGCCGGGCGTTGGACGGCAGGTCCCAGTCCGGAAGGCCGGCGCGCCGGGCGATGGCGGAGATGAACGCCGCGGACCAGGCCGGGTAGGCATAGAGGCTCATGTCCTCCGGTGCCGCGGCCAGCACGGGCGTGACGGCACCCCCCTCGGCGTCCTCGGCGGCGGAGACCGCATTTTCCGGCGGGATGGCCATGCCGGACGTCACCGCGTCGCGCAGGGCGGCCAGGCGGTGCGCCACGCCGACGCCGCCGGGCACGGCGGACCAGTAGGAGATCAGCCGGTCGAAGCGATCGGGCGTCGCCGCCCGGTCGCCGGGCCAGATGTCCGGCCATCCGTCCACCGTCACGCGCCCCCACGCCTCCCACTCCGCCACCGCGGCCTGGGCGAGCGGCGGCAACGGCGGCTCGGGCGGGGACGGCGGCTCGGGTGGCGTGGCGCAGGCGGCGATGCCAAGCAGCGACAGCGCGAGGAGGCGCCGGATCACGGGGTAGGCAAGGCGCAAGTCTCCGCCGCTCGATCAGGTCACGGGTAGCTCGTGCCGCATCGTTGCGCCGTCAATGCCGGCGCGCCGCACGCCTGCGTGTCGGGCGCGGCGGGCGGGTCCGGTTACGCGAAGCGCCAGCGCCGGCTGCGCGGTGGTGGATCACCGGGGAAGGCCAGCCCGGAGGCATCGACGCCGAGCCCCACCAGGAGCTTCGCCATGGCGATGGCGCAGGCATAGCCCTCCAGCACCGGCACGTCCCAGCCCATCTCCACCAGCCGCGCCTGCAGCGGCCGCTGCAGCCAGAAGGCGGCGGAGCAGCCGAAGATCAGCACCTCCGCGCCGTCCTCCTCGATGGCGGCGACGGCGGCGGCCACCGCGGCGTCCAGCATGGAGCTCTCCTCGCCGCGCGCATGCCGGTCCGCCTCGCCCTGCAGCGTCCTGCGCCCCATGTGCACGGGCCGCGGCAGCGGGTGATCGACGTTGCGGATGGAGGCGCAGCGCTCCGTCATGCGGTAGCGCACCACCAGGTCCGCCATCTGCGCGTTGTGCGTCTCGGCCACGTCGATGATGCTGAACCGGCTGCCGAGCATGCCGGCGACGTGCATCTGCGCATGCGCGTTGGCGGTGACCGGGATGCGCCAGCGCCGTGCGATCTCCCGCCCCTCCACGAAGCCAGGGTCGCCGCCGCCGAGCATGACGATGGCGTCGTACCTGCCGCTCTCGCAGGCGGCGCGGATGATCGGCAGGCGCGCGGCGCCGACGGCCATGAACTCGGCCCGCGTCTCCACCGGCCACTCCCCGTGCGGCGCGTGCGGACCGCCGTCGAGGTCCCAGTCCACGTCCTCCAGCAGCGGCGCGAGGACGGCGTGGTTCATCAGCCGCTCCTCCTTCGTGCCGCCTTCCCGGTAGTAGTGGTTGGCGGCGCCGGGGGAGAGGCTGAAGGGCAGGGTCAGGAGGAAGCGGAAGCGCTGCTGAGTCATGGGCACGCTCCGGGGGCGGGGTGGGGCGGGGGCCGGGTTCCCTCCCCCGCCAGGCGGGGGAGGGGGCGTTGCTATACGGCTTTCTGCGCGCGCAGGGCGGCGATTGCGGCGGCGTCGTAGCCGAGCTCCCGCAGCACCTCCTCGGTATGCGCGCCCATGACCGGCGGCGGGCTGTCCACCCGCGCGCCGCCATGCGCCAGCTTGAATGCGGCGACCGGCACGCCGAAGGCGCCGGGCACGCCGGGCGCGCCCTCCGGGAAGCGGTGGATCAGGTTCCGCGCCGCGAGCTGCGGATCGGCCAGCGCCTCCGACAGCTGGCGCACGCGGCTGGCCGGGACGTGGCGGGATTGCAGGTACTGCTCCCATTCATCCGCGGTGCGGGTGGGCATGATCTCGCGCAGCACCGCGGCCTCGCGGTCGCGGTCGTCGTGGCGTTCCCGGTTGGTGCGCTTGGCCATCTCCTCCCGGCCCAGCGCGGCCCAGAGCCGCCGCTGCTGGCGCAGGTTGGAGGCCCCCAGCATCACCAGCCCGTCCTTCGTCTGATACGCGCTGTTGGTCGCGTGCTCGTGATCGTTGCCGCGCGGCCGGGCGTTCCTGCCGGTGCGCAGATAGGCCGCGACATGGCTCGCCTGCATCAGGATGGCGACATCCAGCATCGCCATGTCGATGCGCTGGCCCCTGCCCGTTCTCTCCCGCTGGAACAGGGCGGTGGCCAGCGCGAAGGCGCCCATGGTGCCGGTGGCGTAGTCGATCGCCGGGGCGCCGAACTTGATGGGGTTGACCTCCGGCGTGCCGGTGGCCGCCATGATGCCGGAGGTGGATTGGACCACGTGGTCGTAGGCGGTCTGCACGCCGCGCGGCCCGTCCTGCCCGAAGGCGGACATGGAGGCGAAGATGATTCGCGGATTGGCCCGCTGCACCGCTTCCCAGGTGAAGCCGAGCGTGGCGAAGGCACCGGGGCGGTAATTCTCCACCAGCACGTCGGCAGAGGCGATCAGCTTCCACATCACTGCCCGCCCCGCCTCGGTCTTCAGGTCCAGAGTCAGGCTGCGCTTGTTGGAGCCCTGGGTCAGGAAGTAGCTGCCCATGCCGGCGTCGTTCAGGTCGAGGTCCGGCCCGCTGTCGCGGCTCTGGTCCGGGTCGTCCGGCGCCTCCACCTTGATCACGTCGGCGCCGAACAGGCCAAGCTGGTAGGCCGCGAAGGGGCCGGCCAGCACATGCGTCGCGTCGATGATGCGGATGCCTTCGAAGGGGCGCATGGCGGTTCTCTCCCGATAGCCTGCGGGCCAGCATGCCAGGGCTTGGCGGCGCGCGCCAACCGGCGCATGCAGGGCGCGACCGGGAGGGGACTGGCAAGGGGTGCAGGAGGGGGCGCGCGCGCCGCTCATGGCGCTGCCCGACTATCGCCGCCTCTGGGCGGTGGGGGCGATCATCGGCGTGGTGCGCTGGCTGGAGACGCTGGCCGTCGCGCTCTACCTGCTGGCCGCGACCGGCTCGGCCTTCCTGGTCACCATGATGACGCTGCTGCGGCTGCTGCCGATGGGCCTGTTCGGAGCGCATCTCGGCGCCCTGGCGGACCGCGTCGAGCGCCGCACCTGCCTGGCCGTCATCGTCGGCGCGGGGGCGCTCGGCTCCGGCGCGCTCGCGGTCCTGGCCTGGGCCGGCGCGCTGGCGCCCTGGCACATCGCCATCGCCTGCTTTGTCTCCGGCTTCTCCTGGGCGGCCGACAACCCGGTGCGGCGGATGATGCTGGGCGCCGTGGCGGGCACCGAGCGCATGGGCCGGGCCATGTCGATCGATGTCGGCACCAACAACGCGTCGCGCATGGTGGGTCCCTCGCTCGGCGGAGTGGTCTTCGCGGGCGTCGGCGTCGCCGGCACCTTCGGCCTCTCGGCGCTGCTGCAGGCCGCGGCGCTGGTCGCCACCCTGCGCATCCGCACGCGCAGCGGGACCGCCACGGCATCGCATGGCGAGAGCATGCTGGCGCGCATCTCCGAAGGCTTTGCCCTCGCCTGGCGGGACCCGCGGCTGCGCGGCACGCTGTGGGTGACGATCGTCTTCAACGTCTGGGGCTGGCCCTTCACCGCGCTGGTGCCGGTGGTGGCGCAGCAGCATCTCGGCCTCGGCGCGGAGGGCACGGGGCTGCTCTCCTCCATGGATGGCGCGGGGGCCTTCCTCGGCGCGCTGGCGCTGGGGATCGTGGCGCGGCCGGCGCATTTCGCGCGCTGGTACATGGCCGGGGTCACGCTCTACCTCGTCTTCGTCATCCTCTTCGCCCTTGCGCCGGGCAGCGTCCCGGCGGGCCTGGCGCTGCTGGTGAACGGCGCCGGGCAGGCCGGCTTCGCGGTGATGCAGGCGACGCTGGTCTACCTGGCGGCGCCGGCCGAGATGCGCTCGCGCGTGCTCGGGCTGCTGACGGTCTGCATCGGCCTCGGTCCCATCGGCTTCCTGCATGTGGGCGTGCTGGCGGAGCTGTTCGGCGCGCGCGCGGCGTGCATCATCACGGGCGTGGAGGGGCTGATCGCCCTCGCCCTGACCTGGCAGCGCTGGCGGCCGATCCTGACGGAGGAAACACGATGACCACCGCACCCGACCTGACCATCCGCGAGCTGCGCACGCGCCTGGTGCGCCTGCCCTGGGCCGACGACCCGTGGCTGGCCGGCCATGCGCTCGGCGCCATGCGCGACCTGGTGATCGTCGAGGTCGTCACCGAGTCCGGCCTGACCGGCATGGGCTACCTGCACCTGCTGAATCTTCCCCTGCAACGCACCATCGGCGCCTGCCTGGAGGAGGCGATGGCGCCGCGCATCCTCGGCCGCAGCGCCACCGAGGTGGAGGCGATCTGGCGCGACCTGTGGCGCGCGACGCTCACCGGCGGGCGCGGCGGGGTCGCGATGATGGCGCAGTCCGCCATCGACATCGCGCTCTGGGACGTGGTGGGCAAGGCGGCCGGCCTGCCGCTGCACCGGCTGTGGGGCAGCTTCCGCACGCGCATCCCGATCTATGGCAGCGGCTGCTTCCGCGGCGCCCGCGGCGACGGCATGATCGCCAAGGCGCGGCACTACGTCGCGCAGGGCTACCGGGCGATCAAGATGCAGGTCGCGCACATCGGCGATCTGCGCACGGATGTGGAGAACGTCCGCCGCATGCGCGACGCCGTCGGCCCCGATGTGGAGATCATGATCGACGTGAACATGGGCTGGTCGGCCGACGTGGCGATCACCATGGGCCGCAAGTTCGAGCGGTACGACATCTACTGGCTGGAGGAGCCGGTGCTGGCGGACGATTACGCCGGCTACCTCCGCTGCGCCGGGGCGCTGGACCTGCGCGTGGTCGGCGGCGAGACGCATTTCGGCCGCGCCGACCTCAAGCCCTTCTTCGAGCATCCGCGCCTGCCGATCCTGCAGCCGGACCCGATGCGCGGCGGGCTGACGGAGCTGCGCAAGATCGCGATCGTCGCCGACACCTGGGGCATGACCCTGGCGCCGCACCTGTTCCCGGAGCTGAACGTGCACCTGCTGGCCAGTATCCCGAACGGCATCTGGGCGGAGCAGATGGGGCTGCTGGATGACCTGTGGGTGGATCCGCCCGAGATCGCGGATGGCCACATCACCGCGCCCGAGCGGCCCGGGCACGGGCTGGCGTTCCGCGAGGAGGCGCTGAAGGAGGGGATGATCCGGTAGGAAGTACTCCGGTGTGCCTCTGCGCCGCGCGCCGATCCCACATCACCAGGACGTCAAGGTGCCGAGCGACTCATCATGGCTGACGACTACATTCCGCTTCTCTCGGATACCTATCTCCGTAGCCGGTTTGGTTCTGAAGCGGATGACTTCAGGGGCTCGGCGGACGACATCGCCCTTGTCGCGCGGTTGCGGGACTGGGCGAATCGTGGTCGCCAGACGGAGACCCAGGCGGAGGCGGGCTTCCTCAGGACGTTCTTCTTCGATCTCTGGGGCTACTGGCCCGGCGGCGCTGCGGGGCCTGAACGGGGCTTCACCGCCTACCCGCGGCACCCGATTCCCGGCGCCGGCGGCGGCGGCAATACGGGCTTCGCGGACCTTGCGCTCGGCTGGTTCGATGCGCCGCCCACCATGCCGGTTCCACAGGTGATCTGCGAGTTCAAGGATATCCGTTCGAGCCTCGATGCGCCGCAAGCGCGCCGCGGCAATCGCCGGTCGCCGGTCCAGCAGTGCGCGGACTACCTGCGCGGTGCCGAGTTGCCACTGTTTGCGGGGGCGCCCATCAGGCCCCGCTTCGGCATCGTCTCCGACATGAACGAGGTCCGGGTCTATTGGCGGGACAAGATGCCGGCGCAGTCGCTGCGCTTCGTCATCCGTCGCCCGCCCGGCGTGCCAGGCACGGCGCTTCTGGACGACACCCCGGCGGGCGCCTTCCAGCGGTTCCTGTTCGCCCGGCTGCTGCACCGGGACATGTTGCTGTCAAGAATCGGCGAGCCGCCCCTGCTGAGGCTGATTCGGGAACAGCTTGTCCGCGAGCGCGATCTCGAACGCGAGTTCTACGCCGAGTACCGCCGCTACCGCGAGGCGCTGATCCATGCGCTGATCGAGGCCAACCCGGCCTATCCCCACACCAGGGGGCGCCTGGTGCGGCTGGCCCAGAAGCTGCTCGACCGCATGATCTTCGTCCTGTTCTGCGAGGACATGGGGCAGCAGATCGCCTACCCGCCGCAATTGCTGCGAAATCGCCTGGTCCGGCTGAGCACGGAGGCACTGCATCCTGCCGGCGGGGAAGGCTGGGAGATGCTGAGGCGCCTGTTCCGGCGGATGGACACCGGCGGCCCGTTCGACGGCCAGCCGCTCAACCGCTTCAATGGCGGCCTGTTCGCGACCGACCCGGAATTGGACGAGCTGGAACTGCCCAACCACGCCTTCTTCTTCCCGGGCCAGGGTGGCGACGAGGCGAGCCTGCGATCGCCGCAGCCGAACCTCCTCTACTTCGCGGCCAACTACAATTTCGGCACGACGGCGGATGGGCGGGCCATCACGCTCTACGCACTGGGTCGCATCTTCGAGCAGTCGATCACCGAGCTGGAGGCGCTGGAAGCGGCGCAGGACGGGCGCCCCTCCCTGACCGTGATCACCAGGCGCAAGCGCGACGGCGTGTACTACACGCCGGAATGGGTGGTGGCGCAGGTGGTCGAGGAAACTCTCGGCACCCGGCTGGAATCCCTGCGCCAGGAGGCCGGTTGGGATGAGGCGACGCGCTTCACGGAGGACCAGATCGCGCGGCGGACCTCTCCCGTGCGGGCGCAGGTTCAGGCGATCGAACGCTATCAGGCGGCGCTGCGGCTGCTGACCGTGGTCGATCCCGCCTGCGGCTCCGGCGCCTTCCTGATCTACGCGCTGGACTACCTGCTGCTCGAAGTGCGGCGGACCGAGGCCGAGCGGCAACGGCTGGCAGGCGATCAGGCGCTGCTGTTCGATGACGACGCCGCGACAAAGGAAATCCTTTCGCGCAACATCTACGGCGTGGACATCAACCCGGCCTCGGTGGAGCTGACTCGCCTCGCGCTCTGGCTGCACACGGCCCGCGCCGGCTCGGCGCTCTCCGATCTCGACCACACCATCCGCGACGGCAACAGCCTGGTCGGGCCGGACATCGCCAACATCAATCAGAACTATGCTGAGCTGCTGCCCTCCGGCCGGGAACGGATCAACGCCTTCGACTGGCAGGGCGCCTTTCCGGAGGTCTTCGCGCGCGGCGGCTTCGACTGCGTCATCGGCAATCCGCCCTACGTGAAGCTGCAGAACTATCGGCGCGTGATGCCGGAGGTCGCCGACTACCTGCGCCGCGCCACCGCACCCGGGCTGCAGACGGCGGGACCGCGCTACGCCAGCGCGCAGACCGGCAACACCGACCTCTACCTGCCCTTCATCGAGAAGGGCATCGACCTGCTGCGCCCGGGCGGGCGGCTGGGCTTCATCGCGCCCAGCCTGTGGTTGCTGAACGAGTATGGCAGGGGGCTGCGGCGCAGGGTGCATCGCGGCCGCCACCTGGACCGTTGGATCGACTTCAAGGATTTCCAGGTCTTCGACGAGGCGATCACCTATACCGCGCTGCAATTCTTCACGAGGGAGCCGAACGCGGCGGTGCGCTTCCAGGAGGCGCCGACCGGACCGGTCGTGCCGGACTGGAGCGATCCCGACCGGACCGTCCCGTATGAGGGGCTTGCCGCCGGCGAAGCCTGGACATTGCTGCCGCGCGCGGAGCGCGCGGTGATGACGGCGCTGGAGGCACGGTGCGACAGGCTCGATGGCGTTGCCTCGATCATCGTCGGGCTGCAGACCAGCGCCGATTCGATCTATCACCTGCGCCTCCGCGCGCCGGGCCGGTACGAGGCGCATGACGGCACGGCGGTCCCCATCGAGGACGCGATCATGCTGCCGCTGGTCAGCGGGCCCGATGTGCGGCGCTGGGAAGTGCCACGGCCCGAATGGCACATCCTTTTCCCCTACGCGCCCGACGAGGCGGGGCGGATGCGACTGATCCCCGCGGCACGGATGGCAAGCGACTTTCCCCTCGCCTGGGCCTACCTCGCGCGCCACGAGGCGGCGCTTCGTGCGCGTGAGGATGGCAAGATGGATGATGCGGTCAGTTGGTGGGCGTACAACTATCCCAAGAATCTCGACAAGCAGGACCGGCCGAAGCTCTTCGTCGCGCAGACGGTGAAGGAGCTTGAGGTTGCGCCCGATGCCTCGGGCGTCCTCGCGGCCAACAACGTTCGGGTGAATTGCATACTTCCGACGCGGGCCGAGGATCTCTGGTTCCTGCTCGCGGTCCTGCATGGCGGCGTCTGCGACTGGGTCTTCCGGTGCATCGCCAAGCCGAAGATGGGCGGCTTCTTCGAGGCCAACCGTCAGTTCATCGCGCCACTTCCCGTCCCACGCGCGGATAGCCAGACGCGGGCGGCGCTGGCGCGGGGCGCCCGTGTCGCCACGGCCTTGCACACCCGCCGCGCCGCGGCGCTGCATCGGCTGGAGCATCGCTTCGCGGCCTGCGCCGTGCAGACGGAACCGATCGAGTGGCTTCTGGCCGGCCAGGTGATGCCCCTCGATGCGCTCAGGCGCAGCGCGCCGCCGACCCTCGCACGCCGCGAAACGCAGGCCTGGGCGATGGCCCGGCAGGCAGAGCAGACACAGGCGGCGATCGCGCGCATGGCCGGGCTGCTTCCGCCCGACGCGAACCTGACCGTTGCCTTCGAGGGCGGCGAACTGCGGCTGAACGCCAACGGAATGCCGCTGCTCGATCGCATCTTCCTCGACGCCGCGGATGGTCCGTTCATCGCCCTGCAATGGCGGCTCGCGCTGCGTGGGCGCAACTTCGTGGGCATGGCCGGCGCGGAGGCGTTGCTGCGGCGGCTGCCGTCCGTCCGGCGCAGCGCCAACCCCGACCTGCGTGCGCAGGCCATCGGGGCCGGCGAGCGCGTGCTGCGCTACGATGCCGCGATCGCGCTGAACGCATTGCGCATGGAAACCGCCCTGGAGGCGGCCTACGGCCTGACGCCGGACGAACGGGTCGTGATCAGCCAGACGCGTCCGCTGTCGTGACTGCGGCGCCGGATCGGCTATCCTCGCCGGGTGCCGACCACCCACCGATTCGGGACATCCTCGTGCAGCAGGACCTCTTCGTCGCCGGCTCCCTGCCTCAGGAACAGCAGGACGACATCGTTCCGGGCATTCGTGCCCGAGTGATGCGCGACCTCGCCGCGGCTCGCGCGGAGCCGAGCGGCACCTGGACAGGCGCCCAGGCAGAGATCGCGCGATCCACCTTCCACCTCTGGTCGCATTTCCTGCCCTTGGAGGAGCGGCTGGTCCTGCGCGCCGAATACCGTGCCGAACTGGCCCGGCTGGTCGCGCCGATCCCGGCGGCCAATACCGGCTGACGGCGTCTCATGGACGCCGTCAGCCGGTTGCCGCCGTCGCCTACCCCGCCGCCAGGCTGGCGATCGCCGCATCCACACCCCCCGGCGCATGCGGCACGCCGGAGACCCGCATCGCCAGCTCCAGGCTCGCCAGCGTGCCGAGGATCATCGGCTCGTTCAGGTCGCCGAGGTGCCCGATGCGGAACACCTTGCCCCCGAGCGGCCCCAGCCCGCCGCCGAGCGAGACGTTGTAGCGGTTCATCGCCACGCCGCGCAGCGCATCCGCGTTGTGCCCCTCCGGCATCAGCACCGCGGTCACGCTGTCCGAGAGCCGCGCCGGCGTCTGGCAGAACAGCTGCGGGCCGTTGTTGCCGGACCAGTGCTGCACGCAGGCCCGCACCGCCCGCGCCAGCCGCGTGTGGCGGAGGAAGACGTTCTCCAGCCCCTCCTCCTGCTCCATCAGGCGCAGCGCTTCCCGAAGGCCGTAGAAGAAGCTGATCGGCACGGTGCCGAGGAAGCTCTTCAGCGGGCGGTTCTGCATCGCCGTCCAGTGGAAGTAGTGCTTCGGCAGGCGCGAGCCCTTGTGCGCCGCCAGCGCCTTGGCCGAGACGCCGGTGAAGCTCAGCCCCGTGGGCAGCATCAGCCCCTTCTGGCTGCCGCCCACCGCGGCATCGACGCCCCACTCGTCCATCCGGAAATCGAGGCTGCCAAGCGAGGAGATGGTGTCCGCCAGCAGCAGCGCCGGATGGCCGGTGGCGTCCAGCGCCGCGCGCACCTCCTGCACCGGGATCATCATGCCGGTGGAGGTTTCGTTGTGCACCACGCCGACCGCCTTGATGGCGTGGTCCCGGTCGGTGGCCAGCGCCGCCCGGACATCGGCCATGTCCACGCCGCGGCGCCAGTCGGCGGCGACGCTGCGCACCTCGATGCCGAGGTCGGTCGCCATGCGCCCCCAGGACTGCGAGAAATGCCCGCTCTCCAGCACCAGGATCACGTCGCCCGGCGAGAGCAGGTTGACGAGGCTCGCCTCCCACGCCGCGTGTCCTGAGCCGGTGTAGAGGAAGACGTCCTGCTGCGTCTTCAGCACCCGCTTCAGCCCGGCGAGGCAGGCCCAGTAGATCTCGCCGAAGGCGGGATCGTTGAAATCCACGGTCTGGTGCGCGGTCGCCAGCAGCACCGAATCGGGGATGTTGGTCGGGCCTGGATTGGCGAAGAACTGGCGGCCGCGGGGCTTGCGGGTCTCGGCGGTCATGGGGCGGGGTCCGGCATCGATCGAAGGGGTTCTACAAGCGGCGGCATAGGCGTCGCCAGGGGTGCCGCGCCGCACCGGTCACGCCGGCAGCGGATGCCTTTCCAGGTAGGGCATGTAGCTCGGCTCGACGTCGATCGCGAAGCTCGCCAGCAGGCGCACCACCGCGCAGTAGAACGCCGCGGTCACCACCACGTCGAGCACCTCGGCGTTGCTGAAGCAGCCCTCCAGCGCGCGGAAGGTCGCCTCCGAGCAGCCGCCGGCATGGATCTCCCGCGCCGCCTGGAGCACCAGCTTGGCGCGCGGCTCAAGCGCGCTGGCCCGGCCGGCGGTCTCGGCCTTCAGCGCCTCGATGTCGGCGTCGGTGACGCCGAAGTCGTAGCCGATCTTCACGTGGTGCGACCACTCGTAGGCGCTCTTCGCCAGCCAGCCCACCTGCAGGATCGCCAGCTCGCGCAGCCGCGCATCCAGCGTGGTGCGGTGGCGCAGGTACCCGCCGAGGCCGGAGAAGGCGCGCATCGCCTCCGGGTTGTGCACCAGGATGCGGTACAGGTTGATGTCGCGCGACAGCAGCCCCTTGTCCTCGGGCTTCAGGTCGTCCTGCGTCAGGTAGGGCAGGCGTGCCATGGCGGTCTCTCCCTCGATCTCACGTCTGGAAGTTCCAGCGGTATCCGCCCGGTGGGCCGCCGCTGTTCACGGTGCCCGCGGTCGGGTTCGGGAAGTGGATCGGCAGGATCAGGTCGCCGGTGTCGACCACGCTCGCCAGGAAGCGACGGCGGCTCTCGATGCCCTGCTTCGCGTCCCAGTCGAAGACGGTGTGCCACTCCGGCGCCATCACCTGCATGGCGTGGTGCATCAGGTCGCCGGTGACGATGGCGCGCCGGCCGCGGGACCTGATGGCGACGCAGCAATGGCAGGGCGAGTGCCCCGGCGTCGGGATCAGCGAGACCGTGTCGTCCAGGGTGTAGCCGTCATCGACCAGCAGCGCCTGGCCGGCGGCGGCCACGGGCTCGCAGTTCATCCGCCAGACCTCGCCGGGCGGGTTCCTGCCCTCGCGCGTCGCGGCTTCCCAGGCGGCGTATTCGCCCTTGTGGAAGACGTACTTCGCGCGCGGGAAGGTCGGCACCCAGCGTCCGTCCACCAGCCGCGTGTTCCAGCCGCAATGGTCGATGTGCAGGTGGGTGCAGAAGACGTAGTCGATGTCCTCGAAGCGCAGGCCCTGCGCCTTGAACCCATCCAGCCAGGGCGCCTTCGGGAAGTCCATGGGCGCCGGGTAGCCCTTGTCCTCGCCGGTGCAGGTATCGACCAGGATGGTGTGCCTCGGGGTCCGCACGACGAAGGTCTGGTAGGTGATCACCATCTTCCCGCTCGCCGGATCGAACACCACCGGGTCGAGCTCCGCCAGGAAGCGCCTGCCGCGCTCCGCATCGTAGTCGGGGAACATGGCCTCGGGCGCGCGCCAGGGCCCGTCGCGCTCGACGATGCTGCTGATCGTGACGTCGCCGATGCTGATCTGGCGCATGTCCGCTTCCCCCGAGGCTGTTGCGCGCAACCGTAGTGTCCTGGCCGCGGAATATCCAGCCACTGATGATCGGCTGTGATTCGCTGCGGAAAGTGGCGGAGAGGGCAGCGATGCCAGCGCCGAAGGCGGTTCTGATCGAGGTGTCGATGGCGAACGCGCCGCGTTGGAGGCGCGGCAGCGCCGCC
>JAIEOP010000166.1 GCA_019750465.1 Acetobacteraceae bacterium | reverse complement strand
GCGCGGCGGGCGGGGGCGGCGCCGCGGCAGGGCGGCTCTCGTGCTGCCGCTCCCCCAGCCAGGCCAGCGCGCGGGCGGCGCGCACCGCGTCCAGCGGTTCCTCGAAGGTGGCGATGCCGCGCTCCAGCAGCATCGCCCGCACATCGGGCGGCGCCCGCATGCTGAACAGGAAGGCCGTGTCAGGATAGGCGGTGCGCAGCCGCTCCATCGCCGGCAGCCCGTCCGCCAGGCGCTGCGGGTTCTCGCCCATGAAGGCGAGGAAGCCGACCAGCGCGTCGAAGCGCCCGTGCCGCAGCATGATCTCCAGCATGCGGTCCAGCGCGGTCCTGTCATTGGCGATCTGCGCCGTGGAATCCACCGGGTTGCGCGGCCCGGCGAAGGCCACCACCGCGCGGATCGCCGCCTGCGCTTCCGCCGGCAGCTCCGGCATCTCCAGCCCCGCGGCGGCGGCGGCATCGGCCAGGAAGGCGCCGGCGCCGCCGGAGACGGTGATCACGCCGAGCCGTCGGCCGCGCGGCAGCCTGCCCGCGGTGCAGGCGGCCGCAATGTCCACGGCCTCGGCCAAGGATCCGGCGCGCCAGGCGCCGCCCGCCTCGAAGGCGGCATCGTAGCCGGCATCGGCGCCGGCCAGGGTGCCGGTGTGGCTTTGCGTCGCGGCGGCGCCGACCTCGCTGGTGCCGACCTTCATCGCCACCACGGGCTTGCCCGCGGCGCGGCACTTCTCCAGTGCCGCCAGCAGCCGCGCGCCGTCCCGTGCGCCTTCCAGATAGGTAAGGATCACCGTCGTTGCCGGATCGTCGGCCAGCCAGTCGATGCAGGCGGCGACGTCCACGTCGCCCTCGTTGCCGGTGGTGACGAGATGGCTGATGCCGGCGCCGCGGTCGATCAGCAGGGTCAGGCAATAGGTGCCGACCGCGCCGCTCTGCGTGGCGATGGCGACGCGCCCCGCCCGCGGCGGGCCGTTCTGCATCGAGGCACTGAAGGTCAGGTAGACCCCGTCGCCCGGGTTCATCAGCCCCAGCGCGTTCGGCCCGAGCAGGCGGATGCCGGCGGCGCGGCAGCGCGCCACGATCGCCTCCTGCGCCGCCCGGCCTGCATCGCCAAGCTCCGCGTAGCCGGCGCTGAACAGCACCACGGCGCGCACGCCCTTGCGGATGCAGGCATCGATGGCGGCGGCGACGGCCGCGGCGGGCACGGCGACGATGGCGAGATCGACCTCCCCCGCGACGGCATCCAGCGTCGGCGCGCTGGGCAGGCCCTGCACCTCGGCGGCATTCGGGTTCACCGGCAGGATGCGGCCGGCGTAGCCGCCGGACTTCAGGTAGGCGATCGGCCGCCCGCCGATCTTCGCCGGGTCCGTCGAGGCGCCGATGATGGCCACGCTGCGCGGCCGGAACAGGGGATCGAGCGGCGGGCTCATGCCGCGCCTCCGGTGGCGTCGCCGTGCCGCATGCTGCCGCGCTTCCTTGCCCGTTTCCCGGCGATGCTCCGCCCTGCCGCGGCGATGTCAACTCCCGCCCCGCCGGCTTGCGCGACGCGCCCGGCCGTGCGGCAATGCAGGCGGGGAACGCCGCCCGGCCGGATCCTCGGGAGGGACGCATGCTGCCGCGCGTGATGCTGACGCTCGCACTGCTGCTGGGGGGCGGCGGCCTCGCCGCGGCCAACGCGGCGGAGTTCGCCGCCAACCGCCCGGTGCGCATCATCGTGCCGGTCTCGCCCGGCGGCAGCGCGGACGTGATGGCGCGCATCATGGCGCAGGCGCTGACGCCGATGTGGGGCATGAACCAGTCCGGCCTGCGCGACGACGGCGCCGGCAGGGCCAGGCCCTACGCCAACATGTTCTTCTTCAACGGCGGCATGGGCGGCAACGGGCGGCGCGACGGACAGACGACGCTGAGCTGGCCCTCCAACGTCTCATCGACCAGCATCGAGATCAGCGAGCACATCGCGCCGCTGCGCTTCCGCCACAAGCGGCTGCGCCCGGACAGCGGCGGCCCGGGCCGGCACCGCGGCGGCCTCGGCCAGGAGATCGAGAGCGAGGTGCCGAACGGGACGCCGATCGCCGCCAGCTTCCTGGCGGAACGCACCATCTTCCCCGCCTTCGGCATCGAAGGCGGGGCGGCCGGCGCGGCCGGCGCGCTGCTGATCAACGGCGCGGCGCAGGACCCGAAGCGGCAATACGCGCTGCGGCGGGGCGACAGCGTCACGCTGCGCACGCCCGGCGGCGGCGGCCACGGCCCGCCCGCCGCACGTGACGCGGCAGCGCTGCGGGCGGACCTGGCGGCGGGATACGTGACGGACGCGGCGGCCTGCCGGGATTAGCCCTTTGCGAGTCTGCGCTCGACGAATTCCAGCCGGTCCTGACCCCAGAAGATCTCGTCGCCGATCACGTAGCTCGGCGCGCCGAAGACGCCGCGGGCCAGCGCCGCCTGCGTGTCGCGCTCCTTCATTTCCGCCCAGCGCGGCTCCCTGCCGAGCGCGATCACCGCCCCGGCGTCGAGGCCGCATTCGCCGATCAGCGCCGCCAGCACCGCCTCGTCGCCCGGGTCCTGCTCCTCCTCCCACAGCGCCTTCAGCACGCGGTGCGCGAGGCGGATCGCGGGCGCGTCGCCCGCTGTCTCGCGCAGGGCGATGACGCAGGCGCTGCTGAGCGCCTCGCCCGTCGGGAAGTGCCTGGGCTGCAGGGTGATGGGGATGCCCAGGTGGTCGCGCCAGCGCCGCAGCTCCATCATGCGGTAGGCCTGGCGCTGCGGGCTGCGCTTCGGCAGCGGCAGCCCGCCGGAGCCGGCGAAGATGGTGCCGAAATCCACCGGCCAGATGCGCGGGCTGGCGCCGTGCCGCGCGCACATCGCCTCGATGCGCGCGGCGCCGAGATGCGTCCAGGGCGAGTTCAGCGAGGCGTAGTAGTCAACGTGCAGGGGCATGCCGCCCTCCCTCTCGTGCAAGCCAGTCCTGTCGCGGCAGGGCGCCGCGCAGGTATCCCACCGAGTGCTCCGCCGGCGGCGGAAACCCGAGCTTCGCCGCGACGCGCAGCGAGGCCGAATTCTCAGCCGCGATGCGCACCACGATCTCCGCCAGGCCGAGCGTCGCGAAACCGTGCCCCAGCAGCGGCGCCGCGGCCTCGGTGGCGATGCCGCGGCCCCAGAGCGAGGGCCGCAGCCGCCAGCCGACCTCGACATCGGAGTCCGCGTCGCCGCCCGGCACGAGGCAGACCCAGCCCGCGAAGGCACCCTCCGCCTGCACCACCCAGTAGCCCATGCCGGCGGGCCAGGGGCCGGCCGTGCGCTCCGCGATGAAGGCGCGGTGCGCGGCGGGATCGTCCCAGGGGCCATCGATGTGGTCGGTGACCCCCGGCTCGCGGTCCATGGCGAAGCAGGCTTCCGTATCCGAGAGGCTGCGCGGCCGCAGCCGCAGCCGTGCCGTCGTGAAGACGGGCTGCGTCACGCCCCGTACAACGGGCAGGCCGTCGCCGCCTGCGCCGCGGCGAAATGCACGCCCGGCGCCAGCTCGCGCACCCGGAACCCCTCGCCCGCCGGCTCGAACAGGCCGAGGTTGGTGCAGGCCAGCGTCACCACGCCGCGCGCCGTCACCGGCAGGGCGCAGCGCGGCACCAGCCGCGAGGCGCCGTTGCGCTGCGTGTGCTCCAGGATGATGAAGACCCGCTTCGCGCAGGCGGCCAGGTCCATCGCGCCGCCGATGCCGCCGCCCTTGGCGCCGGCGACCTTCCAGTTGGCGAAGTCGCCGTTGCAGGCGACCTCGTAGGCGCCCATCACCGTCACGTCGATGCGCCCGGAGCGGATGATGCCGAAGCTGTCGGCATGGTGCACGATCGCCGCGCCGGGATTCAGCGAGACGTTCTGCCCGCCGGCGTTCACCAGGTGCAGATCCTCCTGCCCCGGGGGCAGCACCGGGCCGTAGCCGATGACGCCGTTCTCGGCGTGGTAGGTGATGCCGCGGTCGCCGATATCGGTGTTGCTGCAAAGGGTCGGGATGCCGACGCCGAGATTGACGATCCAGCCCTCCCCGAATTCGCGGGCGATGCGGTCCGCCATCCCCTGGCGATCCCAGCCGGGCTTGCTCTCCGTGCCACTCATCGTGCGCGCTCCACCCGCCGAACGGTCCACAATCCTTCCGGCGCGGGTGGGATCCGCACCAGCCGCTGCACGAAGATGCCGGAGACGTGGATCAGGTCGGGGTCAAGCGCGCCGGCGGGGAGGATCGGTTCCTCCACCTCCACGATCGTCAGCGTTGCCGCCGTCGCCATCAGCGGGCAGAAATTCCGCTGCGCCAGGCGGAACACCAGGTTGCCGGCCTCATCGGCCTTCCAGGCGCGGATCAGCGCCACGTCCAGCTTCAGGGCGTATTCCAGCAGGTATTCGCGCCCCCCGATCACCCGCGTCTCGCGCCCCTCGGCCAGCTCGGTGCCCACCGCGGTCGGCGTGTAGAAGGCGGGGATGCCGGCGCCGGCGGCGCGCAGCCGCTCGGCCAGCGTGCCCTGCGGCACGAGTTCGGCATCGCACTCGCCGCTCTCGTAGTATTTCGTAAAGGGCAGCGTATCGGTCGGGCGCGTGGCGGCGGTGAAGCTGCACACCACCTTCGCCACCTGGCCGTTCTCCACCAGCATGCCGATGTCCGGCAGGCGCGGCTGGTGCGCGCCGCCGGTGGTATTGGCCACGCAGGTCAGCCGCTTCGCACCCTGTTCGAGCAGGGCCCTGGTCAGGTTGTAGGGCGTCCCGGGCCCGGCGAAGCCGCCGAAGCCCACCACCGACCCGTCCGCGATGTCGCTCACCGCCTCGGCGAAGCTGCCGAGGACCCTGCTCTTTCGCGCCATGCCCTGAACCGTCCCTCGATCCCTGGCCGAAGCCTAGACCGGTCCGCGCCGCTCGGGGAGGGGCCGGGAGTTGCCTGCGGAATGGGCAGCCACCGCTGCGCCGCGCATGACCCGCGCGCGCAAGGCAGATGCCGACAAAGGCGCGGTTCTTGCTGTAAACGACAGGACCCCTCCCGGAACAGCCGCTTCCCCATGGCCCTGCACGTCGCCCTGCATCACGCCACGCGCTACCGCTACGACCGCGCCACCGCACTCGGTCCCCAGACGGTGCGGCTGCGCCCTGCGCCGCATGCGCGCACGCCCATCCTCTCCTACGCGCTCAAGGTCGAGCCCACGGGCCACTTCCTGAACTGGCAGCAGGACCCGCAGGGCAATTGGCAGGCCCGCCTGGTCTTCCCCGAACGCGTGACGCATTTCGAGGTCACCGTGGACCTCGTCGCCGACATGGCAACGATCAACCCCTTCGACTTCTTCCTCGAACCCGGGGCGGAGACCGTCCCCTTCGCCTACGACCCCGTGCTGGAGGAGGAACTCGCCCCCGTCCGCAAGCGCATGGCGCCGACGCGGCGGTTCGCCGAATACCTGGCGGGGGTCCCGCCGCAGGACGGGCAGCGCACGGTGGATTTCCTCGTCGCGCTGAACGCCCGCGTGCAGCGCGCCATCGCCTACATCGTCCGCATGGAGCCGGGCGTCTGGACGCCGGAGCAGACGCTGACCGAGGGCCGCGGCTCCTGCCGCGATTCCGCTTGGCTTCTCGTGCAGCTGCTGCGCCATCTCGGCTTCGCCGCGCGCTTCGTCTCCGGCTACCTCATCCAGCTGGTGGGGGACGTGAAGCCGCTGGAGGGGCCGGAGGGCCCCACCGCCGACTTCACCGACCTGCATGCCTGGGCCGAGGTCTACCTGCCAGGCGCCGGCTGGATCGGCCTCGATGCAACCTCGGGGCTGATGACCGGGGAGGGCCACATCCCGCTGGCGGCGACGCCGGAGCCCGCTTCCGCCGCGCCGATCTCGGGCGGTGTCGAGCTGGGCGCGGAGGCGGACTTCGCCTTCGACATGCGGGTCACCCGCATCCGCGAGACGCCGCGGGTGACGAAGCCCTACACCGACGGCGAGTGGCAGGCGATCCTGGCGCGCGGCGAGGCGGTGGACCGCGCGCTCGCCGCCGGCGACGTGCGGCTGACCATGGGCGGCGAGCCGACCTTCATCGCCGCCGGCGACATGGACGCGCCGGAATGGACCATCGAGGCGCTGGGCCCCACCAAGCGCCGCTATGCCGGCCGGCTGCTGCGCCGCCTGGCACCGCTCTGGGCGCCGGGCGCCGCGCTGCAATACGCCATGGGCAAGCACTACCCGGGCGAGCAGCTGCCGCGCTGGGCACTGCACGCGCACTGGCGCCGCGACGGCGATCCGGTCTGGCGCGACCCGGCGCTGCTCGCCTCCGACGAGGATCGGGACGATGCGGGGGCGGAGGATGCCGCCCGCTTCGCCGCGGCGCTGGCCGAGCGCCTGCAGGTCGATCCCGCCCTGGTCAACCCCGCGCATGAGGACGTCCATTACTACCTCTGGCGCGAGCGGCGCCTGCCGGCGAACGTCGTCGTCGAGGATGCGCGGCTGCGCGACCCGCTGGAGCGTGCGCGTCTGGCGAAGGTCTTCGGCGAGGGTCTGGCATCGCCGGTCGGGGCCGTGCTGCCGCTGCGCCGCGTCATGCGGGACGGCACGCGGCGCTGGCAGTCGGGGCGCTGGTATTTCCGCGACGGGGTGCTGTTCCTGATCCCGGGCGACAGCCCGATCGGCCTGCGCCTGCCGTTGGAGAGCCTGCCCTGGATGTCGGAAGCCGATGCGGCGCGGCAATTCGAGGCGGCGCCCGACCCCTTCGCCCCGCGTGACCCGCTGCCGCCGCGGGACGCGCTGGGACGCCAAGCTGTCGCGCGATGGCGCGAAAGCGCCGGCGCCGAGGGCGCGCTCGCCGGCAGCGATGGCTTTCGTCCCGTGCCGCAGGACCTGCCCGTGGTCGGCCGCGCCAACCCCGGCGCGGTGCGCACGGCGCTTGCCGTGGAAGCGCGGGACGGCCTTCTCCACGTCTTCTACCCGCCGCTCTTCGCCGCGGAGGACTGGCTGGACCTCACCGCCGCCGTGGAGGCGACCGCCGCCGAGATTGGCCGCAAGGTGATCCTCGAAGGCTACCTGCCGCCGCGCGACCCGCGCCTCAACCACTTCTCCGTCACGCCCGACCCCGGCGTCATCGAGGTGAACATCCACCCGGCCGCGAGCTGGCCCGAGATGGTCGAGCGCACGGAGCAGCTCTACGACGCGGCGCGGCAGGAGGGCCTCTCGGCCGAGAAGTTCATGCTGGACGGCCGCCATGTCGGCACCGGCGGCGGCAACCACGTGGTGATGGGTGCGGCGACGCCGGCCGAAAGCCCCTTCCTGCGCCGGCCCGACCTGCTGAAGTCGCTGCTCGGCTTCTGGCACAACCATCCGAGCCTGAGCTTCCTGTTCAGCGGCCTCTTCATCGGGCCGTTCAGCCAGCACCCGCGCATCGACGAGGCGCGGCAGGACGCGGTGCGCGAGCTGGAGCTCGCCTTCTCCCGGATCCGCGCCTTCGAGGAGACGCCGCCCTGGGTGGTGGACCGGCTGTTCCGCAACATCCTCGCCGACGTCACCGGCAACACCCACCGCACCGAATTCTGCATCGACAAGATGTACGCGCCGGAAACCGCCACCGGCCGGCTCGGGCTGGTGGAGTTCCGCGCCTTCGAGATGCCGCCGCACGCGCGCATGTCGGCGGCGCAGATGCTGCTGATGCGCTCGGCCGTCGCGGCCTTCTGGCAGCGCCCCTACGAGCGCCGCCTGGTGCGCTGGGGCACGCGCCTGCATGAGGACTTCATGCTGCACCACAACGTCGCGCAGGATTTTTCCGACGCGCTGGAGGAGCTGGGCGGCATGGGCTTCCCGCTCGATGCCGAGTGGTTCCGCCCGCACCTGGAGTTCCGCTTCCCGCGCCTCGGCGAGGTCACCATCCGTGGCGTCGGCATCGAGCTGCGCCACGCGCTGGAGCCCTGGCACGTGCTGGGCGAGGAACCCGCCGCCGGCGGCGCCGCGCGCTACGTGGACAGCAGCACGGAACGCGTGCAGGTGAAGCTCTCGGGCCTTGTGGAGGAACGCTACGTGCTCGCCTGCAACGGCCACGCCGTGCCGCTGACGGCGACGGAGACCGTCGGCGAGCATATCGGCGCCGTGCGCTTCAAGGCGTGGAACCCGCCTTCGGCGCTGCATCCCACGGTCGGCGTGCAGTCGCCGCTGGTCTTCGACCTCCATGACCGCTGGACCGGGCGGTCCCTGGGCGGGCTGACGCACCATGTCGTGCATCCCGGCGGGCGCAGCTACGACGACCTGCCGGTGAACGCGAACAGCGCCGAGGCGCGGCGCCGCAGCCGCTTCATGCCCTTCGGCCATACCCCCGGCCCGATGCCGGAGCCGCGGCTGGACGTGGCGCCGGAGGCGCCGCGGACACTCGATCTGCGGCGCTTCGGATGATCGTGCATCGTCCTCCCTCCACCGCAAGCGGGGGAGGGCCGGGGTGGGGGTGTCCAGGTCGGTGCGGATGGCTCCTGCCCCACGCGCGCGGCCACACCCACCCCCACGCGCACCCCCACCCCGGCCCCGCGCAAGCGGGGGAGGGAGGCGGCGCGGCATGATCGAACCGCTCGACGAGATGGTGGACGGCCAGGGCGGATTCCGGCCGCACTGGCGGCCCCTGCTCGGCGCGCTGGCGCAGCTCGGTGCCGAGACGCTGGCCGAGCGCGCCGTCCTGCTGGCCGAGGCGCTGGCCGAGGAAAGCCTCGCCGCCGCCACCCCCGTCGCCACGCCGCGCCGGTGCGACCTCATCCCGCTGATCCTGCCCGCCGCCGAGTTCGCGGCGCTGGAATCCGGCCTCGCGCAGCGCGCCGCGGCGCTGGAGGCGTTGCTGCGCGACGTCTACGGCCCGCAGCACCTGCTGGCCGAGGGGTTGCTGCCACCTGCCCTGGTCTTCGCCAACCCGGCCTTCCTCCGCCCCTGCCGCGACGCCGCCGGGCGGGCGGGCGGCGCGCCGCTGCTGCAGAGCTACGCCGCCGACCTGCTGCGCGGCGCGGACGGCGCCTGGCACGTCGTCGCCGACCGCACCGCCTGTCCCGCGGGCCTTGCCCGTGCGCTCGAGAACCGCGACCTGCTGGCGCGGCTGGTGCCGGAATTCTTCCGCGCCCGCGCGCTGCGTCCGCTGCGGCCCTTCCTCGATCTCTGGCAGGACGCGCTGGCCCGCCTGGCGCCGGACGGGAGCGGCGTGGCGCTGCTCTCGCCCGGGCCGCGCGGGCCGGACTGGTTCGAGCAGGTGCTGCTGGCGCGCCACCTGTCCTGCGCGCTGGTCGAGGGCGGCGACCTGACGGTGCGCGACGGCGCGCTCTACCTGAAGACGCTGCGCGGGCTCTCGCGCATCGGCGTGCTGCTGCGCCGCCAGGACGGGCGCACGGTGGACCCGCTGGAGCTCGACCCGGACCCCGTCGGCGGCGTGGTGGGGCTGCTGGATGCGGCGCGCGGCGGCGCCGTGCGCATCCTGAACGATCCCGGCACCGGCCTCGCCGAAGCGCCCGCCATCGCCGCCGTGCTGCCGGCCCTGGCGCCGCGGCTGATCGGCGCGCCGCTCAGCCTGCCGCAGGCCGAGACGCTCTGGCTCGGCGACCCGGCGGCCCGGGCACGGGTGGGCGCGGATCTGCGCCCCTGGCTGGTGCGCCGGGCGCTCGACGGCACCCTGCCCTCCGTCCGCGCCGGCGCCCTGACGGCGGAGGCGCGCGCGGCGCTGGCGGCGCGGCTGATGGCCAGCCCGGCGGAATGGGCGGTCTCGGCGGCGTTCGCCCCCTCCGTCGCGCCCTGCGCCGGGCCGGATGGCAGGCTGGCGCCACGCCCGGTGATGCTGCGGCTCTTCCTGGTGCATGATGGTCAGGATTGGCAGATGCTGCCGGGCGGCCTGGCCCGCACCCTGCCGGAGGGCGACGCGCCGTCGCTCGGCAAGGATGTCTGGGTGCCGGCCGAGGATCCGGAGGAGGGCGGCGCCGCGATGCTCAGGCTGGGCGCCCTGCCAGGTACGGCGCCGCTGGCGATCCGCCGCGCCTCCGGCGACCTGCCGAGCCGCGTCGCCGATGATTTCTACTGGCTCGGCCGCTACATGGAGCGTCTGGAAGCCTCGGCCCGGCTGCTGCGCAGCGCCGCCGGGCGCCTGGCCCGGCCCAGCCCGACGGCGCGCGAGATGGCGGAGCTGGACACGCTGGCCCGCTGCCTGGTGCGCGCCGAGCTGCTCTCCCCCGAGGCGGGCCACGGCCTCGGCACCGCCGCGATGACCGAGGCGCTGCTGCGCGCGGCCGGCGAGGGCGGGCCGCTGGCGGCGCAATTCGGCCAGGTCGGGCGCCTCGCCGGCCTGCTGCGCGACCGCCTCACCGGCGAGATGCAGGCGACGATCGCGACGACGCTGCGCGGCCTCGGCAGCCGGCTTCGTGGCGCCGGCACCGGCGGCGTCGGCCGGCTCGGCGCGGTCGCGGACGGCATCCTGGGCTTCTCGGCGACCGTCGCCGGCCTGGCCGCCGAGAACATGGTGCGCGGCGGCGGGCGCCTGTTCCTGGATTTCGGCCGGCGCATGGAGCGGGCGCAGAGCATCGCCGCCTGGGTGGCCCGCGCCCTGGACCAGCCCGGCGCCGCGGCGCAGCCGGGACGGATCGAGCCCGGGCTGCGCGTGGCGCTGGAGCTCTGCGATTCCGTCATCACCTACCGCGGCCGCTACCTCGGCCTGATCCAGCCCGCGCCGGTGCTGGACCTGGTGCTGGCGGACGCGGGCAATCCGCGTGGCCTGGCCTTCCAGCTGGCCGCCGCCGGCGACATGCTGGCGGAGCTGGAAGCGGCGGACGACGAGCCGATGCCCGCACTGGCGGGCGAGGCGGAGCGACTGGGGCAGGAGGTGCAGGCGATGGTGCGATCGGTGGCCGAGGCGCCGGGCCAGGCGGAGGCCGCGCTGGCCCTGCCGCCGCGCCTCGCCGCATTGGAGGGCGCGGTGGCGGCACTCTCCAACGGGGTCTCCGGTCGCTATTTCGCGCTGCTGCCGGTGGCCCGGAGCCTCGGCCTGGAAAGCCGGGACGCGGTACGGGCCGGCGTCGCGTGAGGCGCGCGGTGCGGGCATGAGGTACAGGGTCCGCCACGCGACGCGCTACGACTATGCCGCGAGCGTCGATCTCGCCGCGCATCTGCTGCACCTCACGCCACGTGGCGACCTGCCCGGGCAGCGGGTGATCTCGGCCGGCATCACCGCCACGCCGGCCGCGTCGCGGCGGCGCGCGACGGCGGACCACTTCGGCAATGCCGCCACCTGGCTGTTCCTCGATGCGCCGCACACCAGCTTCGCGGTGGTGGCGGAGGCGGAGGTCGCGGTGGACTTGCCCGCGCCGCCGGCGCCGGACGCGACGCCGCCCTGGGAGAACGTGGCCGCGGCGGCGAACGGCCTGGGCGCGGCCGGCGATGCCTGGGCCGCCGCGGAATTCGCGCAGGCCTCGCCCATGGCGCCGGCCAGCCCCGCCGCCGGCGCCTATGCCGCCGCCAGCTTCCCGCCGGGCCGCCACATCCTTGCGGGCCTGCTTGACCTGAATGCCCGCATCGCGCGTGACTTCCGGTTCCGCGCCGGCGTCACCACCATCGCCACCCCGGTCGAGGACGTACTGTCGCGCCGGCAGGGCGTATGCCAGGACTTCTCGCACCTGATGATCGCGGCGCTGCGCGCGCTCGGCCTGCCGGCACGCTACGTCTCGGGCTATGTGCGCACGCGCCCGCCGCCGGGCGGGGCACGGCGCCGCGGCGCGGACCAGAGCCACGCCTGGGTCGGTGCCTGGCTCGGCCCCGGCGCGGGCTGGGTGGACCTCGATCCCACCAATGCCCTGGTGGTGCGGGATGAGCACGTGGTGCTGGGCTGGGGCCGCGACTTCGGCGATGTCAGCCCGGTGCGCGGCGTGGTGCTCGGCGGCGGCACCCACGGGCTGGCGGTCTCGGTGGACCTGGAGCCGCTCGACCCGGGGGCGCTCGACACGGAGCCGCGGGATCATGCGGCGGCGCGGGAGCGGGCCGTCACGCCGGGCTGATCCGTCGCGCAGGAGGAAGGTGGCCCGGCGACGGAACCTTCCACTCCCTGGCGCGTCGGCTTGCCCGATGCGCCTCTTCCGATGCCAGGTGTGCGGCCAGGTGCTGCACTTCGAGAACACGAGCTGCGAACGCTGCGGCAGCGCGCTCGGCTTCCTGCCGGGGCCGGCGACGCTGTCGGCGCTGGAGCGCGATGGCCGCGCCTGGCGCGCGCTGGCACAGCCGGAGGGCCGGTTCCGCTTCTGCGCCAATGCCGGGCAGGATGCCTGCAACTGGCTGATCCCGGCGCGCGCAACGGAGGCGCTGTGCAAGTCCTGCCGGCACAACCGCACCATCCCGGATCTCGGCGCGCCGGAGACGCTGCTGCCCTGGCGGCGCTGGGAAGTCGCCAAGCACCGGCTGACCTACACGCTGCTGAAGCTCGGCCTGCCGATGCCGGACCGCGCCCACGACCGTACGGGCGGGCTGGCCTTCGACATCCTGGCCGATCCCCCGGCCGGCGGGCCCGCGGTGATGACCGGCCATGACGAGGGGCTGATCACCCTGGCGCTGGCGGAGGCCGACGACGCGGAGCGGGAGCGGCGCCGCACCGCGATGGGCGAGCCCTACCGCACGCTGCTCGGCCATGTGCGGCACGAGAGCGGGCATTTCTACTGGAACCGGCTGGTGCGGGACGCCGGCAGGCTGGAGCCCTTCCGCGCCCTGTTCGGCGACGAGCGGCTGGACTACGGCGCGGCCCTGGCGCGCCACCATGCCGAGGGGCCGCCGGCGGATTGGCAGGCGCGCTACGTCAGCGCCTACGCCACCGCGCACCCCTGGGAGGACTTCGCCGAATCCTGGGCCCACTTCCTGCACATGGTCGATACCCTGGAGATGGCGGCCTCGCTTGAATTCTCCGTCCGCCCGCGGGCGGACGACAGCGGCGTGCTGCAGGCGGAGATCGCCTTCGACCCCTACGCGGCACCCGACATCGGTGCCCTCGTCGATGCGTGGGTGCCGTTGACCCATGCGGTGAACAGCCTGAACCGCTGCATGGGCGCGCCGGATCTCTATCCCTTCGTGCTGTCGTCCCCGGCGATCGAGAAGCTCGGCTTCGTCCATGACCTGGTGCGGGGCGCAAAGGGTGGAGCCTGCGGCGCTGCCCGCGGCCGCTGAGCCGCCCCGACGGTTCGGCCTCCGCGCATTGACCTTGCATGCGGCAGCGCGCGAGGCTGCGGCGCCGCCAAGGATTCCCCCGCGATGCATTCCGCCCCGCGCAGCGTGCGCCACGCCCGTTCCGCGCTGCTGCTGCTGCTGCTTGCCGGCTGCGCCGGCGAGGGCGGCCTTCTCGGCGCGGAACCCGCGGAGGAGGACGTGTCGGCCGCCGGCGTGGTCCGCGCCTTTGCCAGCGTGTGCGGCAACCTGGATGGCGCGGAGGTGGCGCGGCGCGGTGCCAACCTCGGCTTCGTCGCCGTGGATCCGGCGCGGCAGGCGGCGCAGCCGGTGCCGCTTGATCCGAACGTCCGGCTGATGGCCCGGCCCGCGGTGCCGCCTGCCTCGGTCTCCGCCCTGCTCGCCTTCAACCCGCGCGGGCCGAGCTGCGAGCTGGCGGTGGGCGGCGTCTCCTCCGCCGCGCTGGAGCGCGAGTTCGAGCGCATGGTCGGCGTGCTGCAACGCCAGGAGAACCTGCTGGTCAGTCCGCTGCAGATCACCTCGGCCATGGCGGCGGGTGCGGGCGGGCTGCGCGTGCACCGCGCGGTGCTGGTGGTGCCGCGGGCGCCGCAGGATGCGGGACCGCAGGTGATCGTGTTGCGCACCGCCCCGGACTCGCCCGGGGGCCAGCCTCTGCGCGCCATCATGTCGCTGCACGTCGCCCGCCCGCGGGAGGGCGGCAGCCCTGGCGGCGCAATTGGCCCCGGCGCTATTCCGCCGCCAGCATCGCCGCTGGCGATGCCGCGGGGCTGACCGGCGCGGTCGCCGCCGCCTCCAGCATCGGAAGCTTCGCCCGCGTCGCGTCGAGGTTGCGCAGCTTGATGTGGCCATAGCCCTTGATGCCGGCCCAGGCCTCGGCCCAGGCGCAGATCGCGGCAAGGGTCCCGGGCGAGAGCAGGCGCAGCAGGCGCTCGATGCCGGCGCGGAATTCGCCGGGCAGGGCGCGCTCCGTCCGGCGCTCCTCGGTGCGGCCGAAGGGATCGAGCGCGGTGCCGCGCAGCGCCTTGCCGTGGCGCAGCAGGCGCATCGCCTTCAGCATCCAGGGGCCGAAGGTCATCTTGCGCGGCAGGCCGGTGACGGGGTCGCGCCGGGCCAGCAGCGGCGGGGCGAGGTTCAGCTCCACCCGCCGCGTGCCGGTGAAGTGGGCGGACAGGAAGGCGTCCCAGTCCGGCAGGCTGTGCAGGCGGGCGACCTCGTACTCGTCCTTGTACGCCATCAGGCGGTGGAGCTGCGTCGCCACCGCACGGGTCAGGCGCTCCTCGCCCGGCACGGCGGCGGCCTCGGCCGCACGGACCTTCGTGACGAAGGCTTCGTAGCCGCGGGCGTAGCCCGCGTTCTGGTAGTCGGTGAGGTCGGCAACGCGGCGGGCGATGAGCGCGTCCAGCGTCTCGTCCTCCGGCCGGGCGGGCGCCGGCGGGGCAAGCGCCGCCTGGCGGCCGAGGGCGAAGGCGGCCTTGTTGCGCTCGATCTGGGCGCCGTTCAGCTCCAGGGCGCGATTGATCGCCTCGGCGCTGAGCGGCACCAGCCCCTTCTGATAGGCGATGCCGAGCAGCCAGACATTCAGGTAGATGAGGTCGCCCAGCGCCTCCTCCACCGCCTGCACGCCGGGCACGGTCACCACCTCGCGGCAGGCGCGGCGGACGCTGTCCAGCATGCCGGCGCCGTCGTAGCGCGTTTCCGTGTTCAGCACGAACTGCGCGGTGGGCTGCAGGTCGGTGTTCAGCACGGCCACCGTGCGGTCGCCGCCGAGCAGCGGCCGCGCGGTGCGGCCCTGCGCCACCACCAGGTCCGCCGAGACCAGCAGGTCGGCCTGGCCCATGCCGATGCGCGGCGCCTCGATGGTCTCCGGCGCGGCGCCGACGCGGCCGATGCGCAGCTGGGCGAAGACGCCGCCGCCCTTCTGCGCCAGGCCCATCATGTCCACCGCGCGGGCCGGCCGCCCCTCCAGGTGCGCGGCCATGCCGAGGATGGCGGAGAGCGCGGTGACGCCCTGGCCGCCGACGCCGGCGAGCAGGATGTTCCAGGCGGGTTCGCCCTCGCGTGGTTCCGGCCGGACCGGCTCGGGCAGCGCGTCGCCGAGCGCGGGCACCGGCTTCTTCGCCGGCTCGGCGCCGACCAGGGTGACGAAGCTCGGGCAGAAGCCCTGCACGCAGGAGAGATCCTGGTTGCAGGCGGACTGGTCGATGGCGCGCTTGCGGCCGAACTCGGTCTCGATGGGTTCCACCGCGATGCAGTTGGAGGCGCGGGAGCAGTCGCCGCAATCCTCGCAGACGCGGGGATTGATGGCGACGCGCTTCATCGCCGCCGCCTGGGTGCCGCGCTTGCGCTTGCGGCGGCGCTCGGTGGCGCATTGCTGGTCGTAGATCAGGACGGTGACGCCCTTCTCCTCGCGCAGCCGGCGCTGCACGAGGTCGAGCTCGCCCCGGTGGTGGTAGGCGATGCCCTTCGGCATGCGCGGGTCGGCCTGGTGGCGCTCCGGGTCGTCGGAGACCACCACCACCTTCGTCGCGCCTTCGGCGGCGACCTGCGCGGCGATCTCCGGCACGCCGAGCTCGCCCTCCGGCGTCTGGCCGCCGGTCATGGCGACCGCGCTGTTGACCAGGATCTTGTAGGTCATGTTCGCCTTGGCGGCGATCGCCTGGCGGATCGCCAGGATGCCGGAATGCGCATAGGTGCCGTCGCCGATGTTGACGAACATGTGCGGCTCGGAGACGAAGGGCGCCATGCCGAGCCAGGGCATGCCCTCCGCGCCCATGTGCGTGTAGAGGTCGGTCTGGCGGTCCATGTAGATCGCGAGCGTATGGCAGCCGATGCCGGCCATGGCGTGGCTGCCCTCCGGCACGCGCGTGCTGGTGTTGTGCGGGCAGCCCGGGCAGAAATGCGGCGTGCGGTCGTGGATCGGCGCGGCCTGCTGCTTCGCCAGCCCGTCGAGTTCCGCGATGCGCGCCTTGAGCTGGTCGGTCTGCAGTGCCTCCGGCAGGCGGGCGGCGAGTGCCCGCAGCACGCCGCCGGTGTCGAGCTCCGTCAGGTCCGACAGCAGGCGGCGGCCCTGGTCATCGAACTTGCCGGTGACGCGCGGGCGCTGCGCCTCGTGGTACAAAGCGTCGCGCAGCTGCGGCTCGAGCACGGGGCGACGGTCCTCGACGACCAGCACCTCCTCGAGCCCGCGGGCGAATTCCCGCGCGGCGATCGCGTCCAGCGGCCAGGCCAGGCCGACCTTCCAGATGCGCAAGCCCCCCATGCGCGCCATTTCGTCGGAGATGCCGGCATCCTTCAGCGCCTGGCGCAAGGTGGCGTAGCCCTTGCCACGCGCGGCGATGCCGAAGCGTGCCTTCGGGCCCGCATCCAGCACCACCGGGTTCAGCCCGTTCAGCCGCGCGAAGGCGAGCGCCGCCGGCAGCTTCACCTGGCGCAGCCGCTGCTCCTGCGGGATGGCGTGGTCCCTGAGCCGGATGTGCACGCCGTCGGCCGGGAAGGGGAAGTCGGGCGTCACCACGGAATAGGCGGCCGGATCGACCAGCACGGTGCCGGCGCCGTCCATGGTCTCGGCCACGCACTTCATGCCGACCCAGAGGCCGGCGAAGCGCGACATGTCGATGGCCTTCAGGCCGAACTCCAGTACCTCCTGCGCGCCGGACGGGTCCAGCACCGGAATCTCCACGTCCATGAAGCTGTGTTCGCAGCCCGAGGTGATGGTGGAGGACTTGCAGGAGGGATCGTCGCCGGCCAGCGCCAGCACGCCGCCCCGCGGCGCGGTGCCGGCGGAATTGGCATGGCGCAGCGCATCGCCGCTGCGATCCACGCCCGGCCCCTTGCCGTACCAGATGCCGAAGACGCCATCGACGGTCTGGTTGCCGTAGAGCGCGATCTGCTGCGTGCCCCAGATGGCGGTCGCCGCCAGATCCTCGTTCAGGGCGGGGCGGACGACGATGTTGGCCTCGCGCAGCCGCCGCTCCTGGCGCAGCAGCTGCATGTCGTAGGTGCCGAGCGGCGAGCCGCGGTAGCCGCTGATGTAGCCCCCGGTGTTCCAGCCCAGTGCCTGGTCCAGCTGGTGGCGCAGCAGCGGCAGCCGCACCAGCGCCTGGATGCCGGTGAGGTAGAGGGTGTCGCCGGACTTCTCCCAGCGGTCGTCCAGCGTCGCTTCGGGGCGGAGGATGCTGCCCATGGTCTGGATGTCTCCCGCGCGTCTGACCTGAATGTCGGATGGCCCGGGCGCCGCGGCAATGGGCCGGGCGCGGACCGACGCATGGAAGGATGCGCCGGGGCGGGCGGGAGGAGCTGCCGTATTCTGTTGTGCAATGCCGAAGAGGCGGCACGATATTCTGCCGACAGGCCAAGCCCGCAGCCTGACTTGCCGTCCCGCGGTTGCTTGAAGGCATGGAAGATGCGCATCATCATATGCGCATGGGCGCGCTCTTCGACGAATCCGCTCCACGGCGGGCGGTGAACCTCAGCCTGAACAGCGACCTGGTGTCCAGGGCGCGGTCCTGCGGCCTGAACCTCTCCGGCATCGCCGAGGAGGCGATCAAGCGCGAGGTTGCGCGGGTGGCGCGGGAGCGCTTCGAGGAGGACATCCGGCGGAGCGTGGCACAGCACGAGGCCTACTTGGCTGAATACGGCAGCCTCGCCGAGGCGATCCAGCACACCCTCCAAGGGGAAGAGGGCCAAGGGGAAGAGGGCGTGGAGCGGGATGGCGACGCCTGAGCCGCGCTGGCTCGCCGTCCATCGTCACAGGATCGGGCGGTTGCGAGCCCCCTTCGTGCTGGTGGTGCAGCATCACCTGGTGCGGGCGGCCACGCGTATCGTCGCGCCGATCGTACGGATCGGGCCGCAGCCCGTGACCTTCCTGGCACCGCGCGTCGTGGTCGGCGAGTTGGAGTTCGGCGCGATCCTCCTGGAGATGGCCGCGTCGCCGCTGCGGTTGCTGGCGGAGCCGGTCGCCGAAACCGAAGTGGACGAGGACGCCGTTGCGACCGCCCTCGACGCGATCTTCCGCGGCACTCCGGTGGGCCTGCCGCTCAGCTGAACCTTGCCGCCGCCGCCGGGTGCGGCGCCGCCAGCAGCGGCCCGGCGCCGAACAGCTTCTCGCGGTAGGTCCCCGGCGCGTAGCCCCGCTTGTAGGCGCCGCGCGCCTGCAGCTCCGGCACCACCAGGTCGACCACTGCCTCCACGCATTCCGGCATGACGGTGCGCGACAGGTTGAACCCATCGACCCCCGTCTCCTCCGCGACGGCGATCAGCGCCTCGGCCACCTGCGCCGCGCTGCCGACGATCGGCGCCTGGCGGCTGCCCAGGATCAGGCTGTCGATCAGCTGCCGCTTGGTCCAGCCCGGGCCGAAGGCGCGCGCCATGGCCTCCACGTTGGAGGTGACGGCGTTGCCCTCGCCGGCGATCGGCTCGTCCATGCCGACCCTGGCGAAGTCGATGCCGAGCGAGCCGGCGGACTGCGCCAGCGCGCCCTCCACGCCGACATGCCGGCGGTACTCCTCCAGCAGCTCGCGCGCCGCGGCCTCGGTTCGCGCCGTCACCAGCGTGGCGCCGACGAAGATGCGGAGGTCCCGCGGCGCCGCCCGCGCCCGCAGGTCGGCCACCAGCCGCGCCACGTTCGCCATGCCGGAGGCATTCAGGAAGACGCATTCCGCATGCCGGGCCGCGAAGGCGCGCCCGCGGTCGGAGGCGCCGGCCTGGTAGAGCACGGGGGTGCGCTGCGGCGAGGGCTCGACCAGGTGAATCGCCTCCATTCCCGGCCGCTGCACCGCGCGCACCCGGGCGGGGTCGGCATAGACCCCCGCCGCGCGGTCACGCCGCACCGCGTCCCCCGCCCAGCTTCCCTCCCACAGGGCGTAGGTGTCCTCCATGAAGGCCTCGGCCGCGGCGTAGCGGTCGTCATGCGCGCCCTGGGCGGGGCGGCCCATGGCGCGCGCCGCGCTGTCGAGATACCCGGTGACGACGTTCCAGCCGATCCGCCCCCGCGTCAGGTGGTCCAGCGTCGAGAAGCGCCGGGCCAGCAGGAAGGACGGCTCGTAGCCGGTGGCGCAGGTGACGCCGAAGCCGAGATGGGTCGTCGCCGCCGCCATGGCAGGCACCAGCAGCAGCGGGTCCAGCAGCGGCACCTGCACGGCGTTGCGGATGGCGGCATCGGCCGTGCCGCCGAGCACGTCGTAGACGCCGAGCACGTCGGCCAGGAAAAGACCGTCGAACAGGCCGCGTTCCAGGGTGCGGGCCAGGCCGATCCAATACTCGAGGGAGAGGTAGTCCGTGCTTCGGTCGCGGGGATGCCTCCACATGCCGTGCTGGATATGGCCGATGCAGGCCATGTCGAAGGCGTTCAGGCGGATCTCGCGGGGCATGGCGCGGCCATAGCACGGCCCGGCTATGCTCGCCCGCCATGGACGCCATCGATCGCCGCATTCTCCGCGCGCTGCACCGCAACGCCCGGCTGACCAATGCCGAGCTGGCCGAGGAAGTCGGCCTGTCCCCCTCGCCCTGCTGGACGCGGGTGCGCCGGCTGGAGGGGGCCGGGGTGATCAAGGGCTATGTCGCCATCCTCGACCAGGCCGCCCTGGCGATGCCCGACACCGTCATCATCGAGGTGATGATGGAGAAGCACGACGACGACAGCCTGCGCCGATTCGAGCAGGCCGTCGCCGAGATGCCGGAGGTGATCGAGGCCTGGCTGGTCACCGGCGAGTACGACTACATCATCAAGGCCGCGGTGGGTGGCACGGCGGGCTATGAGCGGCTGCTGCGCGAGAAGCTCTACCGGCTGCCGGGCGTCCGCCACACCCGCACCAGCTTCGCGCTTCGGTGCCTCAAGCAGAATTGGACACCGGCGCCCTGACGGGAGCTTGTTTTGCCTGACATATGGAAGCTATATGGAAATAATAACGCTGCTTCCTAAAATCTGGAAAATTGCCCCCAAACTGGCTGGATTTTTCCGGCCCCGGAGCGCATTCCTGGCGCAGCAACGAATCGTCTCGAACACAGGAAAAGGTGCGGCGGTGGACGCGATCGGGAGCTCGGACGAGCGGTGACGCTCACATGTTTCGCCGAACCCGGCATGGCGGCACTGCCGCTGCATGCCGTCGCGCCGGACGGGCTGGACGGGCTGGCCAGCCGTCTGGGGGCGCCCGCCGCCGCCTGGCTGCGCACGACGGGGTTCACCGCCCAGGCGCATCAGATCGCCCTGCTGCCCGCCCCCGAGGGCGGGCTCGGCGGCGCGGTGCTTGGGCTGGGCCGGACCGAAAGCCGCTCGCCCTGGGCCTACGGGTCGCTTCCCCTCGCCCTGCCCGAGGGCACCACCTGGCATCTGGCCGGCGGCGGGTTGCCAGCGGCCGCGGTGCTCGGCTGGGGCCTGGGCGCGTATCGCTTCACCCGCTTCCGCCCGGCCGGCCGGGCGCCGGCGCGGCTCGCCCTGCCGCCGGGCGCCGCCGGGCCGGTCATCGCCGTCGAGGCCACCTGGCGCGTCCGCGACCTGGTGAACACGCCCGCCAGCCATCTCGGCCCCGCCGAGCTGGCGGACGCCGTGTGCAGCCTCGCCGCCACGCACGGCGCCCGGGCGAACGTCATCGAGGGTCCCGCCCTGATGGAGGGATTCCCCGCCCTCGCCACGGTCGGCGCGGCAAGCCCGCGGGCGCCACGCGTGGCCGTCCTGGAATGGGGCGAGCCCGGCGCGCCGCTGGTCGCGCTCTGCGGCAAGGGCGTCTGCTTCGACACCGGCGGGCTGGACCTCAAGCCCTCCGGACCCATGCTCCGGATGAAGAAGGACATGGGCGGCGCCGCGCTGGTGCTCGGGGTGGCGGAGATGGTGATGCGCCGCCGTCTGCCTGTGCGCCTGCTGGTGCTGGTTGGTGCCGTGGAGAATGCCGTCGCCGGGAACGCCTTCCGCCCCGGCGACGTGCTGCGGACCCGGGCCGGCCTGACGGTGGAGGTCGGGAATACCGACGCCGAGGGCCGCCTGGTGCTCTGCGACCTGCTGGCCTGCGCCGCGGAGCGGAAGCCGGCGCTGCTCATCGATTGCGCGACCCTGACCGGCGCCGCCCGAGTCGCGCTCGGCCCCGATCTGCCGGCGCTGTTCACCGAGGACGACGCTCTTGCCGAAATGTTGATCGCGGTCGGCCTGGCGGCGGATGATCCGGTTTGGCGGCTCCCGCTGCATGACGGTTACAGTTCCTGGTTGGACAGCCAAGTTGCCGACCTGAATAACGTTTCCAGCAAACCGATGGCCGGAGCGACGATCGGGGCGTTGTTCCTCCGGCGCTTCGTGCCGCCGGACGTCCGCTGGGCCCATCTGGACGTCTACGCCTGGAACGACGCGACGCGCCCCGGCCGGCCCGAAGGCGGTGAGGCCCAGGCGATGCGGGCGCTCTGCGCGCTGATCTCCCGGCAGTTCGGCGGACCGTCGGGAGCAGACGAGTAACGAGTTCGTGATGCGATGGAAACCATGCGCGTGCTTAGGGTCTGGTTCCGGCATCGGGCGTTAGGCAGGCCATGCATCCGCAGGCCGGTCGCCCGGTGCCGCATGCGGGAGAGCCCTACAGGCTTCACGGGCAGGACTGAGGTTGCAGACAGGCTGAAGGACAAGAAATGATGGCGATGCAGACCAATCCCGACCAGCAGGTCGGCATTCTCCGCGAGACGGTCGTGGCGCTGGTGCGGCGGGACGGCCCGGATCTCTCGGCGCGTCAGCTTGGCGTATTCCTCACGGTCTACCTCACCGACGGGCCGCACACGGTGCGCGGACTGGCGGCGGAGCTGAACGTCTCGAAGCCCGCCATCACGCGCGCGCTCGATCGGCTCGGCGAGCTGGATCTCGCCCGGCGGAAGGTGGATCCGATGGACCGCCGCAGCGTCATCGTGCAGCGGACCCTGAAGGGTACGGGCTTTCTGCGCGACCTGCGCCAGATCATGAGCGAGGCCGAAGCGCTGGTTGGCGACACGCCCGCCGAGCAGATGCCCGCCGAGGCGACCCGCAGGGCCGGCTGACGCCGCTTTCCTGCCGCGTCCCTGATCCGCCCCGACCGTAGCCGCGGCCGGGCACGGCGGAGGCATGCCTTTCCGGTCGCCCTCATCCGGGGCTTGGCATCGGGCGGGGATGATGGAGCCGAAGGTTGATGGAGCTGGGCCAAGCCGCGCATGGGCGGCCAGCCTCGCCTGGTCCAGCCTCGCCTGGTCCAGCCTCGCCTGGTCCAGCCTCGCCTGGTCAGGCCGGGCCGGCATCATCCATTTGCGGTATGGCGGTCCAGGAACGGGTCAGTACCCGGCGGCGAAGTCCACGAGGTTGATCAGCGGCCGGCCGTCCCGGGCCCGGTGGATGTTCTCCACCACCTGCGGCGCGGCGCTGGAGGGGATGGTGAAGCTTGCCGCGTGCGGGGTCATGAAGACCTTCGGATGCACCCAGAACGGATGCTCCGGAGGCAGCGGCTCGGGCTCGAAGACGTCGAGCGCGGCGCCGGCCAGGGCGCCCGAGTCGAGCGCGGCCAGGATATCCTCCTGCACCGCGTGCCCGCCGCGGCCGCCATTGATCAGGAAGGCGCCCGGCGGCAGCAGGCCGAGGGTGCGGGCATTGATGATTCCCCGCGTCTCCCGCGTCAGCGGCAGCAGGCAGACCAGGATGTCGCTGCGCGCCAGCATGGCGTCGAGGCCGGCGGCGCCGTGCAGGGCCTCGATGCCGGGCTGGTCCTTCGGCCGGCGCGACCAGCCCATCACCGGAAAGCCGAGATGCGCGCAGAGCCTCGCCGCGGCGCCGCCGATCTCGCCGAGGCCGAGGATGCCGATGCGCCGCTTCGCCGTCTCCGGCGGCGGCAGCTCCTCCCAGACCCGGGCGGCCTGCAAGGCGCGGTATTCCGGGTCCTGGCGATGGAAGCGCAGCACGTTCAGCAGCACCCATTCCGCCATGCCCTGGGTCAGCATCCCGTCCTTCAGCCGCGCCACCGGCACGCCGGGCGGGGGCCCGGGCGGCAGCACCAGGTGATCCACGCCGGCGCCCATGGAGACGATCAGCCGGAGCTTCGGGAAGCGCCGCAGCTCCGCCAGGTACTGCGCGCCCCAGATCACCGTGGATTCGATCTCCCCCTCCCGGCCCCAGTCGGGCCAGAGCCGGATCTCCAGCGCCGGGTCCACCGCGAGCAGCGCGTCGCGCCACATCGCCAGGCCGGACGGCTTGGTGGCCAGCAGCACGGCGCCCATCAGGGGGTGTCCTCCGCGCGGCGTCCCGGCGCCTGGGTCTCGAGATCGGCGGGCAGGGCACGCACCCAGTCGCGCCAGTCGTTGCGGCGCATCGCCGCGCGCTCCGTGCCGTCCGGCAGCCTGGCATAGAGGCTGAGCACGCCGCGCGACCACCAGAAGTCGAACACCGCCGGGTCCGAGAGCACCAGCGCCGCGGTGCGGTCGAACACGCCATCCTTCACCCGCGGCAGGTGCTTCATCATCCACCACCAGCAGCCCGCCGCCAGCAGGGCGGCGCCGAGATACCAGTGCACCAGCAGCGTGCCGGCGAAGGAGGCGACGAGGATGCCGGCCGAGGGGATGACGTTCTCCGCCATCCGGTACACCGGGCTGCCTGGCGAGTTCATCTTGCGGATATGCACGCCGAGCTTGACCTTCTCGGCGCCCAGCAGTTTGCGCAGCCGCTCCAGCTCGGGCGAGGGCGGCGCGTGGGGGGGCAGCATCTGGTTCACGGCGCCATGGCCTCCGGGGCTGCGGCGCGCGGATCGGTCGTGCGGAGAGCACGCAGATCGAAGGCGGCGGCCATGAGGGCCCGCGTGTAGGGCTGGCGCGGCGCGGCGGTCAACGCCTCGGCCTCGCCCTGCTCCACCACCACGCCGTCCTTCAGCACGATGATGCGGTGCGCCAGGGCGCGGACCACCCGCAGGTCGTGGCTGATGAACAGGTAGGCCAGGCGGTGCCGCGCCTGCAGCTCGCGCAGCAGCTCCACCACCTGCGCCTGCACGCTGACATCCAGCGCGCTGGTCGGCTCGTCCAGCACCACCAGGCGCGGCTTGAGCACCAGGGCGCGGGCGATGGCGATGCGCTGGCGCTGGCCGCCGCTGAACTCGTGCGGGTAGCGGTGGAGCATGTCCGGCGACAGCCCGACCTCCTCCAGCGCCGCGGCGACCGCCACGCCGCGCTGCGCGCGGCCCAGTCCCGGCTCGTGCACCGCCAGCCCCTCGCCGATGATCTCGCCGGCGGAGAGGCGTGGCGACAGCGAGCCGAAGGGGTCCTGGAAGACGATCTGCATGCGCCGGCGCAGCGGCCGCAGCGCGGTGCCGGAGAGCGGCTGGATGTCGCGCCCCTCGAAGCGGATGCCGCCCCGGCTCTCGGTCAGGCGCAGCAGGGCGAGGCCGATCGTGGTCTTGCCGGAGCCGGATTCGCCGACCAGGCCGATGGTCTCGCCCTCCCGCACCGCCAGCGAGACGCCGTCCACCGCCTTCACATGGCCCACGGTGCGGCGCAGCAGGCCGCGGCGGATCGGGAAATGCACGCGCAGGTCGTCCAGGCGCGCGATCTCCGCGGCGTCCTCGGGCACCGCAGCAGGTCGGCCGCGCGGCTCGGTCGCCAGCAGCATCCGCGTGTAGGGATGCGACGGCGCGGCGAAGACCTGCCCGACCGGTCCTTGCTCCACCGCCACGCCGTCCTTCATCACCACCACGCGGTCGGCGTGGCGGCGGACGATCTGGAGATCATGGGTGATCAGCAGCATCGCCATGCCGCGGCGGCGCTTCAGCTCGGCGAGCAATTCCAGGATCTGCGCCTGGATGGTGACGTCGAGGGCGGTGGTGGGCTCGTCGGCGATCAGCAGCTTCGGGTCGTTGGCCAGTGCGGCGGCGATCATCACGCGCTGGCGCTGGCCACCCGAGAGCTGGTGCGGATAGGCGCCGAGCCGTTCCTCGGCGTTCGGCAAGGCGACCTGGTGCAGCAGGTCCAGCACGCGCGCGCGCAGCGCGGCGGCCGGCAGGGGGCGGTGCAGCGCGATCGCCTCGCCCACCTGCTGCTCGATGCCGTGCAGCGGGTTGAGCGACGTCATGGGTTCCTGGAAGACCATGCCGGCGACGCCGCCGCGCAGGCGCCGGAGCGCGGCGGGGGCAGCCGTCAGCACCTCCACCCCGTCGAGCAGGATGCGCCCCTCCGGGTTGCTGCCGGCACCGGGCAGCAGGCGCAGCGCGGAAAGTGCGGTGACGCTCTTGCCGGAGCCGGATTCGCCGACCAGCGCCAGGGTCTCGCCGGCATCGAGCGTGAAGGACACGCCTTCCACCACGCGCCGTCCGGCAAAGGCGACGGCGAGGTTCTCCACGGTGAGCAGAGGCTCCTTCACCGTCCACCCCCGGGCAGCTTGCGCGGGTCGAAGGCGTCGCGCACCGCCTCGCCGACGAAGGTCAGCAGGCTCAACATCAGGCCGAGCACCATGAAGCCGGTCAGCGCCAGCCAAGGGGCCTGCAGGTTGTTCTTGCCCTGGTTCACCAGCTCCCCCAGCGAGGGCGAGCCGGGCGGCAGGCCGAAGCCGAGGAAGTCGAGCGAGGTGAGGATCACCACGGAGCCCGAGAGGATGAAGGGCAGGAAGGTCAGCGTCGCCACCATGGCGTTCGGCAGGATGTGCCGGGCCATGATGCGCGCGTCGGAGACGCCGAGGGCGCGTGCCGCGCGCACGTAGTCGAAGTTCCGCCCGCGCAGGAATTCCGCCCGGACCACGCCGGTCAGCCCCATCCAGGAGAACAGCAGCAGGAAGCCGAGCAGGATCCAGAAGGAGGGGGTGATGATCGAGGCCAGGATGATCAGCAAATAGAGCTCCGGCATGCCGCGCCAGATCTCGATGAAGCGCTGGAACAGCAGGTCGGTCAGGCCGCCGTAGTAGCCCTGCACCGCCCCCGCCATGATGCCGAGGACGGAGGAGACGATGGTCAGGGTGAAGCCGAACAGCACCGAGATGCGGAAGCCGTAGATCACGCGGGCCAGCACGTCGCGCGCCTGGTCGTCCGTGCCGAGCAGGTTGCGTGCCGAGGGCGGCGCCGGCGCCGGGCGGCCGAGGTCGCGCACGACGGTGTCGTAGGCGAAGGGGATCGCCGGCCAGACCATCCAGCCGCCGCGCTCGGCGATCTCCTGGCGGAATTGCGGGTCGTGCCAGTCGGCCTCGGTCGGCAGGCCGTCGGGGATGATGTCGCTCTCGGCATAGTCCGAGAGCACGGGGACGAACCACTGGCCGTCGACGCGCGCGACCAGCGGGCGGTCATTGGCGATGAACTCCGCGAACAGCGTCACGCAGAAGATCACGGCGAAGATCCAGAGCGACCACCAGCCGCGGCGGTTGGCGCGGAAATTCGCCAGGCGGCGCCGGGTGAGGGGGGTCAGGGGCATGGCCACCCCCTGAACGCCCCCCACCCCGGCCCTCCCCCGCGGGCGGGGGAGGGAGAAGAAGCCCTCCCCCGCCTGCGGGGGAGGGTTGGGTGGGGGTGGTGGATCACCGCCGCGCCTCGAAGTCGATCCGCGGATCGACCAGCGTATAGGTGAAGTCCCCCACGATCTGCATCACCAGCCCGAGCAGCGTGAAGATGTAGAGCGTGCCGAACATCACCGGGTAGTCGCGGCGCAGCGCGCTCTCGAACCCCAGCAGCCCGAGCCCGTCGAGCGAGAAGATGATCTCCACCAGCAGCGCCCCGGTGAACAGGATGCCGATGAAGGCCGCCGGGAAGCCGGCGATGATCAGCAGCATGGCGTTGCGGAAGACGTGCCCGTACAGCACCCGCGTCTCGCTTGCGCCCTTGGCCCGCGCGGTCAGCACGTACTGCTTGTTGATCTCGTCGAGGAAGCTGTTCTTGGTCAGCATGGTCAGGCCCGCGAAGCCGCCGATCACCAGCGCCAGGGTCGGCAGCACCATGTGCCAGGCATAGTCGATCGCGCGCGCCAGGAAGGGCGCGCCATCCATCCCCGGCGAGGCCAGGCCGCGCAGCGGAAACCACTGCAGGAAGGACCCGCCGGCGAACAGCACCACCAGCAGGATGGCGAACAGGAAGCCCGGGATGGCATAGCCCACCAGCACCACGCCGCTGCTCCAGACATCGAAGCGCGAGCCGTCGCGCACCGCCTTCCTGATGCCGAGCGGGATCGAGACCAGGTAGATGATCAGCGTGGACCACAGCCCGAGCGAGACGGAGACCGGCATCTTCTCGAATATCAGGTCCACCACCGGCCGGTCGCGGAACAGGCTGCGGCCGAAGTCGAAGCGCAGGTAGCCGGACAGCATCTCCCAGAACCGCACATGCGCCGGCTTGTCGAAGCCGAAGGCGCGCTCGATCTCGGCGACGATGGCGGGATCGAGGCCCTGCGCGCCGCGGTAGCTGCCGACCGGGCCGGCGCCGCCCGACGCGTCCGCCCCGCCGCGCTCCGGCGGGCCGGCCGGCCGCACCTCGCCGCCGCCCTCGCCGGTGATGCGGCCGAGCGTCTGGCCCTCGCCGCGCAGCTCGGCGAGCATCTGCTCCACTGGGCCGCCGGGGGCGAACTGGATGACGGCGAAGTTGATCAGGATGATGCCGAACAGGGTCGGCACCACCAGGAACAGCCGCCGCAGCAGGTAGGCCCCCACCGGCGTGCTACCGGGCCGGCTGCTGCTGCCGCGCCTGCTCCACCGCGCCCTCGCGCGACGGGTCCACCCACCACGAATCCAGCGCCAGGTTGTAGCGCGGGTTGCGCGGCGGCCGGTCGAGCTTGTCCCACCAGGCGATGCGGAAGGTCCGGATGTGCCAGTGCGGGATCATGTAGTGGTGCCACAGCAGCACGCGGTCCAGCGCGCGGGTGCGGGCCACCAGCTCCTCGCGGTCCGGCGCGTTGATCACCAGCTCCACCAGCTCGTCGATCGCCGGGTCGCAGATGCCGGAGATGTTGCGGCTGCCGTTCTGCCGCGCCTTCTCGCAGGTCCAGTAGTCGCGCTGCTCGTTGCCGGGGCTGAGCGACTGCCCGGCGCCGCCCACCGTCATGTCGAAGTCGAAGGCGTCCATGCGCACGCGGTACTGCGCCGGGTCCACCGTGCGCACGCGGGGGTTCATGCCCAGCCGCTGCAGCCACTGCACATAGGGCAGCGCCACGCGCTCGAAGGAGGGGCCGTTCAGCAGGATCTCGAACTCGAAGGGCTGGCCCTGGGCGTTCACCAGCCGGCGCTCGCGCACCGTCCAGCCCGCCTCGCGCAGCAGCGCGAGCGCGCGGCGCGCGCCCTCGCGGTTGTTGCCCGAGCCGTCGGTGACGGGCAGCGTGTACGGCTCGGTGAAGACGGGATCGGGGATGCGGCCGCGGAAACCCTCCAGGATCGCCAGCTCCCGCCCCTGCGGCAGGCCGCTCGACGCCAGCTCGGAGTTCGAGAAGTAGGACTGCGTGCGGGTGTAGCTGCCGTAGAACAGGTTGGCGTTCATCCACTCGAAGTCGAAGACCTCGATCAGCGCGCGGCGCACGCGGGCGTCCCCGAACAGCGAGCGGCGCAGGTTCACCGCGAAGGCCTGCATGCCGGTGGGCAGTTCGTGGCGGATCTCGTCGCGCTTCACCAGGCCGCGGCGCACGGCGGGGAAGTCGTAGGCGGTGGCCCAGTCCTTGGCGATGTTCTCGGTTCGGAAGTCGATCTGCCCGGCCTTGAACGCCTCCAGCGCCACGGTCGTGTCGCGGAAATACTCGTAGCGCATGGTGTCGAAATTGTTGGTGCCCCGCATGGTGGGCAGGTCGCGGCCCCAGTACTCCGGCACGCGGCGGTAGGTGATGCCGCGCCCGGGCTCGAAGCGCTCGATGCGGTAGGGGCCGGAGCCGAGCGGCGGCTCCAGGATCGGCCGGGAGAAATCCTTGCCCTCCCACCAGTGCTTCGGCAGCACGGCCAGCTGGCCGAGGATCAGCGCCAGCTCGCGGTTCTCGTTGCCACGGAAGCGGAACACCACGCGCCGCGGCCCCTCGGCGACCACGTCCGTCACATCGGCCCAGTAGGCGCGGTAGAAGGGGCGGCCATGGGTGCGCAGCGCGTCGAAGGTGAAGACCACGTCCTCGGCGGTGACGGGGCGGCCGTCATGCCAGCGTGCCTCCGGGCGCAGCTCGAAGGCGACGCCCTTGCGGTCCGCCGGCACCTCGATGACGCCGGCGAGGTGCGCGTATTCCGTGCTTGCCTCGTCGGAGCTTTCCTTCAGCAGCGTGTCGTAGATGTTGCCCAGCCCCACGGCCGGCGTGCCGCGCAGGATGTAGGGGTTGAAGCTGTCGAAGCTGCCGAGCGCGGTCAGCGCCAGCTCGCCCCCCTTCGGCGCCTCGGGGTTGACCCAGGGCCAATGGGTGAAGTCCGCCGGCAGCGACGGCTCGCCGAGCAGCGACAGCGCATGGGTGCGCAGCGGCGCCGGGCCCTGCGCGCGGGCTCGGCGCAGGCTGGGCAGGGAAAGGGTCGGGGCGAGGCCCAGGGCGATGCCGGAGGCCAGGAGGTCGCGACGATGCATGCGCGCAGGATGGGGGCTGCCCCCTCACGCTGCAACGGCGGCGCGCTTACCGACCGGTAAGCAGCCCCACCGCCTCCGCCAGCAGCGCCGGGTCGCCCACCGCCAGCACCCGCCCGTCCGAGTCCATGGTGAGCGGTCGGCCGGCCCAATCGGTGACACGTCCGCCGGCCCCCTCCACCACCGGCACCAGCGCCGCCCAGTCCCAGGGCTGCATCGTGGCTTCCGCGATCACGTCCACCAGGCCGAGCGCCAGCAAGCCGTAGCCGTAGCAGTCGCCGCCCCAGGTAGTGCGGCGCGCTGCGCGGCGCAGGCGGTCGAAGCCGGGCTGGTCAGCAGGGTGGAACATCTCCGGGCTGGTGGAGGAGAACTCCGCGTCCTCGATCCGGGCGCAGGGTCGGCAGCCTGCGCGCCCCCCCATGGGGGAACGGAACCGCGTCTTCTCCCCCGCCACCCCGATCCAGCGCTCCCCCGCCACGGGCTGGTCGATGAGGCCGAGCACCGGCCGGCCCCGGTGCAGCAGCGCCACCAGGCAGCCGAAGAGCGGCCGGCCGGTGACGAAGGCCCGCGTGCCGTCGATCGGGTCCAGCAGCCACACCCACTCGGCGTCGGCCCGGTCCGGCCCGTATTCCTCGCCCCAGATGCCGTGCCCGGGGAAGCGCTCCGCCAGCACCGCCCGCATGGCCCGCTCGGCGCCGCGGTCGGCCTCCGTCACCGGGCTGGCATCGCCCTTCGCCTCGACCAGCAGCGGGCTGCGGAACAGCGGGCGGATCACCGCGCCGGCGGCATCGGCGGCCGCCTCGGCCGCGGCGAGCAGTGCTGGATCGACCATGCGGGGGGACCCTTGCCGCGGGGTGGTTCCGGCCCGCGCCATCACGGGCTAGAAGCGGCGCGTGCATAGGCGGCGCCCCGCCGACCGGCAACCCGACCGCATCCTGGCCGCCATGAACCCGATCATCGTCATTCCCGCGCGCCTGGCCGCGACGCGGCTGCCCGGCAAGCCGCTGGCCGATATCGCCGGCAAGCTCATGATCCTCCACGTGCTGGAGCGCGCGCGGGAGGCCGGCATCGGCCCCGTCGCCGTCGCCGCGGGCGACCAGCCGATCATGGACGCCGTGCGCGAAGCCGGCGGCACCGCCGTGCTGGCGGACGAGGACGTCCCCAGCGGGACCGACCGGGTGCAGCGCGCCATGGCCGCGCTGGATCCGCAGGGGCGGCACGATGTGGTGGTGAACCTGCAGGGCGATTTCCCGACCCTCGACCCCGCCGCGCTGCGGGCGGTGCTGCTGCCGCTGGCCGACCCCGGCATCGACATCGGCACGCTGGTGTGCCCGATCGCCGATGCGGCGGAGCTGGCGACCGACAGCTTCGTCAAATGCGCCTGCGCCTTCGGGGGCGAGGCCGTGATCGCCCCGGCGCTGTATTTCTCCCGTGCGCCCGTGCCCTGGGGGCCGGGGCCGCATTGGCACCATATCGGCATCTACGCCTTCCGCCGCGCCGCGCTGGAGCGCTTCGTCGCCCTGCCACCGAGCCCGCTGGAACTGCGCGAGCGGCTGGAGCAGCTGCGCGCGCTGGAGGCCGGCATGCGCATCGGCGCCGCGCGCATCGCGCACGGCCCCTTCGGCGTCGATACGCCGCACGACCTCGACCGCGCGCGGGCGCTGCTGGCGCGATAGGAACCCACGCATGAAGATCATCGCCTTCCAGGGCCTGCCCGGGGCCTATTCCGACCTGGCCTGCCGCGCCGCCTATCCGGGCTGGACGACCCTGCCATGCCCTTCCTTCGAGGCGGCGATGGATGCGGTGCGCGCCGGCGAGGCGACGCTGGCCATGCTGCCCTGCGAGAACTCGCTGGCCGGCCGGGTGCCCGACATCCACCGCCTGCTGCCCGAAAGCGGCCTCTCCGTCGTCGGCGAGCATTTCGAGCGCGTCGAGCACTGCCTGCTGGCGCCGCGGGGCGCGACGCTGGCGACGCTGCGGCGCGCGCACAGCCACCCCGTGGCGCTCGGCCAGGTGCGCAACATCCTGCGGGAGCTTCGCCTGACGCCGGTGATCGAGGCCGACACCGCCGGCGCGGCCGAACTGATCGCGCAGCGCGGCGGCGTGGGGGACGCGGCCATCGCCAGCGCGCTGGCGGCCGAGATCTACGGCCTCGAGATCCTGCGCCGCAACGTCGAGGACGCGGCGCACAACACCACGCGCTTCTACGTCTGCTCGCGCGAGGCGGCGATGCCGCCGGCCGGCACGCCGGACTGCGTGACGAGCTTCGTGTTCCGCGTGCAGTCCATCCCGGCGGCGCTGTACAAGGCGCTCGGCGGGTTCGCGACGAACGGCGTGAACATGACCAAGCTGGAGAGCTACATGCTCGATGGCGAGTTCACCGCGACGCAGTTCCTCGCGGACGTGGATGGGCATCCGGAGGAGGCGGCGCTGAAGCGGGCGTTGGCGGAGCTGGAGTTCTTCTCGCGCGAGCTGAAGGTGCTCGGCTGCTACCGCGCGCACCCCTACCGGCTGGCGCACCAGGGCCCCTGAGACACCCCCTACCGCGACGCATTGCTGATCACCGCCAGCGCCGCCGAGGACAGCGCGAGCTGGCCGAACACCCCCGTCAGGTCGCGCAGGAAGGCCCAGGTCTCGTAGGGCGAGGGGTCCTGCGGCACCACCACCACGCTGCCCGGCGGCACCGGCGGCCCGCCCTCGCCGAACCAGCCCTGCCCGGCCGGCACGGACTGCCCGTTCGGCAGCACCACGAAGGCACGGCCGGCGTCGGCGAAGCGCTGCCGCCCGCCGGCCGCCCGCACGTAGTCCACGGCGCGCCAGCCGGAGGTGAATTGCAGGCTGCCGGGGTTCAGCACGGCACCCACCACCGTCACCTCGGCCGGGCGCTTCGGCATCGCCACCAAATCCCCCGGCTCCAGCAGCGGATCGAGGTCGGGGCGCGTCGCCAGCACCACCGGGTTGGCCTCCACCACCATCCGCCCCGCGGCACGCGCCTGGCGCAGCGAATCCGCCAGCGTCCGCCCCGCCTGCACCGCGCCGGCGACGTCCACGCTGGTGCCGCGCGGCGCCGTCACCGCCTGGCCGGCCGCCACCTGGGTCAGCCCCTGCTCCAGCTCGCGCGCCGTGCGCAGGAAGCCCTCCTGCTGGCGCTGGCGCACGCTCTCGCGCGAGAACACCGCGCCATAGGGGAAGGCCTGCGGCGTCAGCCCGCCGGCCCGGGCGATGACCTCGGACAGCCGCTCGCCGCGGCGGATGTCGTAGGTGCCGGGGCGGAAGAACTCGCCCACCAGCGTTACCGGCCCCAGCTCCCGCTCGCCCTCGACGCGCGGGATGCGCACGGCGTCGCGCGGCCCGACGGGCACCGTGCCGAGGCCGCGGCCGCCGCGCAGGTCCAGCGCCGTGCGGGTCAGGGCCGAAGGCCCATCGGCCCGCGGCCCTTCCCGCGACAGCTCCACCTGCGACAGGTCCGCCGCGTCGGAGAGCCCGCCCGCCACCGCCACCGCCGCCTCGAGCCGTGCGCCGGGCAGCACCGGATAGAGGCCGGGCAGGCGCACCTCCCCGGTCAGCACCATCGACTGGTCCAGCAGGAAGGGCAGGAGTGCGGGATAATCCTGGAACAACTGCGGGCACCCCGGCCGGCCGAGATCGGGGAAGCCCGCGCCCCTCGCATGGGCGAAGCGCCCGCGCGAGGCCTGGGCCGCCACCGCGACGAGGTGCAGCGCGTGGCACTCCCCGACAGCGCCGCCGGCCGCCAAGCCAGGCGCGGCCGGGCCGAAGCCGCCGGCCAGGCCGATGGTCGCGGCGGTGATCGGTTCCGGTGCGGCGGTGCCGGCAATCGGCGGCTCGCCGCGCAGCGCCCGCTGCACCACCGGGCTGGCCAGCCACTGCACCTCGGCCAGCCCGACCAGGATCACCTCGTCGCCCTCGGTAAGCGGCAGGTCGGCCCCGCCGCGCAGCACGGCGGCAAGGTCGAAGGCGATGAAGTGCCGCGCCCGGCTGCGCCGGTCCGTCCGCCAGACCACGCCGAGCGGCGGATAGGGATCGGGCCGCACCAGCAGCGGGTCCGCCAGCACCCCCTTCAGGCTGCGCCCGCGCCCGCCGGCCGAGCGCAGCACCGTCGCCGCCCCGCCGGTGGCGACATGCCCCGCCACCCGGATCTGGTTCGCCGGGGCGTCCGTCCCCGGCTCCACCCGCAGCAGGTCGCCACGGCGCAGCGCGTCGCGCGGGCCGATCTCCTGCACGCTGCGTCGGCCGCCGGCATCCCCGGTCTGCAGCAGGTAGCGGTTGCCGCCCGGGCGCAGCGGCTGCCCGGCGAGCGCCAGCATGGCGGGCACCGGGGCGGCGCCCGCCCCGGCCGGCAGTTCGTAGATGCCGGGTCGCGTCACCTCGCCGCCGATCGCGACGGCGCCGCCGAGCGGGGGGACCAGGATGCGCTCGCCCTCGCGCAGGGTCAGCTCGGGCGCGTTGCCGCCGGCGCCCACCACCACCGGGTACAGGTCCACGGTCCGCCCCGGCCCGCCGCCGCCCTCGACGCGGATGGCGCGCAGCGAGCCGGTGCGCCGCACCCCGCCCGCCGCCACCATGGCATCCAGCACCGAGGCATGCGCGGTGAGCGGCACCAGCCCCGGCCGCGTCACCTCGCCGCCGACGAAGACGGCGATCTGCCGCACCTGGCCGACCGAGACGAAAACCTCCGAGCCGCCGAGATCCTGCGCCGCGCGCGCCTCCAGGTCGGCGCGCAGCGCGCGCAGGGTGCGGCCAGCGGCGGGGACGGGCGGCAGGTCGGGCACCAGCAGCATGCCGTCGCGGCCGATGCGCTGGGTCAGCGTCTGCCGCACGCGGCCGCGGAAGGCGATCACCAGCTCGTCGTCGCGGCCGAGCAGGTAGTCGTCCGGCAGGGCACCGAAGCCGATGCCGGCGGGCGCACCGCCGGGCAGGGCGCCGCGGAGACTCTCGTAGCCGATCTGCCGCAGCGGCGGCGCGATGGGGTCGCGCGCCGCGAAGAACGCCTCGGCGGGCGAGAGCGGCTCCTCCTCCAGGGCGGCGGTGGAGGCGATCCGGCCGGGGCCGCGCGGCAGGGGCGGGGCGCGACCGGTCGCGGCGGCTTCGAGGATGCGGTTGAGGATCTCCTGCTGCGCCGCCTCGGGCAGGACGGGGATCGCGCCGCCGCCGGGCAGCGTGGCGGGCAGGGTCAGGCCGGGCGAGGCCAGGCTGGGTGCGGCGCTGCCGGGCGGCAGCAGCGGCCCGCGCGGCGCGGTCATGGGCAGGCCCGGCAGCGCCGGCGGCTGCAGCAGCCCGGCCCCGGTCGGTTGCGCTGCCGCACGGGGCGGCCCTGCGGCGACGGCTCCCAGAACCAGGGCAGCGACGGCCAGGCGCGATGCCATGCCTCCCAACCAGCTCTCCCCGAATTGGTGCCGCGCGCGCCGCAGATGCGATTTGCGCTGGAATGCGCAAGTCGGAACGAATATATCCTTGTTCCGCAATGAAGCAACAATTTTTCGCGAGAATGGCTTTGGATGCCGCACGGCGGCTCGGTCCGCAGCCGGTGCTGCTGGCCGCCTGGCACCGCTCCGCCGCCGGCCGGGCCGTGGCGGTGCGCCGCCTGCGCGACCCCGC
>JAIEOP010000082.1 GCA_019750465.1 Acetobacteraceae bacterium | reverse complement strand
CCGGGCGCTTCATCCGTGTCGCAGCAGCCCTTCCAGGTAGCGGCCATAGCCGCTGTTGTGCAGCGGCCTGGCCACCTCCAGAAGCTGCGCGTCCGTGATGAAGCCCTTGCGCCAGGCCACCTCCTCGGGCGAGGCGACCTTCTGGCCGGTGCGCTTCTCGATGGCGCGCACGAACTCGCCGGCCTCCAGCATCGAATCATGCGTGCCGGTATCCAGCCAGGCATAGCCGCGGCCGAGCCGGCAGACCCGCAGGCTGCCTTCATCCAGGTAGGCACGATTGAGGTCGGTGATCTCCAGCTCGCCGCGCGGCGACGGCGCGAGGCCGCGGGCGATCGCCGGCGCGCGCCCGTCGTAGAAATAGAGCCCGGTCACCGCCCAGTCAGAGCGCGGCCGGGGCGGCTTCTCTTCGATGGTGAGGGCGCGGCCACCGGCGTCGAACTCCACCACGCCGTAGCGCTCCGGATCGGCGACGCGGTAGGCGAAGACGGAGGCGCCGTGCGGCGCGAGGGTTTCCGCCATGCGGGTATCCAGCGCCTCGCCGTGGAAGATATTGTCGCCGAGGATCAGCGCAGAGGGGCCGCCGGCGAGGAATTCCTCGGCCAGCACCAGCGCCATGGCGATGCCGTTCGGGGTCTCCTGCACCTGGTAGGTCAGGCGGATGCCCCATTGCGACCCGTCGCCGAGCAGGCGGCGGAACATCGGCAGGTCGTGCGGCGTGGAGATCACCATGATCTCGTGGATGCCGGCCAGCATCAGCACCGAGAGCGGGTAGTACACCATCGGCTTGTCGTAGACCGGCAGCAGCTGCTTGGAGACCGCGAGCGTCGCCGGATAGAGCCGCGTGCCGGAGCCGCCGGCCAGGACGATGCCCTTCATCGCGTGGTCTCCTTCGGCCCGACCAGCGCATCCAGGCAGCGATCGAGCGAGATGCGCCAGTCGGCCGCCAGGATGCCGAGGACCCGCGCGGTGCGCGAGCAGTCGAGGCGGCCGTCGGCGGGGCGGCGCGCCCGGGTCGGGTATTCGGCCGTGGTGATCGGCAGCAGGCGCGGCACGCGGCGACCGCGCGCGGCAGCGCCGGCGAGGATCGCCTGCGTGAAATCATGCCAGGTCGTGTGCGGCGCGCCGGTAAGATGGAAGACGCCGAAGCAGGCATCGCCCGCCTTCGCGGCGGCGAGGCGCGGCAGCAGCGCCACCGCCGCATCGGCGAGGTCGTCGGCGAAGCTCGGCGCGCCGTGCTGGTCGGCGACGACCCGCAGCTCCTCGCGCTCCGCGGCCAGGCGCAGCATGGTCTTCACGAAATTCGCGCCATGCGGCGAGCAGACCCAGGCCGTGCGCAAGGTGGTGCTGCGCGGGTTCGCGGCGTGCAGCGCGCGCTCGCCGGCGAGCTTGGAGGCGCCATAGACGCCGGCCGGGTTCGGCGCGTCGTCCTCCGTGTACGGCGCGCCCTTCATGCCATCGAAGACGTAGTCGGTGGAGTAGTGCACCACCGGAATGCCGGCCCGCGCCGCCGCCGCGCCGAGCAGCCCGGGACCGGTCGCGTTCACCGCGAAGGCGAGGTCGCGCTCCTCCTCCGCGCGGTCCACCGCCGTGTAGGCGGCGGCGTTGACCAGCGCCTCCGGCCGGTGCGCGGCGAAGGCGCGGGCGATGGACGCGGCATCGGTGATGTCGAGCTCCGGCGGCTCCAGCGCCACCACGTCATGGCCCGCCACGGCAAGGCGCGCGACGAGCTCGGTGGCGATCTGCCCGATGCGGCCGGCGACCAGGACGCGCATCAGGGGTGCTTCCCGGCGAGCAGGCCGAGGCGTTCGCCGGCGTAGCGCTGCTCGCGCAGCGGCCGCCACCACCAATCATTCGCCAGATACCAGTCGATGGTCCGCGCGATGCCGCTGGCGAAGCTTTCGCGCGCGGCCCAGCCCAGCTCCGCCTCGATCTTCGCGGGATCGATGGCGTAGCGCCGGTCATGGCCGGGGCGGTCGGCGACGAAGCGGACCAGCGAGCGCCGCGGCGCCACGGCCGGCACGCGCTGGTCCAGCAGGTCGCAGACGGCGTGCACGACATCGAGGTTCGCCATCTCCGACCGGCCGCCGACGCAGTAGGTCTCGCCGGGACGGCCACGCTCCACCGCCGCGACCAGGGCGCGCACATGGTCCTCGACGAAGAGCCAGTCGCGCACGTTGCCGCCGTCGCCATAGACCGGCAGCGGCCTGCCTTCCAGCGCGTTGAGGATGATCAGCGGGATAAGCTTCTCGGGGAAGTGGAAGGGGCCATAATTGTTCGAGCAGTTGGTGACCAGCGTCGGCAGCCCGTAGGTTTCGTGCCAGGCCCGCGCCAGGTGGTCCGAGGCCGCCTTGCTGGCCGAATAGGGCGAGCGCGGGTCGTAGGAGGTGCGCTCGTCGAACGCGCCGGTCTCCCCGAGCGAGCCGAACACCTCGTCGGTCGAGACGTGCAGGAAGCGGAAGCGCGCCTTCGCCGCCGCATCGAGCCCCGCATGGAAGGCCCGCGCCGCCTCCAGCAGGACGAAGGTTCCGGTCACGTTGGTCTCGATGAAGGGCGCTGCGCCGGCGATGGAGCGGTCAACATGGCTTTCCGCCGCCAGGTGCATCACCGCGTCGGGGCGGAATTCCGCGAAGGTGGCGCGCATCCGCGCCGCGTCGCAGATATCCGCGTGCAGGAAGGCGAAGCCGGGCCTGCCCTCGCAGTCCCGCAGGGAGCGCCGGTCGCCGGCATAGGTCAGCTTGTCGACGACCAGCACCGCCTCCGCCCCGCGCTCCAGCACCAGGTGGCGGACGAGGGCCGAGCCGATGAACCCGGCACCGCCGGTGACGATCACGCGCATGCGGGGATCCAGCCAGGGAAGCGTGTCGGAAGCATGGCCGCGGCTAATCGAACACCGCTGGCAGGTCACGCAGCCGGGGCGCGGCGCGATCCTTCTCCGAGAGCCGCACGGCATTGGCCGCGACGGGCCAGGGCAGCGCCAAGTCGGGGTCGTTCCAAAGCACCGAGCGTTCCTCCGCCGGGGCGTAGAAGGCGGTGACCTTGTAGGCGACCTCGGTATCCGGCTCCAGCGTGCAGAAGCCGTGCGCGAAGCCGACCGGCACGTAGAGCTGACGGGCATTCGCCGCGCTCAGCTCCACCGCGACATGGCGGCCAAAGGTCGGCGAGGAGCGGCGGATGTCCACCGCCACGTCCAGCACCGCGCCGCGCAGCACCCGCACCAGCTTCGCCTGGGCCACCGGCGGACGCTGGACATGCAGGCCGCGGATGGTGCCCGGCTCCGCCGAGAGGGAGTGGTTGTCCTGCACGAAGGCATCCGTGATGCCGAGGGCAGCGAAGTCGCGGGTGCTGTAGGTTTCCAGGAAGAAGCCGCGATGGTCGCCGAAGCGCCGCGCCGCGATCAGCTTCGGGCCTGGAATGTCGAGCGGCAGCACGGTGAAATTGCCTGCGGCAAGCGGCGCCTCGGGCCGTTCCGCCGTATCACCCGCGCGCATGCAGCACTCCCCGGCAAGGACCCCGCGGCGGATGCGGGGGCATCGGATCTGGCCTCAGCCGCGACCTCTCCCCTCGCGCCGGGCGCGAGTCAAGCGCCCCTGCCCCGCCGGCACGGTGCGCACATCGATCCGGGCAGCACGACCTGCCGGCACGCAGCCCCTTGTATGGGCACCGTGCCTGCCACATTCCGGCGGCGGGGAGCGGCACCGGAGCCCGCCCACGCCTGCCGGAGAAGCCCACCATGCCACCGCGCCACCATCGCCCCGCCGCCGCACCGATCACCCGCCGTGCCACGCTGGCGGCGCCGCTGCTGCTGACCGGGTTCGCCGCCACGGTGCGCGCGCAGGATGCGGCCTGGCCCGGGCGGGCGGTGACGCTGATCGTGCCCTGGGCGCCGGGTGGTTCCAACGACGTGGTTGCCCGCATGCTGGCGCCGGGGCTGGAGGCGCGCTTCGGCCAGCCCTTCGTGGTGGAGAACCGGCCCGGTGGCGGCGGCAGCCTCGGCATGGGCATGGTGGTGCGCGCCCGGCCGGACGGGCTGACCATGCTGGTCTCCTCGGCCTCCAATCACGTGTTCCACCCGCTGATCTCGCCCGATCTCGGCTACCAGGTGCCGGAGGCGCTGGCCGGCGTTGCCATGCTGGTGGACGTGCCGAACGTGGTGGCCGCGACCAATGCGCTCGGCGTCGGCACCATCCCCGAACTGGTGGCGAAGATCCGGGGGACACCGGGCGGCGTGCCCTTCGCCTCCTCCGGTGTCGGCTCCTCCAACCACTTCGCCGGCGAGCTGTTCCGGCTGCGCGCGGGGCTGGAGATGACGCATGTGCCCTATCGCGGCGGCGGGCAGGCGATCGCCGACCTGATCGCGGGAACGGTGCCGGTGGCGTTTCTCAACCTGCCGACGGTGTGGGGCCCATCCCAGGCCGGGCGGCTGAAGCTGCTGGCGGTGGGCACGGACACCCGCGTCGCCAGCCGGCCCGAGGTGCCGACGGTGCAGGAGGGCGGCGTGCTGGACTACGCGGTGCGGTCCTGGACCGGGCTGTTCGCGCCGCGCGGCACGCCACCCGCGGTGCTGGAGCGGGTCTCGGCGGCGGTCAGGGAGATCCTGGCGCAGCCGGCGCTCAGGACGCGCCTGGTGGATGGCGGCAGCGAGCCGATCTGGTCGGCGCCGGCCGACACCGATGCCTTCGTGCGGGCCGAATATGCCCGCTGGGCGCCGGTGGTGAAGGCGGCGAACATCAAGCCGGAGTAGGGATCAGCGGGCGGGGGAGCGAGAGGGGGGTCACGCCACCGCCAGCCCACGGGTGTTGCTGTTCAAGTCCGCCACCGCCGTCGCCCCGGCCAGCCTGCCGAACACCGCGCCGTTGATCAGCCCCGACCCGCCCGGATAGTTGAAGTAGAAGATCCCGCCCGCCAGCTCGCCGCAGGCATAGAGACCGGGGATCGCCTGGCCGTCGGCGTCCAGCACCCGCGCCTCGGTGTCGATGCGCAGGCCGCCGAAGGTGAAGGTGATGCCGCAACCGACCTGGTAGGCCTCGAACGGCCCGTCCTCGATGGTGTTGGCCCAGTTCGTCTTGTCGACCGCGAGACCTTCGGTACGGCGCCCGTCCTTGACGTTCGGGTTGAAGGGGATGTCCCGGCGGACGGCGGCGTTGTAGGCGCGGATCTCCTCGAGGAAGGTCTTGCCGTCCACGCCCTCCAGCTTCCCGGCCAGTTCCTCCAGCGTGTCCGCCTTCACCTTCGTCACCTGCTTGATGCGGTACTCGTCGCGGAGCTGCTTCTCGACCTTCCGGTCGAACACCTGCCAGGCGAAATTGCCGGGCTGCTCCAGCACCACGCGGCCGTACTTGGCGTAGGTATAGTTGCGGAAATCGGCACCCTCATCGAGGAAGCGGCGGCCATCGGCGTTGATCAGCACGCCCCAGGGGTAGGAGTGCTTCTGGAAGGCGTCGCCCACGGCGAGGTCGCCGTACTCCGGGGCGTTGAAGTCCCACTGCACGGCGTGGCAGCCGCTGTAGTTGCCGAAGGGGGAGGCGCCGATCTCCAGCGCCATCTTGATGCCGTCGCCGGTATTGAAGCGGGTGCCGCGCACCTTCGCCAGCTCCCAGCCGGGGCCGAGGTAGCGCGTGCGCATCTCCGCATCGCCCTGGAAGCCGCCGGCGGCGAGGATCACGCAGGGCGCCTTGATGTCGTAGATGCGCCCGGGCGACTTCACCCGCACGCCCTCGACCCGGAAGCCGTCGGTGAGGATCTTCTGCGCGCGCGTGGCGTAGCGGATCTCGATGCCGCGCTTCTTCGCGGCGTCCGTCTCCGCCTGCACCAGCCCGGGGCCGCCGCCCCAGGCGGCGACGGTCAGCCCGCCCCAGAACCTGAAGCGGCCGTCGATCTTGAAGGCCTGCTGGCCCCAGATCGGCACGAATCGCACGCCCTTGCCGCGCAGCCACTTCATGGTCTCGAAGCTGCGGCGCACCAGGATCTCGCAGAGGTTCGGGTCGGTGCGGTTGCGCGTGACCCTGAACATGTCGTCGAAGAACTGGTCCTCGGTATAGGTGCCGAAATCGGTGATGGCGATCTCAGCCTCCGTCAGGTCCGGCATGATCTCCCGCAGGTCCTCGACGCCGCGATAGGCGAAGCGGATGTTGCCGGCGGTGAAGCGGGTGTTGCCGCCGGCCTCCTCCTCCGGCGCGCGTTCCAGCACCACCACCCGCGCGCCCTGCTCCTGCGCCGAGAGGGCGGCGCAGAAGGCCGCGTTTCCGCCACCCACCACGATGACGTCGAATTGGTCGGCGGACATGCTCGGACTTCCCCAGGGCGTTGGTTGCTCGTCCCCGGTTTTACCAGCGCCGCCCGGGCGGTCCAGCCGCCCACTATTCCGGCTTCAGCCCCGCCAACGCGATGGCGCGGCGCGAGCGCGCCACTTCCGCCGCGATCACCGCCGCGAAGCCCTGCGGCGTCGCCTGCTCCGTCGTGGCGACCTCGGCGCCCAGCGCGGCGAGCCGCTCGCGCGTCGCGGGCTCCGCCAGCACCGCGGCCAGCGCGCGGGCCAGCGCCGCCAGCACCTCCGGCGGCAGGCCGGCGGGCGCGAGCAGGCCGTTGAAGGTTCCCATCTCGGCGTCGCGGATGCCGGCCTCGGCCAGGGTCGGGACGTCCGGCACGAAGGGCGAGCGTGCCGCGTCCGCCACTGCCAGGATGCGCGCGCGGCCATCACGATGCAGCGGCAGGGCGGTGGCGATCTGGTCGAACATGACCGGCAGCGTGCCGCCGATGAGGTCGGCGATCGCCGGGCCGCTGCCGCGATAGGGGATGTGGGTCAGCGCCACGCCGGCGGCGGCGTTGAACAGCTCGATGGCCAGGTGGTTGGAGCTGCCGATGCCGGGGCTGCCGGCGCCGACGCTGCCCGCCGGCCGGGCGCGCAGCCAGGCAAGGAACTCCGGCAGGGTGCGCACCGGCACCGCCGGCCCCGCCACCAGCACCACGGGCACGCGCAGGATCGTCCCGATGGGCGCCAGGTCGCGCAGCGGGTCGTACGCGATATGGGCCTGCAGCAGCGGGTTGACGGCGACCGGGCCGTTCGAGCCGAGCATCAGCGTCAGCCCGTCCGGCCGGGCGCGCGCCACCTCCGCCCCGCCGACGCTGCCGCCCGCGCCGGCGCGGTTCTCGACGACGACAGCCTGGCCCAGGCGCTCGGCCAGGCGCGGTGCCAGGATGCGGCCGACGACATCCACCGTGCCCCCCGGCGGGAAGGGCGCGATCAGGCGGATCGGACGGTCGGGCGTCCAGCCCGGCTGCGCCCGCCCGCCGGCGCCGGCGAGCAGGGTCGGCAGCCCAAGCGCGGCGCGGCGGCGGAGCGGCATGACCTGGCCTCGGCAGAGTGGGGGAACATCTCAACCGCGCGCGCCCCGGTGCGCAAGCCAGATGGGGATGGTGCGGGGGATGGTGCAGGCCGGGGGTGCCGGTCTAGCCTTGCGCCAAGATCAACGCCTCCCGAGGAGACGCCCGATGAAAGCCGCCGTCCTGCACGCCGTGAACCAGCCCATGACCATCGAGGAGGTGAGCCTCGCCAAGCCCAAGGCGCGGGAGGTGCTGGTGCGCACCGCCTATGCCGGGCTCTGCCATTCCGACCTGCACTTCATCGAGGGCCTCTACCCCCACCCGCTGCCCGCCGTGCTGGGCCACGAGGTCGCCGGCGTGGTTGAGCAGGTCGGCAGCGACGTCACCTACCTGAAGCCGGGCGACCACGTCATCGGCTGCCTCTCGGTGTTCTGCGGGTCCTGTTCCTACTGCACCTCCGGCCGCACGGTGCTCTGCGACAACACCGAGGTGAAGATGCTGCCGGGCCAGTCGCGGCGGCTTTCCTGGGAGCGGGAGGGGCCGATCAACCAGTTCCTCAACCTCTCCGCCTTCGCCGAGAACCTGCTGGTGCACGAGAACGCCCTGGTGAAGATCGACCCCGAGATCCCTCTGGATCGCGCCACCATCGTCGGCTGCGGCGTGATGACGGGGGTCGGCGCGGTGGTGAACACGGCGCGCATCCCGGCGGGCAGCACGGTGGCGGTGATCGGCTGCGGCGGCGTCGGGCTCTCGGCGGTGAACGGGGCGGCGATCGGCGGGGCCTCGCGCATCATCGCGCTGGACACGCAGCCCTCGAAGCTGGAGCTGGCGCGGCAGATGGGGGCGACCGACACCATCCTCGTCGGCAACGACGACCCGGTACAGCAGGTGAAGGACCTCACCGGCGGCGGCGTGGAGTACAGCTTCGAATGCCTGGGCCTGAAGAGCACGGCGGAGCAGTCCTTCGCCATGCTGCGCCCGGGCGGGACGGCCACCATCGTCGGCATGGTGCCCTTCGGCATCAAGATCGAGCTGCACGGCTTCGACTTCCTGCGCGAGCGCAAGATCCAGGGCAGCTCCATGGGATCCAACCACTTCCGCACCGACATGCCGCGGCTGCTGCAGCTCTGGCAGCAGGGCAGGCTGAAGCTGGACCACCTGATCTCGGACAAGATGAAGCTCGAGGAGATCAATGAGGGCTTCAAGCGCATGAAGGGTGGCCAAGCGGTGCGGCAGCTGATCGACTTTGGGGTGGCGTAGCGCATCCTCCTCCCCCGCGGGCGGGGGTTGGACGTGTACGTCCGACGGGGGTGGGGGCTCGCGGTGCCACTGCTTCCGATCCACCCCCACCCAAACCCTCCCCCGCGAGCGGGGGAGGGCTCTTTCCACGCACGGCACGCGACCCATGATCGATCTCCCCGCCTGGCGCTCCCTTCTCTACGTCCCCGCCACGCAGCCGCGCTTCGTCGAGCGCGCGCATACCCGCGGTGCCGACGCGATCATCCTCGACCTCGAGGACGCGGTGGCGCCGACCGAGAAGGACAAGGCGCGCGCCGCCCTCGCCGCGGCGGTGCCCATGGTGCGCCAGCCCGGTGCTGATGGTCGCGGCGCCGACGTCTGCGTGCGGGTGAACCGCCCGCTGCGCATGGCGGTCGCCGATATCGACGCCGCCATCGCCGCCGGCGCCGACGTGCTGGTGCTGACCAAGCTGATGGGCCCGGACCATGTCCGCCTGCTGGCCGAGCACATGACGGAGGCCGAGGCCGCCTGCGGTGCGCCGCCGGGACGCACCCGCGCCATCGGCCTGGTCGAAACGGCGGACAGCCTGCCGCAGATGGAGGCCATCGCCCGCGCCTCGCCGCGGCTGGTGGCGATCGGCGTCGGCGGCGAGGACCTTGCCACCGACCTCGGCGCGGAGGCGACGCCGGATGCGCTCGACCTGCCGAAGCGGATGTGCGTGCTGGCGGCGCGCGCGGCCGGCATCCTGCCGCTCGGCTTCATCGGCACGGTGGCGGGGCTCGGCGACCTGGATGGCTACCGGCAGATGCTGCGGCGTTCGAAGGCGATCGGCTTCGCCTGCGCCTCCGCCATCCACCCCGTGCACGTCCCGATCCTCAACGAGGAATACGGCGCCCGGCCGGAGGAGGTCGCCCGGGCCGGGCGGATGGTCGCAGCCTTCGAGGCTGCGCTGGCGCAGGGCATCGGCGCCGTCACCTTCGAGGGGCAGATGATCGACGGCCCCGTTGTCGCCCGCGCCCGCAGGTTGCTCACGCGCCGGACGTAACGCATTTCCAAGGCCAGGCGGACGCACCTGGCGATCCGGAAAATGCCGAAAACAGCAAGCCGGTCGCGCTTCGTCGCATTCGAATGCGACGAAGCGAGACTGACGACCGCGCCACCGCCCTGCCGGACCATGCAGACCCGGCGCCCGGATGCGGCGAGGGCCGGCAGGGTCTCCCCTGCCGGCCCCCGATCCGAGCCAGTCGCGGCGGTCCTCGCCTCGCGCGGTCAGCGCCGCGTCGTCGGGGATTTCGGCGTCCGTGTGCCGCGCGTCTCGTTCTCGGGATGCGCGCCGCTGATGTTGGTGCCCGCCACTTCGTCCACGCCGCGGGAGAGCTTGGTGCCCGGCGGGTTGCCCGGCGTGCCGTCGGGCTGCTGCGTGGTGCCGCCGGCCTCGTCCGGCTCGCCGCCGGGTCCGCCGGCCGGGACGCCGTTCCAGGTCGGGTCCGTCGGATGGGACCCGCCGGGGCTGCCAACCTGCGAAGACGTCGCGGTGGCACCGCTGGGCGGATGCTCGGGCGTGCCGGGCCGCGTGTCACTCGCCAGGCCGCCATGGCCGACGCCGCTGTGCCGCCACTCATTCTCCGGCCGTGCGCCGCTGGTATTGGTGCCGAGCACGTCATCCACGCCACGCGAGACCATGGTGCCCGGCGGGTTGCCGGGCGTGCCGTCACGCCCCGACATGCTGCCGCGCTCGTGCTCCGGGCGCGCGCCGCTCATGTTGGTGCCGAGCGCATCGTCGGCGCCGCGCGACAGCATGGTGCCCGGCGGATTGCCCGGCGTGCCGTCCGGATCGCCGCGATAGCCGGGGCCGCCGACGCCGCCCGTGCCCATCCCGGTGGCCAGGCCGGCAGCACCGATGCCTGTGCCCGCTGCCGTCATGGTGCTGCCCATGCCGGACCCTGTGGTGCTCGCGCCGCTCTCGTCGTAGCGGGTCCAGCCGGCGGCGCGGTATTCCTCGCCGCGCGTGCCGACATCCACGGGGTTGTGGCGCAGCATGATCTGCTCCACCTCGGTGGCACGCGTCTCATCCGCGCGCACGGTCACCAGCGTGCCGCCGCGGCGCACGCCCTCGGCATAGACATGCGCCTCGTCCTCGCTGACCCCGGCACCGGTCAGGCCGCCCAGCAGGCCGCCGGCCGCGGCGCCGACGCCGGCACCGGTCAGCGCCGCCACCAGCCAGCCGGCCGCAACGATCGGGCCGATGCCCGGGATGGCGAGCGAGCCGATGCCGGCGAGCAGCCCGGCGCCGCCGCCGATCAGCGTGCCGATGGTCGCGCCGGTGCCCGCGGCGCTGCCGGCATCCGAGGCGTCGTCCGTGCGTGCCTCTCCGCCGGTCTCGGTGCGGTTGCCGACGAGGCTGATGTCATCGTGCGAGAAGCCGGCGGATTCGAGATCGCGGACGGCGGCGGAGGCGTCCGCGTAGCTGTCGAACATCCGGGCGATGGTGCGCGTGGCCATGGGTATCTCCCTGTGGCGTCGTTGCGTGGCGTGGGTGCCGTTCGGCGTGCGGCGGATCAGCGCGTCAGCGGCGCGACGTTGCCGCGGTAGTCGAGGCCGACCTCGACCTGCTGGCCACCGCGCATGGCGCGACCGCGCCAGATGCCGTTGTCGTCCTTGCGCAGGTCATTGAGGTTGGTGAAGCCGGCGGCCTCGATGCGGCTGCGGGCCTGGCCCTCGGTAAAGCTGTTGGCGCCGTGCTCCAGCGCCCCGATGCGGGTGCCCTGGTCGATCTGCACGGCGTTCTGGCCGCCTTCGGTGGTGCGCGGGTTGGGGGAGGTCGCGCCAGTACGGGCCGCATCGGTGCCCGTCGCGTCCATGCGTCCGGTCTGGGCCGGCATGGTCGTGCCCGGCGTGGCCGTACCCTGGGTCGTCGTGCCCTGGCCGACACCCTGTCCGGCCATGGTGCCCTGGTTCGGGCTGTTCGGGCGGACGCTGTCGGTGCGGGTTTCGTTGCCCATGCCGGCATTGGCGGCGGGCGGCGTCACCGAGGGGCTGCCGGGCCGGGTGCTGCCCTCGGTGGCCGCGGGCGCGCGCCCACGGTCCGGGGTAGCGGGGGAGATCTGGGCGAGCGCCGGCAGGGACGCGACGGTCCCCAGCAGCGCCAGGCGAAGAATCGTCGTGCGCATCGTGTTGTTCCCGTGTCTGAGCGTGCGGCGGACAACCGCCCTGTGTCTCCTAACGGGCGGGCCGCGTGTGCGTTCCGTCACGAACGCTCAGAGCCGGGTCAGGGCTCCTGGCCGGGCCACCTGTTGCGACACGGATCAGGGCGAGCCTGGCGTGAAGCTGTCGCATTGCCGCAGGTCGCCGCTCTCCAGGCCGCGGCGGAACCAGCGCACGCGCTGCGCGGAGCTGCCATGGGTGAAGCTCTCCGGCACCACGACGCCCTGGGCGCGGCGCTGCAGGCGGTCGTCCCCGACCGCGGCGGCGGCGTTCAGCCCCTCCTCGATGTCGCCGCGCTCGAGAATGCCGCGGGCGGCATCGGCGCGGTTGGCCCAGACGCCGGCAAAACAATCCGCCTGAAGCTCGACTCGCACCTGCAGGGCATTGCCTTCGGCCTCGGTCATGCCGCGGCGCAGCTGGTCGACGCGCCCGATGATGCCGAGCGCGTGCTGGACGTGATGCCCCACCTCATGCGCGATGACATAGGCCTGGGCGAAGTCGCCGGGCGCACCGAGCCGGCGTTCCATGTCGCGGAAGAAGGCGAGGTCGAGATACACCTTGCGGTCGCCGGGGCAGTAGAAGGGCCCGGCCGCCGCGCCGGCGATGCCGCAGGCGGACTGCACCTGGCCGGTGAACAGCACCAGGCGCGGCGGTTCATAAGTCCGGCCCGCGGCCTGGAAGATGCCGGACCAGACATCCTCGGTGGTCGCCAGCACCTGGGCGACGAAGCGGCGCAACTCGTCCCCGCCTTCGGCTGGCGGTGCGTATTGCGCGGTTGGGGCGCCCGGCCGTTCCTGCGGGCCGCCGGAGAACAGCGCCGTGGGATCGACACCGAACAGCAGCGCCAGCACGACGAGGATGATGCCGCCAAGGCCGCCGCCGCCGGCGATGCGGATCGGCAGGCCGCCGCCGAAGCCGCCGCCCGTGCCGCGCCGGTCCTCGATGTTGCGGCTTTCGCGCTGATCGCCAAGGCGCATCGAAGACCTCCTGGTGCTGTACGGAGACGCGGGCGGACGGCTCGGGGTTCCCATTTCCGCCGGCGAGGGGCCAGTGGCGGCAGGGGCGACCCCCTATCCACGTCTCCCGAACGAGGACAGGGCCGTTCTACCCATCGTCGCGCACGACACCGGCGGCGCGCAGGCGCGCCAGCTCGGCCTCGCCCAGCAGCGGCCCGAGGATGGCGGCATTGTGCTCGCCGAGCCTGGGCGCGGGGCGCGCCAGGATGCCGGGCGTGGCCGAGAGCCGCGGCACCGCACCGTGCATCGGCAGCCAGCCCCCCGGCATCTCGTCGTCGGGGACCTCGATCACCGCCTCGCGCTCCGCGACGTAGCGGTCGGTCTCCAGCATCTCGGCGTCCATGATCGGGCCGATGGTCACGCCGGCGGCGTCGAATTTCGCCAGCGTCTCGGCCAGGGTCAGCCCGGCGATGTGGTCGGCGACGATGCCGTCCAGCTCCACCCCGTTGCGCACGCGGTCGGCATTGGTGCGGAATTTCGGATCCGTGATCAGCTCCTCCCGCCCGATCGAGCGCAGCAGCCGCTCCGTCATGCCCTGGGTGCTCGCCGACAGGCAGACCCAGCCGCCATCCTTGGTCCGGTAGGCGTTGCGCGGCACGGCGTTGGTGCTGCGGCTGCCGGTGCGCGGCTTCAGCGTGCGCGTCAGCTTCCAGTTGGCGTGCTGCGGCTCCATCATCGCGTGGATCGGCTCGAACAGCGATACGTCGATCACCTGCCCCTGTCCGGTGGCTTCGGCGTGGCGCAGCGCGATCATCGCCGTGGCCGCGCCATAGAGGCCGGCATAGCCGTCCGCCATGTACATCGGCGGCAGCACCGGCTCCCGGTCGGCGAAGCCGTTCACCGCGGCGAAGCCGGAATAGCCCTCCACCAGCGTGCCGAAGCCGGGCTTGTGGCTGTAGGGCCCGTCCTGCCCCCAGCCGCTGACGCGGACGATCACCAGGCGCGGGTTCAGCGCCAGCAGCCCGGCCGGCGCCAGGCCCATCGCCTCCAGCACGCCGGGGCGGAAGCTCTCGACCAGCATCGCCGCGTCGGCCGCCAGGCGGCGCACCACCGCGACGGCTTCCGGATTGCGCAGCTGCAGGCAGAGGCTGAGCTTGTTGCGGCTCAGCGTCTTCCAGGTGGTGGAGATGCCCTTGATGCGCCAGTGGCGCAGCGTGTCGCCCTCCGGCGGCTCGATCTTGAGGACCTCCGCGCCGTGGTCGGCCAGCACCTTGGTCAGCATGTTGCCGGCGACGAGGCGGGAGAGATCGACCACGCGCACGCCCTGGAGCGCGCCGGTGGCGGCGGGGTCGAAGGATTTGCGGTGCGGCGTGCTCATTCGGGGCGGATGTTGGCGGCCTGGGCGATCGCGCGGAAGCGGACCATGTCCTCGCGCAGGATGCGGGGGAAATCCTCCGGCCCCACCGAGGCGGGCTTCGCGCCCTCGTGGGCGTAGATGCGGGCGAGCGCTGGATCGGCCAGCGCCGCGGTGGCGGCGGCGTGGATGGCGGCGCGCATATCGGGCGGCAGGCCGCGCGGCGCGAACAGCCCCCACCAGATGTCGAACTCCCAGGGGATGCCCTGGGCACGCACGCTGGGCACCTCGGGGATCCCCTCGGCCGGCGGCGCGCCCTCCGCGGTCGCCGCCAGCAGCCGCACCCGGCCCTCGCGGATGGCGGCCGAGGCGGAGGCGACGGTGGTCAGCATCACCTGGATGTGCCCGGCGACCAGGTCGGTGACGGCGGGCGCGGTGCCGCGATAGGGCACGTGGCTCATCTCGATGCCGGCGGCCTGGCTGAAGCTGACCGAGATGAAGTGGTTGATTCCCCCGGCGCCGGAGGTGCCATAATTCAGCGCGCCGGGCTGGCGCTTCGCCAGGGCCACCAGCTCGCGCACGTCGCGTGCGGGCACCGTGGGATTGACCATGATGAAGAAGGGCGCGCGGGCCACGGTGGTGATGGCGTCGAAGTCGCGCTCCGCGTCCCAGGGCGTGCGCTGGATGATGGAGGCGGTTGGCACCGAGACCGAGGCCAGCATCAGCGTGGTGCCGTCGGGCGGCGCCTGCGCCACCTGGCCCGCGCCGATGGCACCCGCCGCGCCCGCACGGTTCTCGATGACGAAGCCCTGGCCGGTGCGCGCCTGCAGGCGCTCGGCCAGCGGGCGGGCGAAGACGTCGTTCGAGCCGCCCGGCGGGAAGGGCACGACGATGCGCACGGGGCGCGTCGGCCAGGCCGGCGACTGCGCTGCCGGGGATTGCGCTGCCGGGGATTGCGCCCGCGCGAGGCCGGGCGCAGCGAGCGTGGCGAGGATCAGGCGGCGGCGTGACGGCATGCTTGGTTCCTATTCCGCCGGGCCGACATCCTGCGGCCGGCTGCGCTCGTCGGCACGGCCGACATGGCGCAGCCCGCGGCGCATGGCCCAGACATTCACCTGGAAATGGATGGGCAGGATCGCCGCGTCCTCGGCGATGGCCAGCCGCGTCGCCGCCTGCAGCGCGCGCTCCCGCTCCGCCGGATCGAGGATCTGCATGGCGGCCAGCATCATCCGGTCGAATTCGGGGTTGGAATAGCGGCTGCGGTTCACTGCGCCGAGGCCGCGCGGCGGATCGAAGCTGCCCATCGTCGCCCGCAGCCCCGCCGAGGGTTCGCCGGAGGCGCTGCCCCAGGAGACGAAGAAGGCGGTGAATTCCTGCCGGCTCGCCTTCGAGATGAACGCCGAATAGGGCGCGACATCCACCGAGGTGCGCACGCCGGCCCGCGTCCACATCTGCGCCACCGCCTGCACGATGCGTGCATCGTTCACGTAGCGGTCGTTCGAGCCGTGCAGCGTGAGGCGGAAGCCGTCCGGGTAGCCGGCCTCGGCCAGCAGCCGGCGCGCCGCGGCGGCGTCCGCGGCGGGCACCTCGATGCCCGGGTCGTAGCCATAGGCGCCGGGCGGCATGAACTGGTTGGTCGGGATGGCGACGCCTTCCATCACGCGCTCGGTGATGGCGCGGCGGTCCATGGCGAGGGAGAGCGCGCGTCGCACCCGCACGTCGCGCATCGGGTTGCGCGGCAGTGGCTTGCCGTCATTGTCGGTGGCGAAGGGCGTCGGGCCGTCGCGCATGTGGTCGAAGGCGATGTACACGTGGCGCAGGCTGCCCTTTTCGCTCAGCACGAAGCGCGGGTCGCGGCGCAGGCGGGCGATGTCGCCGGTGGGCACCTCGGAGATGAAGTCCACGTCGCCGGCGAGCAGCGCCGCAACCCGCGTCGCGTCGTTGGTCATGATGCGGTAGGTGGCGCGCTGCCAGTGCGGCCTCGGGCCCCAGTAGTCGTCGTTGCGCACCACCTCCAGCCGGTCGCCGCTGCGCCAGGACACGAAGCGCCAGGGCCCGGTGCCGACGGCAAGCGCTCCGGCGTTGAAGCGCTCGGTCGTGGCGTCGGCATGCGTCGCGTGGTGCAGGATCGGCACCTGCGCGATGTCCACCGGCAGCACCGGCGAGGTGGCGCCGGTACGCAGGCGGAAGCGGCGGTCGTCGATCACCTCCACCGTCTTCACCTGGCGCGAATAGACGCCGAAGCTGCCCGGGCTGTTCGCCACGTTCGGCACGCGCGCCAGGGTGAAGGCGATGTCCAGCGATGTCAGCGGCGCGCCGTCGTGGAAGCGCACGCCGGGGCGCAGCGTGAACTCCCAGCCGTCGCCGTCCGGGCTCGGGCGCCAGGATTCGGCCAGCCCCGGGACCAGCCGTGCGTCCAGGTCCTGCTCCAGCAGCGTGCCGAACAGCATCGACGCCACGGCGTTGTTCGGCCCGAAATTGTGGAAATGCGGATCGAGCGAGGTCACCGGGCTGCCGACGCCCATGGTGATCTGCTGCGCCGTCACGGGCACGGCAAGCGCCGGCGCGGCGAGCAGCAGCGCCGCGGTCGCGGCAAGGCGAAGGCGCGTCATGCGGGCAGGTCCGGCTCGGCGATGACCGGGTTGCGCAGAGTGCCGATGCCGCTGATCTCGATCTCCACCACGTCACCGGGCACCAGCCAGGGCGGCGGCTTGCGCGCATGGGCCACGCCCTCCGGCGTGCCGGTGGCGATGACGTCGCCCGGCGCGAGCGGGGTGAAGGCGGAGATGTACTCGATCAGCGCCCGCACGCCCAGGATCATGTCGCCGGTCGAGGTGTGCTGGCGCTGCTCCCCGTTCACCCGGGTGGTGAGCGTCAGCGCGCCGGGGTCGCGGATCTCGTCCGCCGTGACCAGCCAGGGGCCGAGCGGCCCGGTGCAGGGGAAGTTCTTGCCCGCGGTGACCGAGTGCTTCTGAAAGTCGCGCACCGAGCCGTCGTTGAAGATGGTGTAGGCGGCGACGTGGTCGAGCGCGCGGGCGGCCGGGATGTGCCGGCCGGGCCTGCCGATGACCACCGCCAGCTCGCCCTCGTAGTCGAACTGCGCCGAGTTGCGCGGCCGCCACATCGGCGCGCCATGGCCGATGACGGTGTCATTGAGGCGGGCGAAGATGCGTGGATTCTCCGGCACCTCCCGCCCCGCGCTCTCGGCGACATGCGCGCGGTAGTTCAGCCCGACGCAGAGCACCTTGCGCCGCGGGTCCGGCACCGCGGGCAGCAGGGTGACCTCGCCCAGGCGATGGTCGGGCGCCTCCCCGGCGAAGCGTGCGAGCGCGGTCAGGGCGCCGGCGCGCAGCACGGCGGAGATGTCGGCATGCGGCACGCGCCGGCCGAGGTCGATGATGCCGTCGGCGCCGGTGACCAGGCCGAAGCAGGCGCGGCCGTCACGCGCGAAGCTGGCGATGCGCATGGGGTCAGGCCGCCCGCAGCCACTGGCGCTGGAAGCCTGCGTCGAAGATCGTCTCCGCCATGACCTGGCAGCGCAGCATCAGGCGTTCCTCGCCCGGGCCGTAGTCCGGGATGGCGTTGTGCAGCGTGCCGATGTGGTCCCAGATCAGCACGTCGCCCACGGTCCAGCGATGCGCCCAAAGGTACCTTTCCTGCAGCTGGTGCGCGAAGAGGTAGGACAGCATGCGATCGCTCTCCTCCTCCGGCAGCTCCATGATGCGCTCGGCGTAGCCCGGGTTGCAGTAGAGCACCGTCTCGCCGCTGATCGGGTGGGTCATGAACACCGGATGGTAGGCGGGCGGGCGCTTGGCGCGCTGCTCCGGGGTGAGCGGCGCGCGGGCGCTGGCGGGACGGATGCGCATCTTCTCCCAGAACTTGTTGAAGTCGTGCCGCGCCGTCATGCCCGCGAGCCGCGCCTTCACCTCGGCCGGCAGGTCACGATGCGCGGCGACGGTATTGGCGAAGAGCGTGTCGCCGAGCGGCCTGCCGTCGCGCATCGGCACCTTCACGGCGTAGAGCACGTTCACGAAGCCCTTGGTCGCCGTGTAGGACATGTCCGTGTGCCAGTCCTGCCCGGCATCGGCGATGCCGACCGGCTCGCCATTCTCCACCACGTTCGAGAGAATGCCGACCTCCGGCACCTCCCGGTGGTGGAACTTGCCGGTGACGCTGCCCTGGATGGAGCCGAAGCGGCGGGAGAAGTCGCGCAGCAGGTGGGCGTCGATCGACTGGCCCGGGATGCGCAGCACGCCATGCGTGCCGAGCGCGCGCAGCACCGTGGCGAAATCGGCGTCCGACAGCGGCTCGCGCAGGTCGAGGCCCCCCACCGTGGCGCCGAGCACGGCACCGCTGGGGATGATCTGGAGCATGGGCGTGGCCCTCCCGAAGCCGGATCGTGGCACCAGGGGGTGAGGCGTCAAGCGGCAGGCGCAGCGTTCTGGAAGCCCTCCTCCCGCTTGCGGGGGGAGGGTTTGCGAGGGGGGGCGGCTGCACGCCCACCCTCAAGCTCGCACGAACCACCCCCACCCTGACCCTCCCCCGCCAGCGGGGGAGGGACTCACATCCGGGCGACCGTCGCACCGAGCTTCCCTGCATCGGCCGCACCCCGGTAGAGGATCGCAAGCTGCCGGTCGAGCGTCGCCTTGTGCCGCGCCAGCGCATCCGGGTGCAGCTCGCCCTCGGGCGGCTGCTCCGGTTCGAAATGGCCGAAGCGATCCGTGCCGCGCACGGGCAGCGCGCCATCCTTCTCGCCGCCAAGCTGCCGGACATGGGTGGGCACGTAGCGCACCGCCAGCCCGATGCGCGGCCAGGCGGCGCGGTTCGGCTCCGAGCCGTGCACGATCAGCACGTGGTGCAGGCTCATCTCGCCCGGCTGCAGCACGATGTCCACGGCGTCGCGCTCATCCACCTCGACCGCCACCTCCTGCCCGCGCGAGAGCAGGTTGGCCTCCGCGAAGGTGTCGGTGTGCGGCACCTGCGCGCGGTGCGTGCCAGGCACCACGCGCATGCAGCCCGATTCAGGCACGCTCGGCGTCAGCGCGATCCAGGCCGTGACGACCTCCGGGCTCGACAGCCCCCAATAGGTGCCGTCCTGGTGCCAGGAGACGAAGGCCGGATCGCCCGCGCCCTTCATGAAGAACTGGCTGCCCCAGCAGAGGATGTCGGGACCGATCACGCTCTCCACCGCGTCCAGCACCGCCGGGTGGGTGACGATCTCGTGCACCCAGGGCAGGATCAAATGCGGCTTCTGGTTCATCCGCCCGGCGAGCGGCCCGCCGAGCCGCGCCTCCGTCGCGCGCAGCCGGGCGAGGAAGCCCGCGGCCGTCTCGGCCGGGAAGGCGCGCAGCGGGAAGTGGTAGCCGCGCGCGTGGTAGGCGGCGGCCTCGGCCTGGGTCAGGGAACCGGTCATGGGCATCCTCCGCGTCGCGGTCACGCCACCATGCGCCACGGCGCGCTGTCAACGCCCCGCCTTGCCCCTCCCCGGCCCGCATCCTAGCGTTCCCCAGGGCACGGGGATCGACGCATGGCGGACAGTACCGACGAAGGCTTCGACGCGATCACCCTGGAGATCCTCTGGTCGCGCCTGATCTCCATCGCCGACGAGGCCGCCGCCGCCCTGCTGCGCACCGCCTTCTCCACCATCGTCCGCGAGTCGAACGACTTCGCCACCGTGCTGATGGATGCCAACGGCGATTCCATCAGCGAGAACACGGGGGGCATCGCCAGCTTCTCCTGCATCCTGCCGAAGACCACGAAGCATTTCCTGGCGCGCTTCCCGGCCGAGAGCTGGCGCCCCGGCGACTGCGTCATCACCAACGACCCCTGGCTGGCCACCGGCCACCTGCCCGACATCACCGCCGTCACGCCGATCTTCTTCCAGGACCGGCTGGTCGGCTTCGCCGGCTCCATCGCGCACAGCCCCGATGTCGGCGGCGCGCTGTGGTCGGCCGATTGCCGCGAGCTGTTCGAGGAAGGCATCCGCATCCCGCCCACCCGCATCCAGCGCGAGGGCGTGCGCCAGCAGGCGCTGCTGGAGTTCTTCCTCGCCAATGTCCGCCTGCCCGACCAGGTGATGGGCGACCTGGAAGCCCAGATCACCGCGGACGAGGTCTGTGCGGCGCGGGTGCAGGAGTTCCTGGCTGATGCCGGCCTCGATGACCTCCAGGCGCTCGGCCGCGCGCTGCATGCCCGCGCCGACCGCGCCATGCGCCAGGCCATCGCCGCCCTGCCCGACGGCACCTGGTCCTCGGTGATCGAGGCCGACGGCTTCGACGAGGCGGTGACGCGCATCGCCTGCGCCGTCACGGTCAGCGGCGACCGCATGCTGCTCGACTTCGCCGGCAGCAGCGCGCAGGTGGACCGCGGCATCAACTGCGTGATGAACTACACCCACGCCTACGCCGTCTATCCGGTGAAGTGCGCCCTCGACCCCTTCACCCCGCGCAATGAGGGCAGCTACGGCGCCATCGAGGTGCGCGCGCCGGAGGGGTCGATCCTCAACCCGCGCTTCCCCGCAGCCTGTTCCGCGCGCCAGCTCACCGGGCATCTGCTGGCGGGCGCCATCTACAAGGCGCTGGCGCCGGTGATCCCCGGGAAGGTGATCGCCGAGTGCGGCGGCGCGCCGACCATGCGCTGCCTGTTCTCCGGCCTCGATCGCCACGGCGACCGCTTCAGCCAGATCCTCTTCGCCAGCGGGGGGATGGGCGCCGCGCCGCACCGCGACGGGCTGCCCACCACCGCCTTCCCCACCAATGCCGGTGCCGGCTCCATCGAGGCCTTCGAGAGCGTGGCGCCGCTGCTGGTCTGGCGGAAGCAGTTCCGACCCGACAGCGGCGGCGCCGGCCGGTTCCGCGGCGGCCTCGGCCAGGAAGCGGAGATCGAGGTGCGCGCCCCGGGGCCGCTGCGGCTCTCGCTGCTGTCGGACCGCCGCGACCACCCGGCCGAAGGGGTACTGGGCGGCGCGCCAGGGGCGAAGGCGGAGATCGCGATGAGCGACGGCACGCGCCCGCACCCGAAGTCGCGCACGATGATCGGGCCGGGGATGCGCCTGACCATGCGCTACCCCGGCGGCGGCGGCTACGGCCCGCCCGCCGCGCGCGACCCGGCGCTGCTGGATGCCGACCTGCGCGACGGCGTGGTCACCGACCGCGCCGCCTATTGCGGGACCCGCTGAGCCATGGCCGCAACCGCGCGCCTCGGGGTGGATGTCGGCGGCACCTTCACCGACCTGGTGCTGCACGATCCCCGCCGCGACCTGGTGCACACCGGCAAGCTGCTGACCACGCCGGAGGACCCCGCCGCCGCGATCATCGAGGGCACCGAACGCATCCTGCGCGAGGCCGGCCTGACCCCGGCCGACCTGCACTCGATCGTCCACGGCACGACGCTGGTGACGAACACCATCATCGAGCGCACCGGCGCGAAGGTCGGGCTGCTGGCCACCGCCGGGTTCCGCGACAGCCTCGAGATCGGGCGCGAGATCCGCTACGACCTCTACGACCTCTTCCTCGAGCCGCCGCCCACCCTCGTCCCGCGTCACCTGCGGCGGGAGATTCCCGAACGCCTGAGCTTCGAGGGCGAGCTCCTGCTGCCGCTCGGCGAAGCCGCCGTCGCGCGCGAGGCGCGCGACCTGGTGGAGCGCGAGGGCGTGGAGGCGCTGGCCGTCGCCTTCCTGCACTCCTACCGCGACGCGCGCCACGAGCGCCGCGCCGGCGAGATCATCCGTGCGCTCTATCCCGCCCTGCCGCTGACGCTCTCGGCCGAGGTGGCGCCCGAGATCCGCGAATACGAGCGCACCAGCACCGCCTGCGCCAACGCCTATGTCATGCCACGCATGCGCCGCTACCTGGAGAGGCTGGAGACCGAGCTGGCGCGCATCGGCTTCGACGGGCGTCTGTACGTCATGCTCTCCGGTGGCGGCATCGCCGCGGTGCGGGAGGCCAAGCAATTCCCCATCCGCCTGGTGGAATCCGGCCCCGCCGCCGGCGCCATGGCCGCCGCCTTCCTTGCCCGCCTCGCCGGCCTCGACCGCGTGGTCTCCTACGACATGGGCGGCACCACGGCGAAGATGTGCCTCGTGGAGGACGGCGCGCCGGACCACAAATTCGACTTCGAGGCGGGGCGCGTGCGCCGCTTCGTCAAGGGCAGCGGGCTGCCGCTGAAGGTCTCGGTCGTGGACATGATCGAGATCGGCGCCGGCGGCGGCTCCATCGCCCGCGTCGAGCCGGGCTCGGGGCTGATGAAGGTGGGGCCGCGCAGCGCCGGCGCGGTGCCCGGCCCGGTCTGCTACGGCCGCGGCGGCACGGAGCCCTGTGTCACCGATGCGGACCTCGTGCTCGGCCGCCTCGATCCCGACTACTTCCTGGGCGGCGAAATGGCGCTGGATCCGGACCGCGTGCGCCGCGCCTTTGAAAGCGGCATCGCCGCGCACCTCGGCCTCGGCGTGACGGACGCCGCGCTCGGCGTGCAGCGCATCGTCGACGAGACCATGGCCGCGGCGACGCGCATGCACCTGGCCGAGAAGGGGCGCGACCCGCGGCGCTACACGCTGGTCGCCTTCGGCGGCGCCGGGCCGGCGCATGCCTGGAACCTCGCGCGCCTCCTCAAGATCCGGCGCGTCGTCGTCCCCCTCGGCGCCGGCGTCGCCTCCGCGCTCGGCTTCCTCGTCGCACCCCCGGCGACCGACATGGTGCGCAGCCACGTCGGGCGGCTGGAGCGGCTGGACTGGGGCGCGGTGAACGCGCTCTTCGCCGGGATGGCGGCGGAAGGCCGGCAGTTGCTGGAGGAAGCCGGCGCCGATCCCGCCGCCATCGCGCTGCGTCCGACCGCCGACATGCGGCACGTGGGCCAGGGCTTCGAGGTGCCGGTCGCGCTGCCCGGGATCGTGCTGTCCGCCATGAACCTGCCGGCGATCCGCGACGCCTTCTTCGCCAGCTACCGCACCCGCTTCGGCCGCACGGTGGAGGACGTGCCGATCGAGGCCCTCACCTGGCGCCTCGCCTGCACGGCACCGGGGCAGGACATCCGCCTCGGCGCGGAGGATGCGGCCGATGCCGCGCCGCTCGCCCCGCGCGCGCGCCGCAGCGTCACCTTCGAGGGCCATGGCGTACGGGACTGCCCCGTCTATGACCGCTACGCGCTGCGCCCCGGCATGGAATTCGACGGCCCGGCGCTGGTGGAGGAGCGGGAATCCACCTGCGTCATCGGCCCCGACACGCGGGTGACGGTGGACGCGCACCGCAATCTGGTGCTCGACTTGGCGTGAACCGGGGAGACCGCCGATGACGATGCTTGCCCGCCGCCTCCTGCTTGGCATCGCCGGCGCTGGCTTGGCGGCGCCGGCGCTGCGGGCACAGGCCGACTACCCGTCGCGCAGCGTCACCGTGGTGAACCCCTGGCCCGCCGGCGGCTCCTCGGACAGCCTCGCGCGCATCCTGATGCAGCGGATCGGCGCCGATCTCGGCCAGCCCTTCGTGGTGGAGAACCGGCCCGGCGCCACCGGCACGCTGGGCCACGGTGCCGTCGCGCGTGCCCGGCCGGATGGCTACACGCTGCTCTTCGGCACGAACTCCACCTACGGCATCGCGCCGCACCTGACCGCCGGCGGCCTGCCCTACGACAACGAGCGTGCCTTCACCGGCATCTCCCTCGTCGCGCGCAGCCCGCAGATGCTCTGCGTGCACCCCTCCGTCCCGGCGGCGACGCTGGCGGAACTGATCGCACTGGCGAAGGCGCAGCCGGGCAAGCTCACCTTCAGCAGCGCCGGCATCGGCGGCACCAGCCACCTGGCGACCGAGATGCTGCAATCCATGGCCGGCATCGCGCTGCTGCACGTGCCCTACCGCGGCGGCGGCCCGGCGGCAGGGGCGCTGCTGACCGGCGAGGTGAACATCACCTTCATCGACGCCATCACCGCCCTGCCCTTCATCGCCGAGCGCCGCATCCGGCCCCTGGCGGTCTCGACGCGGGTGCGCACGCCGCTGGCCCCCGATGTGCCGACCATCGAGCAGGCCGGCGTGGCCGGGTTCGAGAGCGCGACGGACTTCGCCTTCCTGGCGCCGGCGGGGACGCCGGAGGCGATCATCCGCCGGCTGCACGCGGCGACGCGGGCGGCGGTGCGGGCGCCGGGGGTGCGGGAGAAGATCGATGCGGCGGGGCTGATCACGCTGGCGGAGCCGCCTGAGGCATGGCCGCCCTACCTGGCGGCGGAGGTGGCGAAGTGGGGCCGGATCATCCGGGAGCGCGATATCCGGGCAGGGTGAAACGGGAGGAACGCAGGCGCTGGACGAGGTAGACTGCCCCGGCCTTCTCCCATGCCCGGTCTGTCAAGCGATGGGCAAAACGAGCCGCGTCCCGCCGCCGTAGATGGGAATGGCCGCGCGTGCGAAACCGGTTCCGGCCCAGACGAGATCTTCATGAGGCGGAGGTTCTGGAGCGCGGCATCCGACGCCTGGTCCGATCCTGAATCCGCAGCACGGCGTTCGTCGCATCCCGACCTCCTTCGTCGAATCGATCCTCCCCACCGCTTGCGCCCTGCCCAGCGCACCGCGACAGTGCCACCACACCCAACGGGGGAAACACCCACATGAAGATCGGCTTCATCGGCCTCGGCATCATGGGCAAGCCCATGGCAGGGCATCTCAAATCCGCCGGCCACGACATCCTTGTCCCCGAGCGCGCGAGCCTCTCGGCGGAGAGTCGCGCCGCGTTCACGGTGGTGGCGGACGCGAAGGCCGTCGCGCAGCGGGCCGAGGTGGTGATCCTGATGGTCCCCGACACGCCGGACGTGGAGGCCGCGCTGTTCGGGTCCGGCGGCGTCGCCGAGGGGCTGTCCGCCGGCACGCTGGTGATCGACATGTCCTCGATCAGCCCGACCGCGACCAGGGCGTTCGCACGGAAGGTCAATGCCCTCGGCTGCGACTACCTCGACGCGCCGGTCTCCGGCGGGGAGGTCGGCGCGAAGCAGGCGACGCTCACCATCATGGTCGGCGGCCCGCAGCACGCCTTTGACCGCGCCATGCCGCTGTTCGGCGCCATGGGCAAGAATATCACCCTGGTCGGCGAGGAGAACGGCGCCGGCCAGACCTGCAAGGTCGCCAACCAGATCATCGTGGCGCTGACCATCGAGGCCGTGGCCGAGGCGCTGGTCTTCGTCAGCAAGGCCGGCGCCGACCCGGCCAAGGTGCGCCAGGCGCTGATGGGCGGCCTCGCCACGTCGCGCATCCTGGAGCTGCACGGCGAGCGCATGATCAAGCGCACCTTCGCGCCCGGCTTCCGCATCCGGCTGCACCAGAAGGACCTGGCGCTGGCGCTCGCCGCCGGCCGGGACCTCGGGGTGGCGCTGCCGGGCACCGCTTCCGCGCAGCAGCTTTTCTCCGCGGTCGTGGCGAATGGCGGGGCGGAGCTCGACCACTCCGGCATGGTGAAGGCGCTGGAGGCGCTGGCCGCGAACCCAGTGGCGCCCGACCCGGCCTGACGTCGCGGGCCGCTACCCCTGGTCGCGCCGCCTGAGCGCCAGCCGCTTCGCCGGCCGCCCGGTGGCGCGGCCGGCGAAGATCGCCTGCACGTCCTCCGGCCAGGTGGTCACGCGCCGCACGCCCATGTCGACGCAGAGGTAGAGCACCTCGTTCTCCGCCGCGACCCAGCCCTCCGTCGCGTGGATCAGCTCGTGCCGCGCCAGCAGGCGCTTGCCGTCATGGGCCAGCACCTCGGAGGTGCAGGCCAGCGGCATCCCCTCCGTCACCTCACACACGTAGTTCACCCAGGTCTCGGCGGCGAAGGTGCCGAGGCCCCGGTCCTTGAACTCAGGCCCCAGGCCGAGATGCGGCCAGAGGTTGTCGGTCACCATGTCGAAGACCACCAGGTAGAAGCCCATGTTCATGTGGCCGTAGAAATCGACCCAGTCCGGCCGCACCACGCAGAGCGGCCCTGCCCCCGGCTCAGGGCGCAGGATCCGCGGGTCCGCGGCCGGGCTCAGCGCATCCATCCTTCGCATCTCTCCTCAACAGGCTGGATAGGCGATCCAGCCGAGCACGGTTCCATCCGGCGCATCGACGCGCCGCGCATCGGCGCAGCGCCGGTCCAGGAAGAAGGCCGGCGCGGCCGGCGCCGGCGGCGCCAGATCGGGCCGCGGCTCCAGTCCGACCCGCCCCTCGCCGGAGACGTGGCAGGCGATGCCCGCACCGCCGCGCCACAGCACCACCTGCATGCTGCCGGCCGGCGTCGACGCAACGTCCGTGGCGAAGGCGTCCGGCCCGGCAGCGGCCAGGCAGGCCCGCAGCGCCGGTGCCATGGATACCACCGCCTCCGTCCAGGCCGCCGCCGGCACGGCGACCAGGCCGGCAAGGAGCGCGAGCGGGAGCAGCCGCCGCCTCAGTGGATCTCGTCCGCCCGCGTCAGCGCGTCCTTCAGCTTGTCGATGCTGAAATCGTCGCGCCGGGCCATGTCCAGGATCACCTTCTCGCGCCGGGCGCAGAGGTCGATCGCGGCCGGCAGGGCACGCACCGCCTCGGCCGGGATCACCACCGCGCCGTGGCGGTCCGCATGCACCACGTCGTCATGGATGCAGGGCATGCCGTGCACCTCCACCTCGCGGCCGAAATCCACCATGTGCACGTAGGCATGGCTCGGGTTGACCATGCCGCCGAGGATCTGGAAGCCCGGTGCCAGCATGTCGAGGTCGCGGAAGGAGCCGCTGGTAACGCAGCCCTGGCAGCCGAGGCCCTTGTGCACGGCGCTGTTCACCTCGCCCCAGAAGGCGCCATAGCCGGGGACGGTGTCGAGATCCTCGATGACGACGACGGTCGGCAGCTCGGCATCGGCCACGTACTCGTACCAGCCGATGCGCGCGGCGCGGTCGTCCTCCCGGGCGCGGCCGGAGGGCTGGGCGGCCCGGATGCGACCCGTGCGCGCCAGGCCGCAGATCGGCGGCAAGCCGGGATCGGCCACGACGAAGGGCCTGAGCGAGAAGCCGCGGCCGCGCCGGGCCGGTGCGACGAGTTCCAGGGCGTTGCAGAGCGTCGGCGTGTCCCACTGCCGCAGCAGGTCGAGGTCCGCGCGGGTGAAGGGGTGTTCGGCCATGTCCTGGTCCTCCGAAGCAGGCAGGATCGGGGGGCGCGGGGCCGGCGTAAAGCCTCCCCTGCACAGCCCGGATCGGCGCGTGAAGCTTTCGTGTCGCCGGTCCAGGGGCGATTGCCCGATCCGCTGCGCGATCGGATAGCGTGATCGCATGGCAGGCCCGAACCGCCCCCGTTCCCGCCTTGCGGCCCGCGCCCTGCCGACGGCGGCCGTGGTGGCATCGCTGCTGCTCCCGGCGGCGGCCGCGGCGCAGCGCGGCGTCGCCGGCCCGGTCTACCAGCAGAACATCGACGCGCTGATCGAGGGCGCCGAGGAATGGCTCGCCCGGATCGAGGAGCAGGGCTGGTTGCTGCGCGGCCAGATGACCAACATCGTGCAGGGCCACCCGCACTTCCGCGCCCGCTACAGCGGCGCCAACAGCCTCGGCCCGCGGCGCGAGGGGGTGCTGATGCAGACGGTCGATCTCGTGATCGGCCGCCGCCTCTGGCACAATGCGGAGGTCGTCGCCGTCCCCTCACCCACCCGCGGCTACGGCTTCTCCGACAACCGCGGCCTCGGCTCGCTGGCGAATGGCGAGGCGTTCCACGGCGGGACGGCGGCCTGGGACTTCAACCTGGCGCGGATCTTCATCCGCCAGACCATCGACATCTCCCACGATGCCACCGGCGCCGATGACGACCCGATGCGCTTCACCGGACCGCTGGCCTCGGAGCGGATCACCCTGACGGCCGGGAAATTCGCGGTCTGGGACTTCTTCGACAACAACCGCTACGCGCACGACGCCCGCACCCAGTTCCTCAGCTACGCCCTGGTCGGCACCGGCGCCATCGACACCGCGGGCGATCCTGCGGGCTACAATTATGGCGTGGTGGCGGAGTGGGAGAACGGCACCTGGGCGACGCGGCTGGGCGCCTTCCAGGTCGCGCGCACCCAGGGCGGCGAGTACCTCGATGCGAAGATTCTCCAGGGCCACCAGATCCTGTTCCAGCTGGACCGCTTCTGGTGGATCGGCCGGAACCCCGGCGCGCTGCGCCTGCTGGTCGGCAATTCGCGCACCCGCTCGGCCCGCTACGGCGCGCTGACCGCGGCGCTCGGGGCCGGCGAGGAGGCCACGGCCGCGCTCCGCGCCTACCGCAACAAGCCGATGGCCGCGCTCAATTTCGAGCAGCAGGTGAATGAAACGGTCGGCATCTTCGCGCGCATCGGCTGGGCCGATGGCCGGACCCAGCGCTGGATGTTCACGGAGATGGACTGGTCGGTCTCGGCCGGGCTTTCGTTGAACGGCTGGGGCTGGGACCGTGCCGGCGACACGATTGGGCTGGCCTTCAACATCGGCGGGTTGCACGGGCCGCAGAAGCGCTTCCTGCGTGCCGGCGGGCTCGGCTTCATCATCGGCGACGGCGCGCTGGGCTACGCGCCGGAGGTGGTGACCGAGGCCTACTACCAGGCGGCGCTGCTGCCCGGCCTGGCGGCGACGGCGAACCTGCAGCTGGTGTTCAACCCGGCCTACAACGCGGCCCGTGGCCCCTTGCCGATCGGCTCCTTCCGGCTGCGCGTGGCGTTCTGATGCGGCGCCCGGACGCGGGTTGCCCCGGCAACCTGCCATGGCTAACCCCGCCGCATGTCCCACGCCGGCACCCTCGGGCGAGCCGTCCATGCCGCGCTGGCAGCCCTGCCGCTGCTGGCCGCACTGCCCGTCGCCGCGGCCGCGCAAGGCCATGGCAGCGCCGGCGTGCCCAATGTCGGCCCACCCGAGGCAGCGCTCCTGCCCAACCTCGCCGCGCGGCAGGATCGGCTGGAGGAGCAGGGTTGGCTGCTGCGCGGCCAGGCGACGTTCGTGCTGCAGGGCACGCCGGATTTCCGCTCGCCCTATCGCGGCGAGCGCAGCCTCTCGCCGGTCGCCAATGCGCGCAACACGCTGTCCACCGACCTCCTGCTCGGGCGCCGGCTGTGGGACGGCGCGGAAGCGATCGTGGACATCGCCATCACCCGCGGCTTCGGCCTTTCCGGCAGCCAGGGCGTCGCCGCATTCCCGAACAACGAAGCCTTCCGCCTCGGCAGCACCGGGCCCTACCTCTACACGCCGCGGGTGTTCCTGCGGCAGACCATCGGTCTCTCGGCCGAGACCGTGCCGTGCGAGGACGACCCGCTGCGCTTCACCGGCCCGCTGCCGCGCGAACGCGTCACCATCACCCTCGGCAAATTCTCGGTCTGGGACATCTTCGACGACAACCGCTATGCCCATGATGCGCGCACGCAATTCCTGAACTGGGCGCTGGTCGGCGCAGGCGCCTTCGACTTTGCCGCCGATGCGCGCGGCTGGACCGAGGGCGTGGCGCTGGAATGGGAGAATGGCAGCTGGGGGGTCCGCGCCGGCGCCTTCCGGGTGGCGCGGCAGGTGAACGGTTTGTTCCTCGACCCCGCCGTGACTCGCGCGCACCAGCTGCTGGCGCAGCTCGATCGCTTCTACATGCTCGGCGGCCGGTCCGGCGCACTGCGGCTGATCTACGGCTATTCCCGGGCCCGGCAATCGCGCTGGGGCGAGCTCTTCGCCAATGGGTTCGAGACCTTCGACATCAACCCCGCCGGCTACCGCGCCAAGCAGATGCTGGCGCTGAACTGGGAGCACGAGCTGACCGGCGAGCTGGGCGCCTTCGCCAGGCTGTCGTGGAATGACGGCCGCACGCAGAACTGGATGTTCACCGAGATGGACCGCGCCGTCTCCGCAGGCCTGGTGCTGATCGGCACGCGCTGGGGACGGGATGCCGACGCGATCGGTCTCGCCGTCAACATCGGCTGGGCCTCGGCCGGGCGCCGCGCCTATCTCGGTGCCGGCGGCATCGGCTTCATCACCGGGGACGGCCGGCTGAACGGCGCACCGGAGGCGGTGGCGGAGACCTACTACGACATGCGCCTGGCGCCAGGGGTGCGGATGGCCGCGAATTTTCAGCTGGTGACCAACCCGGCCTACAACGCCGATCGTGGCCCGGTGCCGGTACTGGGGCTGCGGCTGCGGACGGCGTTCTGACCCCCGTCGGTCCGGCCGCCCGTTCAGGTCTTCGCCGTCAGCATGCCGTAGTAGCCGCTGCCGAAGCGCTGCAGGCCGACCCAGCCCCGCTCGGAGCGCCCCCAGGTCCAGACATCGATGTTCAGCCAGGCCCCGTCGCCGGACAGGGCGAAGGGCCCGGTCAGCAGCACGTAGTGGTTGGGGATGGAAAACAGCGACAATTTCCCCTCGGGCGGGGTCTTCGGCCGCGTCAGCCAGACGCCGAGCACGTCGGAATTGATCAGCAGGATGGTCTCGGAGTCCGATGTGGGGATCGCCCGCAGCAGCGGCGCCGGATCGGCGGAGGGCGTGAACTGCGTGTCGTCCTTCGGGCTCGGGAAGACGCCGGTGTCCTTGAGCCATCCGGCGAGCGTGCCCGGCAGGGTGATGCCCGCGACGGTCTCCGCCAGGGTGAAGGGCTCGCCATTGTAGTCGAGAACGCTGTTCTCCGAATCGCGCAGGGAGGTCAGCAGCATCCAGTCGGCGTGCTCGGGCGTGACGTTGGGATGCGCCCCGTCCACCGCCGTGCGCATGTTCGCGTAGTTCTGCGCCCGCAGCTTCCAGCCCGCGGCGATCACCCGCTGGCCGATCCTGGCCGAGCCGCGGGACAGCATGTCGCAGCCATAGGTGGCGACGGCCAGGGGATCGCGCGCCAGCCAGACGCGGAAGAAGGCCGCTGGCCCGCAGGCGTTCAGGCCGCGCTGGTTCAGCAGGTCCGGGTTGCGGACCAGCACGCGCAGCCGGGCCAGCGTCGCGGTGCGGGACAGCTCCCATGCCACCTTGTCGCCGCCGGTGCGGTCATAGGCGTCGATATGCGCCAGGGCCTCGGCGACGCTGCTCATGCGGACCTGAATAGCACGGCTCTCGGCCATGCTCATCGGGTCTTCCCCCTTCCGGTCCCGGGTTCAGCCGCCGCCGTGCTGCGGACCACCCGCGTGCGGCGCAGGTCCGGGCCCCGCGGGCCGCGACCGCGTCGGGACGCGCGGCTTCCGTGCCCGCACCACGGGCAGCGCCGGCCGCCGCCAATCGTTTCGGGCCGATTCGGCCCGGCCCGGGCGAGCCGAAGCACGGACCAGCCCCGCTTGCGCGTGGGCTCGGCCGGGAAAATCCATGCGGGCCATTCCACCGGGGAGTGCAAGCTGTGTATTGTGCGCACCCGGATGGGGTTGGATGCGGCGGCTCATGGCGATATCGCAAGACGGTCGGTTGCTTCAGGTCAAGACGTCTCTCGGACCGACCGCATTCGTGCTGCGGCGCCTGATGGTGAACGAGACCCTCGAACAGTCCTACGTCATGCAAGGCGAACTCGTCTCCTCCGAGCCGGACCTGGAGGTCGAGGCGTCCACGATGATCGGGACGCAGATCACCTGCACCGTCGCCTGGGCGGATCGCGGCGTGACCCGGCATTTCCACGGGGTGATCAGCGCCTTCGGTACCGTGGACACCCTGCTGCGCGACTACAAGACGTTCCGTTTCGAGGCGGCGCCTGCCTTCTGGCTGCTGACCCACACCACCGACTGCCGGATCTTCCAGGAGAAATCCATCCAGCAGATGATCCAGACCATCGTGGACGAGCGCGGCGTCGGGCCGGTCACCTTCACGCACATGCCGTCCGGCACGCGCCCCTATTGCACGCAATTCAACGAGACCGACTTCGACTTCATCCACCGCCTGCTGGACGAGAGCGGCTGCACCTACTTCTTCGAGCACGGCGAGAGCACGGATGGCTGGACCGTCACCGGCGGCGCCGCCGGCTTCCCGACGGCCGAGGGCGGGCCGCTGGTGGTGCGCGGCGCCGCCGACCGGCCGGACGCGATCACCGACTGGACATCGCTGCATGCCGTGCAGCCGGCGAACCAGAAGGCCTGGGACTTCGACAACCTGAAGCCCTCGCAGCTGCTGATGGCGGAGGCGCCGACCACGCTGGCGACCACCGGGCTGACCTCGGCGCTCAACATCTACCGCTGGCCCGGCGGCCAGGCGGTGCGGCCCGACGCGACCGCCGCCACCGCCGACCTGCGCATGCGCCGCCACGAGGCGAGCCACGAGACCTGGACCGGCCGCAGCGAATCCGCGCGGCTCTCGCCCGGCCAGAAGGTGCAGATCCAGGAAGGAGTGGCCGGCAGCGCCGAGCCCTGGCTGCTGACCGGCGTCAGCCACCGCGCCCATGACGATACCCGCATCGCGCAGGGCGGCACCTCGGCCTACAACAACACCTTCACCTGCATCCCTGGCGACCAGGCCTGGCGCAGCCCGACCCGCTGGCCCCGGCCGGTGATCCCCGGCGTGCAGTCGGCGATCGTCACCGGCCCCAGCGGCGAGGAGCTGTACACGGACCAGTACGGCCGGGTGAAGCTGCACTTCCTGTGGGACCACCGCGACGAGGCGAGGGACGACACCTCCTCCTGCTGGGTGCGCTGCGTGCAGCCCTATGCCGGGGCCTGGGGCGGCACCTGGGTGCTGCCGCGCATCGGCGACGAGGTGCTGGTGGCTTTCCAGGACGGCGACCCGGACCGGCCGGTCGTCGTCGGCTCGCTCTACAACGCGGACGGCAAGCCGCCCTGGGAATTGCCCGGGCACAACACCCGCAGCGGCTTCCGCAGCCGCTCGACGCCCGAGGGCAGCCGCGACACGGCGAACATGATCGGCTTCGACGACAAGAAGGATTCGGAGCAGCTCTACATCCAGGCGCAGAAGGACTACCTGGAGCTGGTCAAGAACCAGAAGAAGGTGACGGTCAAGGGCAACGAGATCCACGACGTCACCGGCGAGAGCCAGGACCAGCCCGACGGCAAGCGCACCACCACGGTGAAGGGCGACGAGAGCCTCACCGTGAAGGAGGGCGACGAGACGCACGAGGTCACCCAGGGCAAGCGCACCACCACCATCAACGGCAACGACACGCTGGAGGTGAAGCAGGGCAACCGCGAAGCCACCATCAGCATGGGCAACGAGACGCTGACCGTGAAGATGGGCAACATGGAGGTGAAGGTCTCCATGGGCAACATCACCATCAAGGCGGAGCTGGGATCGATCACCATGGAGGCGATGCAGGGCATCACGCTGAAGGGCGGCCCCACCTCCTCCATCGAGATCGCGCCCACCGGCATCACCTTCAAGTCGCTGAAGATCGACACCCAGGCCGACCTGATGAACCAGACCAAGGGCGCCATCGAGCAGCAGAGCGGCACCGGCATGCAGAAGATCGGCGGCGCCATCACCATGATCGGCGGCTGAGCGATGCGCGCGATCAGCAGGGGGGATGCCCGGCCATGAGCGGGACGCAGCCCCAGGCCCGCAGCAAGCTCGCGGTCCCGCTGGAGCCTCTGCTGCCGCGGCTTGAGCTGGAGCCGCCGGTGCGCGAGCTGCTCGAAGGCGCGGCGCTGGTGGAGGAGGCGCTCGCCCGTCTCGAGGCCGCCGGCCAGCTCATGCCCGCCTGCCGGCTGGTGGCGCACGCCCTGCCGAAGCGCGAGGCGGTGTGGTGGGCCTGCATGTGCGCCCGCGGCGTGCCGGACGAGAAGGCGACGCCGCTCGACGGGGCGGTGCTGGAGGCGGCCGAATCCTGGGTGCGCCGCCCGGAGGAAGCGGCGCGGCGGGCCTGCATGGCGGCGGCCGAGAAATCGAACTACCGCAGTACGGAGGCCTGGGCCGCGGTCGGCGCCTTCTGGTCCGGCGGCAGCATGGCCCCGGAAGGCCAACCGGTCGTGCCGCCCGGCGACCACCTGACCGGCACGGCGATCGGCGGCGCGGTGATCCTGGCGGGCGTGCGCCGCACGCCGCAGCACCTGGATGCGCGGCTGAAGCGCTTCCTCGCCAGCGCGCGGGAGATCGCGCTCGGCGGCGCCGGCCGCATCGCGACGGAGGCCTGACGCAGATGCCCTTCCCGGCCTCGCGCATCACCGACATGCATGTCTGCCCGATGTTCACCGGCCCGGTGCCGCATGTCGGCGGCCCGATCCTGCCGCCGGGCTGCCCCACCGTGCTGATCGGCGGCCTGCCGGCGGCGCGCGTGACGGACATGTGCGTCTGCGTCGGACCGCCCGACGTCATCGTCACCGGCGCCTTCACCGTGCTGATCGGCAACCTGCCGGCGGCGCACATCACCAGCCAGACCGCGCATGGCGGCGTGGTGATCCTCGGCTACCCGACCGTCCTCGTGGGCTGACGCGACGATGCGCCTCACCCTCAACGTGCTGCGCTGCCCCGATGCCGCGGTGCCGGAATCGCGCACGTCGAACGGCGCCGACGTCTCGATCGGCCGCGGCCTGGAATGCGACTGGGTGCTGCAGGACCCGGACCGCGTGCTGTCCAAGCGGCACTGCGTGCTGGAATTCCGCGGCGGCTACTGGGGGGTGCGCGACACCTCCACCAACGGCACCTTCCTGAACGGCGCGGCGGAACCGGTGGGGCGCGACAGGGTCGCCCCGGTCTCCGACGGCGACCGCCTGCGCTTCGGCAATTACGAGATCGAGCTCCGCATCGCCGCCGATGCGGCGGCCGCGTCGCCGGGCTGGAGCGGCAGCGCGCCGGCCTGGGGCGAGGCCGCCATCGGCGGGGGCACCGGATCCGGCCGGCCCGCCGCCGATGCCTTCGGCGACCCCTTCGCGCCGCCGCCGGGCCTGGGCGCCGGTTCGCTGCCGGGCAGCGCCGGCGGGCTGCCGGAGGACTGGGATCCCTTCGCCGACGACGCCGCGCCGATGCCGGACCATGTGCCGGCCGCCTCGGACGCCTTCGTGCCACCCCGCGCGGTGTCGCTGCCACCACGCGGCGGCGGAATCCCGGAGGATTGGGACCCGCTCGGCGACACGCCGCTGACGGCGCCCGCCCCGGTTGCCGCGCCGTCGCCTGCCGCCGCCCCTGGCGGGCCGGGTGCCGTGCCGGCAGGTGGCGGCCTGCCGGCGGACTGGGACCCGCTGGCGGATCTGGCCGCCCCC
>JAIEOP010000501.1 GCA_019750465.1 Acetobacteraceae bacterium | reverse complement strand
CGACTTGCCGAGCAAACGCCGATCCCACAGCCATTCCGGCCGTCACGCTGGCAGCGTGTGAGAAATGCGGGCTAGCCTCCTGACAGGTCCGCCAGGCGGCGCGCTGGGCGCGGGCCGGCGGGGTGCGGTCTCACCCGGGCTGCGGTGCGCGTCATCCCTCAAGTAGGGGAGGCGCGGCGCCGTCCGGGCCTGCATCCTTCTGCCAGGATCGGTTCTCAGCGGGGTGTTACCCAGGGCACAGCCCGGCCCGGCTTATCCGGTCAGGATCGCGCCACCCGCCAGGAGGGTGGTGCCATGAGGAGAGACAGGATGTCGCGCATGCGGGATGCGCTGACCGCCGAGCGCTTGGTTCTGCCGAGCCCGCAGGATGCGCCACGCCAGGCGGCATCGGCATCGGCATCGGCATCGGCATCCTGGCTGCCGGGCCGCGCGGCGCTGCGCGACGCCATGCTGGTCTGGCTGATGCGCGCGGGGATGCTGGCCTATATCCTGATGGTCGTGAAGGCGCTGGAAGCGGTGCTGCTGGCGCTGCAGCGCTGGTTCTGACCTTTCACCCGTTCGGCTCCCGCTTCCCCGGCAGCGCCACCGCCGCGCGCCCAGGCTGCGCACCGTGCCGCGGTGGATGCGCCAGGCGGCGCTGCCCAGCATCACCAGCACGGCCTGGCCGGGTGCGATGCGCGGCAGGTGGCGCTCCGTCACGTTGGCGAAGACGCGCCAATTGTCCGCCAGCGCCACCGCCAGCACGGGCCGGCCGACCGCGACGTGGTCGCCGATGCGGGCCTCGAACTGCACCACGCGGCCGGCGCCGGGTGCCGTCAGCCGCGTCCGTTCCAGATCGCAGGCGGCGCGATCCACCGCGGCCTGCGCGACGTTGATCTGCGCCCCCGCGACCCGCACCTACCGCCGCGCCACCAGCGCCACCACCTGGGCGCGGCGCAGCCCGGCCTCCGCCACCGGCTCGTCGCGGCGCACGTCGTCCGGGCGCTGCTGCGGGGCGAGCTGGTCGCGCGCCAGCGTGGCGGTGCGCGACACGATGGCCTGCGCATCGGTCAGCCAGGCCTGCCGGGAGGCGATGTCGGCCTCGGTCTCCGCGACGGCCTGCTCCGCCAGCGCCGGCTGCCGTTGCGCGAGGTCGAGCGCGGCGCGGGCGGAGGCGAGCGCGATGGCGAAGGGGCGCGGATCGATCACCAGAAGCGTGTCGCCGGCGGCGACGGTCTGGTTGTCCCGCACGTGCAGCTCGGCGATAGGCCCCGGCACGTCGGGCGCCATGGAGACGACGTCGGTGATGACGTAGGCGTCCGCCGAGCAGGCGAACAGCATGGCGGAAAATTCATGGACCAGGAACGCCGCCACGAGCGCGACGATCACGGCGCGCGTGGCATGCCGTTCGGTCCAGGCCAGCATCATCGTTCCGTGGTTGCCGGGCCGGCAGCTTAGGGCATTTCCGCGCGGGCCGGAATCGGCCTGCAGGCGGCACGAGGCCCAGGGTCCGGCGGGTGCCGCCGAATTCGCTGCCGGTTTGTCGGAAATGGGTCCAATGTGTCGCCCAGCGGTCCCTGGCGAAGCGCGGGCCGCCATGGCACGGGGCCGGCCGAGCCGGCGGGCTCCGCCGTCAGGTCAGTGGCACAGCCAGCAAGGGACACCCGGACGGATCGGCGCGTGCGGCAGCAATGTTCGTGCCTGCGCCTCTCCGGGACCGACGCGCCGACAACAAGACCAGGGAGGGACTCCGATGAATCCGAACAAGGCGCTCTGGGAAAAGGGCGACTTCACGCGCATCGCCGCGAGCATGCGCGACAGCGGCGAGGCGCTGGTGGGCACGCTCGGCATCACGCCGGGGCTGAAAGTGCTTGATCTCGGCTGCGGCGACGGCACCACGGCGGTGCCGGCGGCGCGGCGTGGCGCGGACGTCCTCGGCGTCGACATCGCCGCCAACCTCGTTGCGGCCGGCCGGCAGCGGGCGAAGGAGCAGGGCCTCGACAACCTCCGCTTCCAGGAAGGCGATGCGTCGGACCTGGCGGGGCTCGAGGACTCCAGCTTCGACCTCGTCGTCAGCATCTTCGGCGCGATGTTCGCCCCGCGGCCCTTCGACGTGGCGAAGCAGATGGTGCGGGTGACCCGGCCCGGCGGGCGGATCGTGATGGGCAACTGGATCCCGGGCGACCCAACCCTGGTCGCCCAGATCCTGAGGATCAGCGGCGCCTACTCCCCGCCGCCGCCCGAAGGCTTCGTCAGCCCCATGACCTGGGGCGTCGAAGCCAATGTCGTCGAGCGCTTCGGCGGCGCCGGCATCCCGCCCGGGCAAATCTCCTGTGTCCGGGACAGCTACCGCTTCACCAGCCCCGATCCGCCCGCCGCGCTGGCGGGCCGCTTCCTTGGCTTCTACGGCCCTACCATGAACGCCTTGGAGGCGGCGGGCCGCGACGGCCGCGCCGACGCGCTGCGGCAGGAGCTGGTCGCGTTGTTCGAGAGCCAGAACGCCGGGCCGGGAAAGGATACGACCGCCATCCCGGCGACCTTCCTGCGCGTGACGGTCACGGTGAACTAGAGCAGCCTCCGATCGGGTGGAGCGCATGCGCGCTCCACCCGATCGGAGATAAGCTGCTCTATCTCTTGTATTTTCTAGAGCAAGAAATCCGATCAGATGATTCCATCTGATCGGATATTGCTCTAGGCATGCGTCAGGCGCGGTGGTCCCACCGGGCTACCGCGCCGGCCGCTTCGCCTCGAAGCGCCAGGGCGCCGCGCCCTCCACCAGCGGGTCGAGCGCGAGCCGGTGCTCCAGCGGCGGGAAGGCGCGGCTGCGGCAATCGAGCCGGTCGCAGAGCCGGCAGGACAGGCCGATGCCGACCATCGCCGTCTCCAGGTCGAGGCCCTGCGCATAGACCACCTCCCCGGCGCGGGCGATGTCGCAGCCCATGGCCACCACATGCACCGGCGCCGGCTCGCCCCAGCGCGCGGCCACGCCCTGCACCGTGCGCGCGAAGCAGAGGAAGGCCGCGCCGTCCGGCAGCTGCGCGAGCTGCACCCGGATCTGCCCCGGCGTGGCGAAGGCCTGGTGCACGATCCACTTGGGGCAGGAGCCGCCGTAGCGCGCGAAGGGGAAGCCGGCGGCCGAGAAGCGCTTGTCCACGTTGCCCGCCGGATCGACGCGCAGGAAGAAGAAGGGCACGCCGCGCGCCCCCTCGCGCTGCAGCGTGCTCAGCCGATGCGCGGCCTGCTCGAAGGAGACGCCGAAGCGCGCGGCCAGCGCCTCCACGTCGTGCCGCAAGGCCCGCGCCGCGGCGAGGTAGGCGGCATAGGGCATCAGCAGCGCGCCGGCGGCGTAATTCAGCAGCCCGATGCGGATGAGCTGCGCCGCCTCCGGGCTGCTGGGCTCGAGGCCGCCGAGCGCAGCCCCCACCGCCTCGCCTGCTTCCAGCAGCATCAATTGGAAGGCCATGTGGAAGCCGCGGCTCTCGCGCGGCAGGCTGTCGGATAACTCCAGCCGCCGCGCCGCGGGGTCGTAGCGCCGCAGCGCGCCGGGCAGCGCGGCGACCGTCACGGTCAGGCCATGCGCGCGGCGCAGCCGCTCGGCGATGGCGTGGTTCATCTCGGCCGGCGCTGCGGCGAGCTCGGCACCGATCGCCTCGGCGGCGGCCTCCAGCGCGGGGAAGTGGTTGGCGCGGTCGTGGAAGAAGTCGCGCGCCTCCTCGGTCGGCAGCAGGATGCGCCGGCCGGTGGGCAGGGCGATGCCGCCCGAATCCTCCCGCGCCACGCGCCAGGCGCGATAGAGGGCGAGCACGGCGCGGGCGATGTTGGGCGCGCTGCCGGCGAGCGTCGCGATCTCGCCGTCGGGCATCTCCTCGATGCCCAGCATGGGGTCGGCGAGCACCTCCTGCAGCCCGACCTCCAGCTGCCGCTCGCTGGCCCCGGAGAGCGCGGCGATGTCGACCTCCAGCGCCGCCGTGAGCTTGATCAGCAGGCTCGCCGTGACGGCGCGCTGGTCGTGCTCGATGAGGTTCAGGTAGCTGGCGGAGATGCCGAGCCGGGCGGCCAGCGCGCCCTGGGTCTGGCCGCGCTCCTGGCGGATGCGGCGGATGGTCCGGCCGAGCAGCGCGCGGGCCATTCTTTACGTCCTTTACAATTCCAGCGTCCGGCCTGTGAAGACTCGCACGCCCTTACAACAGCGCACGCATGATTCCGGGTGAACTTCGGCAGTGCAATGTGAATTATTGACTGCACGCGCGGGCCAATCGCGCCAGCCCAGGAGACCAGTATGCGCCCCGAGACCACCCCGACCCGCGCCCCCGACGGTTCCGGCGCTGGCGGCCCGGCCCACGACCCCGGCCGCTTCGCCGGCATCCGCCGCGACTATACCGACGCCGATGTGGCGCGCCTCGCCGGGTCCTTCCGGGTGAAGCACACGCTTGCCGAGATGGGCGCGCGGCGGCTGTGGCACCTGCTGAAGACCGAGCCGCAGGTAGCGACGCTCGGCGCGCTGACCGGCATGCAGGCGCTGCAGCAGGTGAAGGCGGGGCTGCAGGCGATCTACCTCTCCGGCTGGCAGGTGGCGGCGGACGCGAACAGCGCGGCGACCATGTACCCGGACCAGTCGCTCTATCCGGTGGACAGCGTGCCCACCGTGATCCGCCGCATCAACAACGCGCTGCGCCGCGCCGACCAGATCGCCACCATGGAGCGGCTGGACGGCAAGGCGGACGACCAGACCCACTACATGGCGCCGATCGTCGCCGATGCCGAGGCCGGGTTCGGCGGCGCGCTGAACGCCTACGAGCTCATGCGTGCCATGATCGAGGCCGGCGCCGCGGGCGTGCACTTCGAGGACCAGCTGGCCAGCGAGAAGAAGTGCGGCCATCTCGGCGGCAAGGTCCTGGTGCCGATCGCCCAGCACATCCGCACCCTGAACGCCGCGCGGCTCGCCGCCGACGTGGAGGGCGTGCCGACCGTGCTGCTGTGCCGCACCGATGCCGAGAGCGCGCAGCTTCTCACCGCCGACGTCGACGAGCGCGACCGCCCGTTCATCGGCAACGACCGCACGCCGGAGGGCTTCTTCCGGATCCGTCCCGGCGTCGGCAAGCAGTACGCCGTCGCCCGCAGCCTGGCCTATGCGCCCTATGCCGACCTGCTGTGGTGGGAGACCTCCGACCCCGACCTGCAGGATGCCCGCGACTTCGCCGAGGCGATCCAGCGCGAATTCCCGGGCAAGATGCTCGCCTACAACTGCTCGCCCTCCTTCAACTGGCAGCGCAAGATGGGCGTCGAGGCCGCGGCCAAGTTCCAGCGCGAGTTGGGCGCCATGGGCTACAAGTTCCAATTCGTCACGCTCGCCGGCTTCCACAGCCTGAACCTGTCGATGTTCAAGCTGGCACGCGCCTACCGGGAGCGCGGCATGGGCGCCTACTCCGAGCTGCAGCAGGCCGAATTCGCCGCGGAGAGCGAGGGCTTCACCGCCGTGCGCCACCAGCGCGAGGTGGGCGTCGGCTACTTCGACGCGGTCGCCATGGCGGCCAGCGGCGGGCAGGCCAGCACCACCGCGCTGGCCACCAGCACCGAGGCCGCGCAGTTCGAGCACGCGGCGCACTGATCCCACCCCGGGGTGGTGCCGCGGCGCCACCCCATCCCCCTCCCCCGCACGACCAGGAGCCACGACCATGACCATCCTGCCCAACGACCATGATGACGGCCTCGTGCACGGCCACCGCTGGGCCACCGAGCCGACCCCGCCGCATGCCCGCCGCGCCGAGACCACGCGGCCGTCGCAGCCGGACCACGACGACGGCCTGGTGCACGGCCATGCCTGGGCCTGCGGCGAGCGGGGGCGGATGGCGGGACGCTGAGAGCGGGCGACCACCGGCCTTGCCCCACCTGCATGGCCTGGTGCCGGTTGCGCCCTGATGTCCGGGGGGCTCGCGGCATCCGAGGCGGCGCTGATCGCCCCATGATCTGGGCGGCCGGGACTACTCGATGCGCCGCAGCGTGGCGGAGACGTTGACGGGCGGCGTCACGCTGGGCGGCGAGCGGCCGATCAGCCGCGCTGTCCCCGGGCCGGTCAGCACCAGCCGATAGGCCCAGGGCGCCTCCCAGGCGAGTTCCGCAGCCGAGGCACGGGCCAGGAACCGGCCGTGCCAGGGCCGCATGTTCACGCCGGGGCCGGGCAGCGGACTCTCCGAGGTGCCCATCAGCACCCGCGCCGTGCCCTCCGCCTCCTCGACCGACAACACGATCACCATGGCGTAGCGGCCGGTCCGGTTCAGCCGCTCCCCCGCCCAGGCGCCGAGGTAGTCGCGCAGGCGGCCGGCTTCGCGCGGATCGGGCGCCGGGATTACGGGCGGCAGGCTGATGCCGCGCTCCGCCGCGAGGCGCCGCGCCGCGGGCCACCCCTCGGTGCCGCGACGCGGCGGCAGGGATGCCGCCACGGGTGCGGGTGCCGAAAGGGCTGCCGCGCCCGGCCGCAACACCACGTCGGCGACCAGTGAGGAGTTGTCCCACGGCACCTGGCGCCCGCCGGTTGCCTCCACCACCGTGCGCCGCACCCGCGTCATCACCTGCCGCACCTCGAGCCCCGGCTCCGGCAGGTGGCGCTTCAGCGCCGCGGTGAAGGGGCTGTTCGGCCCCGTCCCGTCCGCGGCGACGGTGCCGGGCGCGGTGGCGAAGGCGATCAGCGTGCCGAGGTCCGGCGCGTCCATCCGCGCGAGGCCGGCGCGCACCGCGGAGCGCGTACCCCCGAGCCCGCGCATGCGCGGCGCGAAGGGATTGTCGCGGCAGGCGTCCAGGATCAGCAGCCGCGCCTGCGCACCCTGCATGGCGCGCAGCACGGCCGGCAGGCCGACGGTCTCGAAATCGACGTCGGCCAGGTCGGCCAGGCGCGCCTCCACCGGGATCAGGTGGTTCTCCCCGCGCACCTCGATGCCGTGGCCGGCGAAGAAGAAGGCGGCGACCTCCGCCCCCGTCGCCTCGCGTGCGAAGCGCTGCAGCGCCTGCTCCAGGGCGGGGCGCGTGGCGTCGCGCAGCAGCTGCACCCGGAAGCCGAGGCCGCGCAGCACCTCCGCCATGTCGGCCGCGTCGCGGGCGGGATTGGCGAGGCGCGGCACCTCCCGGTAGGCGCCGTTGCCGACGACCAGGGCAATGCGCGTCCCGGGCTGGGCCAGGACGGGTCCCGCGAGCCCGAGCAGGACGCCCAGCACGCAGATCCAGAGGCGCATCGCTCCCTCCGCTACCCCAACAGCCCCGCCGCGACGTTCACCGCGGCCGCCAGGATCACCACGTTGAACAGGAAGGACACCAGCGCCTGCGCCAGGGCGATCCGGCGCATCGGCCGCGCGGTGAAGGCGACATCGGAGGTCTGGAAGGTCATGCCGATGGTGAAGGAGAGATAGAGGAAGTCGCTGAACAGCGGCCGCGGCTCCGACGGGAAGTCGATGCCGCCATCCTGCTGCCAGAACTCGTGCGCGTAGCGCACCGCGAACATGAGGTGGATGAAGCTCCAGGACAGCACGATGGTGGCCAGCGGCAGCAGCCCTTCCAGCAGGCCCAGCCGGCCCGAGCGGATCGAGAGGAACCAGGCGACGCCGACCAGCAAGGCGATCGCGCCGGCGACGCTCGCCGCCAGGACCGTCGCCTCGCTCTCGTCCACCCGCTCCGCCATGCGCTTCATCGATTCGGGCGCGGCGCGGCCCATCGTGATCAGGGTCGGCACGGCATAGACGATAATGGCGATACACCAGCCGATCAGCACCGCCGCCTCACGCTCCATCCCGAGCAGGGTGTGCAGGAAGCCCAGCGCCGCGCCTGACACCGCGGCGACGACCAGGAAGGGCCGGTGGTGCAGGTGAAGGCTCATCACCCTGCCGCCAGCGCCCGGGCGAAGACCTGCGGGTCGACATTGCCGCCGCTGATCACCACGCCGACCACCCGGCCCCGCGCCTCCACCCTGCCCGCCAGCACGGCGGCCAACGCCACGGCGCCGCCCGGCTCGGCGACCAGCTTCAGGTGCTCGAAGGCGAAGCGCATGGCGCGCAGCACCTCGACCTCGGTCACCGCCACGCCGCCGGCCAGCCGCGGGTGGTTTATCGAGAAGGTCAGCGCCCCGGGCTGGCGCGAGAGCAGCGCGTCGCAGAACCCGCTGCCACGGCCGTCATTCGCCACGCGACGGCCGGCCTCCAGGCTGCGGCGCGTATCGTCCCAGCCCTCGGGCTCCACGGCCCAGATTTCGGCCTCCGGCGCCAGCGCCTCCAGCGCCAGGGCACAGCCGGCGACCAGGCCGCCGCCGCCGGTGCAGACCGCCAGCACGTCCAGCGCCAGGCCCTGCGCCTTCGCGTCCTCCACCAGCTCGACGGCCAGCGTGCCCTGGCCGGCGATGACGTCGGCATGGTCGAAGGGCGGGATCACCGTGGCGTCGCGCTCGGCCGCCAGCCGCGCGGCCAGCGCGTCGCGGTCGGTGGCGTGGCGGTCGAAGGGGTGGATCGCCGCGCCCCAGCGCCGCGTCGCCTCGCGCTTGATCGCCGGGGCATCCATCGGCATCGCCACCAGCGCGGGCATCCCCAGCATGTGCGCCGCCGCCGCCACCGCCTGGCCGTGGTTGCCGGAGGAATGCGTGACCACCCCGGCTCGCCGCGCCGCCGGCTCCAGCAGCAGCGCCGCATTGGTGGCGCCGCGCAGCTTGAAGCTGCCGGTCCGCTGCAGGGGCTCCGGCTTCACCACCACGGTGCCGCCGGTGATCTCGTCCAGCAGCCGGTGCCGCAGGATCGGCGTGCGGACCACCTTGCCGCGCAGCCGGGCTACGGCCGCCAGAACGTCCTCGAAGCCCGGAGCCCTGTCGCCGCTTCGCCCTCGCGTCACGCCCTGCGCCTCGCCCTGCTGCGGTGCTCCGCCATCGAGACCGGTCATGGCGCAAACCTCCGCGGATCCACCCCGGCGACGATGCGCGCCAGCGCCGCCTCCGGCGCGCGGCCATCCACCAGGTCGGCCAGCAGCCGCCCCGCCGCCGGCGCGGTCTGGATGCCGTAGCCGCCCTGCCCGACCATCCAGAAGAAGCCGGGCGCCTCGCTCTCGCCGATGGCGAGGCTGCGGTCCGGCGTGAAGGTGCGCAGGCCCGCCCAGCGATGCTCCACGCGCCGCACCGGGATGTCGAGCGCGGCCTGCATGCGCTCCACCGCCAGCGCCACGTCGATCTCCTCGGGCTGCGCGTCGCAGGGGTCGCTGCCGGTCTCGTCGGCGGGCGAGACCATCAGCTTGCGCCGCGCCTCCGGCCGCACGTACCAGGTATGGTCCGCATCGCCGAGCAGCGGCCAGCCGGAGCAGTCATGCGGGCCGGGATCGACGATCAGCGCGGTACGCCGCTTCGGCTGCAGGCCGAGCGGCCGGACGCCGGCCAGGCGCGCCACCGCGTCGCCCCAGGCGCCGGCGGCATCGACGATGACCGGGGCGCTGAACACCGCGCCAGCGTTCGTCTCGGCATGCCACAGCCCTGCGTCCCGCCAGATCCGCCCGGCCCGGTGGCGCAGCGCCAGCGTGCCGCCGCGGGCGCGGAGCTGGCGCAGGAAGCCCCCGTGCAGCGCGGCCACGTCGATGTCGAAGGCGTCGCGCGCGATGGCGGCGGCGACGGCGTAGCCGGGCCGCAGCACCGGCACCATCGCGGCGACCTCCCCGACCGGCAGCGGCACCAGCCCCTCGCCGCCGGCGATCATGGCGTCCAGCCGGGCGCGCTGCGCCTCGGGCGCGAGATAGACCACCGCGCGCCTGCGCGTCAGCGGCGCCGCCGCAAAGCCGGGCGGCGGCGACTCGAGGAAGGCGCGCGAGGCGCCGGACAGCGCCCGCGCATCGGGCGGCCCGTAGTTGAGGATCCACAGCGCGGCGGAGCGCCCGGTGGCGTGGTAGCCGGCGCTCTCCTCCGCCTCCAGCAGCGCCAGGCGCGGCCGGGTGGCGGCAAGGTGCGCGGCGGCCGTGGCCCCGGCCATGCCGGCGCCGATGACGACGGCCTCGAAGCGCTGGGTGTGCATGGGGGCGCATGGTTGCGCTCCAGGGCCGACGCCGCAAGCCGGCCGGGAGGCGCCCACCCTCGGCGCCCGGCCGACCGGCGCCCGGAAATCGCCGCGCTGGCCGCCCTTCCCGGTGGGAACGCGGCGGCGCGAAAGCGCATGGCCTCACATGGCGCTCAGCGGCCCGGCGCGGACCCGGCCATGGCCACCTCGACGGCGCCGTTCTCGGTGAGGGAGCGCAGCGCGTCCTCGCGCTGCCCCTCCGGCACCTCCGCCGTCACCATGATGCCGGCCCCGGGCATCGCCCGGGCCAAGGCGGCGCGCCCGTCATCGGGCAGCGCTGCGGACAGGCCGGCTGGCGTCCCCCCCTCGCCCTCCGGCGGGACGAAACCGTGATGGTCCTCACTGCGGCGCTCATGCGTGCCGGCCGTGACGTTCGCCTCCCCCGCGGCATGGACGCGCACCGCCTCGCGCGCGATGCCGTGATGCTGGACCATGTGCTCGACGGCCCGTTCCGCCGCCGCGCGGCTGTCGAACAGGCCGGTGACCGTTGCGTGCGCCATGCCACTGCATGCCTTTCCATTCCGCCTGCCGCACCGGGAGGTCCGGGCGGTGCCTGGGCACAACGGGGCTGCGCGGGGCACGTTTCGGCGCAGCGTGTCCGATCCCCCTCGACGCGGCGCGAAAAACCGGACCAAATGGCGACCCCGGCGGGCCAGCCCGCCTCGGCATGGGAGGATGAACAGGATGGCAGGGAATGGCATGACGCGGCGCGGCGTGCTGCGCAGCGGCGCCGGCGTGATCGCCGCCGGCGCGACGGGCCTCTCGGCGCCCATGGTGCACGCCCAGGGCACGGGCGGGCGGCTGGCGGTCGGGTTCTGGGACCATTGGGTGCCGACCGGCAACGAGGCGACGCGCCAGATCGTCAATGCCTGGGCGCAGGCCAACCGCGTCGACGTGCAGATGGATTTCATCACCTCCACCGGCAACAAGCTGCTGCTGACCATCGCCGCCGAGGCGCAGGCGCGGCAGGGCCACGACATCATCGCCATGGCCACCTGGCTGGTGTCCGAGCATGCCCGCATGCTGGAGCCGGTCGATGACGTGATGGGGCGGCTGATCGGGCGCTACGGCGCGGTCAACCCGGCCTCCGAATACCTCGGCAAGACGGGCGGGCGCTGGGCCGCGGTGCCGGCGACCTCGGGCAGCCAGTACAAGGGCGCGGCGACGCGCATGGACCTGATGAAGCAGCACGCCGGCATCGACGTGCAGGCGATGTACCCGGCCGAGACACGCCTCGGCCCCGGCGCCGACACCTGGACCTGGGAAAACTTCCTGACGGCCGCCGACAAGTGCAACAAGGCCGGCGTGCCCTTCGCCCTGCCCTGCGGCACCTTCTCGGACGCGGTGGACTGGGTCGGCGCGGTGTGGCGCTGCTACGGCGCCGAGATGGTCGATGCGCGCGGCAACACCACGCTGCGCAACAACGACAAGGCGCGCCAGGTGATGGACTACTTCGCCCGGCTGTTCCAGCACATCCCGAACGAGATGTTCGCCGCCGACGACGCCACCAACAACCGCGCGCTGATCTCCGGCCGCACCGCGCTGATCTTCAACCCGCCCTCGGCCTGGGCGGTGGCCAAGCGCGACGCGCTGCAGGTGGCCGAGCAGACCTGGCACCACCCGAGCCCGATGGGGCCCGCCGGCCACTTCGTGCCGCACCTGAACTTCTTCTGGGGCATCTGGAACTTCAGCCGTGCCAAGTCGGCGGCGAAGGGGCTGCTGGAGCACCTGTCGCAGCGCGAGCAGGTGGCGAAGATGGTGGAGGCCTCGGACGGCTACGACATCCCGCCCTTCGCCTCGCTCACCGACCTCGACACCTGGTCCACGGTGGGCCCGCCGCGCGGCACCGTGTTCAACTACCCGGTGAAGCCGCACCACAACGCCACGCCCTATATCGCGATCTCGCCGGCGCCGCCGGAGATCGCGGTGCAGATCTACAACCAGGGCCTGCAGACGAAGATGATCGCGCGCATGGTGCAGAACAAGGAGCCGGTCGATCGCGTTTTCGCCTGGGCGGAGCGCGAGCTCGAGGGCTTCAGGCGCTGACGGCGCGCGACTGATCCTGTGACCCCGGCCGCGGCGCGGCGGCCGGGACGCTACTGGGAGGGATACCGGAATGGCCGATGGCAGCGCCATCGCGGCGGGCAGGGTGCCCGCGACGGCTGGGCAGCCCCGCACCGGCACGCTGAAGCGCATGGCGCGGCGGCGATCGACGCTCGCCTTCCTGATGGCGCTGCCGCTGCTGGCGGTGATCGCCGGGCTGGTGATCTACCCGTTCTTCTACGCCATCGAGCTGTCGATGCTGAACAAGCGCATGACGCGCTTCGTCGGCATCGACAACTTCACCTTCCTGCTGGGGCGCGAGACCTTCCAGCTGGTGATCTTCCAGTCCGTGCTGTTCGCGGTGACGGCGGTGATCGCCAAGGCGCTGATCGGCTTCGTGCTGGCGCATGTGCTGCACGCGCTGCCCGCCAAGGGGCAGCGCAAGTGGCGGGGCATGCTGCTGGTGCCCTGGGTGATCCCGCCGGCGGTCTCGACGCTCGCCTGGTGGTGGCTGTTCGACCCCTCCTATTCCGCGTTCAACTGGATGCTGGCGGTGTTCGGCGCCGGGCCGGTCCCCTGGCTCGGCGATGCCGGCTGGGCGCGCTTCGCGGTGATCCTGGTGAACACCTGGTACGGCGCGCCGTTCTTCATGATCATGTACCTGGCGGCGCTGAAGTCGGTGCCGGACCAGCTGTACGAGGCGGCGGCGATCGATGGCGCCACGGGCATCCAGAAGCTGCGCTACGTCACCCTGCCGATGATGCGCAACATCATCTCCATCACCGTGCTGTTCAGCCTGATCGTCACCTTCGCGAATTTCGACATCGTGCGGATCCTCACGAATGGCGGCCCGCAGGACAGGACGCACCTGTTCGGCACCTACGCCTTCCAGGTCGGCATCCAGTCCGGCGACATCCCGCTGGGCGCGGCGGTGTCGCTGTTCATGTTCCCGCTGCTGGCGGTGTTCGCGGTGCTGATCCTGCGCGGCGTGAACCAGCGCACCAAGGAAGGGCTGTAGCAGATGAGCGGCGCAAGCTTCGCCACCGGGGGCGCGACCGCCTCGGCCACCTACCAGAAGGTCGGCAGCATCCGGGCGGAACGGCGCCGGGTGCTGATCGGCGCCTATATCGCGCTGGCGGTGTTCGTCGTCTTCTTCCTGCTGCCGCCGGTGTACATGCTGATCACCAGCCTCAAGAGCAGCGCCGAGATCGCCGACCTGAGCGGCAACCCCTGGATCGTGACCAGGCCGACGCTGCAGAATTACTGGGAGCTGCTGACCGAGGGCAACTACCTGCTGCACTTCCGCAACTCGATCATCGTGACCGCCTGCGTGGTGGCGATCACCATGGTGATCTCCATCCTGGCGGCCTTCTCGCTGAGCCGCATGCGGTTCTGGGGCAGCGGCGTGCTGGCCACCGGGGTCTTCCTGACGTACCTGGTGCCGGAGACGCTGCTGTTCATCCCGCTGTTCCAGATCATCGGCGGCATCGGGATGTACAACAACCTCTGGGCCATGGTGCTGATCTACCCGACGCTGACGGTGCCGTTCTGCACCTGGATCATGATCGGCTACTTCTCCTCCATCCCGAAGGAGCTCGATGAGGCCGCGCTGATCGACGGGGCGAACCATTTCCAGATGCTGTGGAAGATCTTCATCCCGGTGGCGCTGCCCGGCATCCTGGCGGCGACGATCTTCGCCTTCACGGTGAGCTGGGCGCAGTTCCTCTATCCCATGGCCTTCCTGGTCAGCTCGGAGCAGATGGTGCTGACCACCGGCATCGTCTCCGACCTGATCCGCGGCGACACCTTCGTCTGGGGCAAGATCATGGCCGGCGCGCTGATGGCGGCGCTGCCGCCGCTGCTCGTCTATGCCTTCCTGATGGACTACTACATCGCCGGCCTGACCGCCGGCGCGACGAAGGGCTAGAGGCGCCGCGGCCGCCCCTCGCCGGGCGGGCCGCGTGGCGCACGCATCAAGGGGAAACGGACAGGCATGGCACAGGTCACGCTGCGCAAGATCGTCAAGGAGTACGAGGGCGGGGTCCAGGCCGTGAAAGGCATCGACCTCGACATCGACGACCATGAATTCGTCGTCCTGGTCGGCCCCTCCGGCTGCGGCAAGTCCACCACGCTGCGCATGATCGCGGGGCTGGAGGAGATCACCTCGGGCGACATCGCCATCGGCGGCTCCATCGTCAACGACATCCCGCCGCGCGACCGCGACATCGCCATGGTGTTCCAGAACTACGCGCTCTATCCGCACATGACGGTGTTCGAGAACATGGCCTTCGGCCTCACCCTGCGGAAATTCCCGAAGGAGGAGATCAAGCGCCGGGTGGACAATGCCGCGCGCATCCTCGACATCGGCACGCTGCTGGAGCGCAAGCCGAAGGCGCTGTCCGGCGGCCAGCGCCAGCGCGTGGCGATGGGCCGCGCCATCGTGCGCGACCCCAAGGTGTTCCTGTTCGACGAGCCGCTGTCCAACCTCGACGCCAAGCTGCGCGTGCAGATGCGCACCGAGATCAAGAAGGTGCACCAGACCGTCCGAACCACCACGGTCTATGTCACCCACGACCAGGTGGAGGCGATGACGCTGGCCGACCGCGTGGTGGTGATGAACCACGGCGTCATCGAGCAGGTCGGCCCGCCGACCGAGCTGTACCACCACCCGGTGACCAAGTTCGTCGCCGGCTTCATCGGCAGCCCGGCGATGAACTTCATCCCTGGCCGGCTGGTGAACGGCGGCGCGGCGCTGAACGTGGTGCTGCCCGACGGCATCACCCTGCCGGTGCCGGCGGAGCGCGCCGGGCGCTACGCCGCCCATGCCGGCCGCGAGATCCTGTTCGGCATCCGTCCCGAGCACCTGACCGAGATCCGCCCCAACGACCACCGCCCGCACCTCGCCGCCTTCGAGGCGGCGCCTGAGGTGGTGGAGCCGATGGGCATGGAGACGCTGCTGCACTTCTGGATGCAGGGCAACGAGATCTGCGCCCGTGTCGATCCCGCGACGCCGGCCGAGCCGGGCGTGAAGCAGACGCTGGCCGCCGACATGAGCCAGATGCACCTGATCGACCCGCAGACCGAGAAGGTGCTGTAGCGCTGCTGGCGCCGTGAGGGGCAGGACGCTACGATCAGGTACCAACCGGATCGGAGCCTGCCATGCGCCTGCCGCTGACCCTCACGGTCCTCCTCCTCGCCGCCCAGCCTGCCGCGGCCGGATTGATAGGGCAGAGCGTGACGCTGGGCGGGGTGACCGCCACGATCGGCCAGGGCGTGGAGTTCAGCGGCACGATCAGCGGCGCGTTCTCCCGTCCCTACACGGTGGATTTCAGCGATGCCGGCGTGACCATCACGCTCGACAACGTCACCGGCCTGCCGCCGGGCGGGCTGCTCACCTACCAGTTCGGCCTGCCGTTCACCTTTTCCTTCGCGGACCCCATCCTGGCGGGCATCGCCTATCTCGGCGGCGACTTCATCGCGCCTGTCGTTCCCGCGCCGCCGGCCGGCTGCCCGCCCCTGCCTCCCGGCTTCTACTATGCGTGCACCGTCATGGTCGGACCGCCGCAGCAGAGCACGCTCGCCGTCGCGGCGACGGGGATCGACATGCTGCTGGTCGGCGGCATCCCCACCGGCCCGACCAGCATCGCCAACTTCTCCGTCCAGACCGTACCGGAGCCCGCCACTGCGGCGCTGCTTGCCACGTCGATGCTCGGACTGGGACTGCTGGCCCGCCGCCGCCGCTGAGCGGCCTGCTGCCGCTACCGAAAGGGGATCGGCGGGAAAGAGCCTGGACAACGCCGCGCCATGGACGGAAACCCTCGTCCATGGACACGAACGCTCCCATCCTGATCGCCGCGCCCACCCTCGACGCGCTGATCACCGACATCTTCGCCGCCAGCGGCTGCGCGCGCGACGAGGCCGCGCGCATCTCGCACCACCTGCTCGGCGCCAACCTGGCCGGGCATGACAGCCACGGCGTCGTCCGCGTGCCGCGCTACGTGGAGTGGCAGCAGGCCGGCCATGTCGTCGCCGGCCAGCAGGCCGACGTCGTCACCGATGGCGGCGCCTTCGCGCTGCTCGACGGCAGGTGGGGCTTCGGCCAGACGGTCGCGCCGCAGGCCACCGCCCTCGGCATCGAGCGCGCGGAAAAGCACGGCACGGCGGTGATCGCGCTGCGCAACGCCGGGCACATCGGCCGCGTCGGCAGCTATTCCGAGCAGGCGATCGCCGCGGGGCTGATCTCCATCCACTTCGTCAACGTCGCGGGCTCCGTGCTCGTGGCGCCCTTCGGCGGCACGGAGCGGCGCTTCTCGACGGCGCCCTTCTCCGTCGGCGTGCCCACCGACCCGCCGGTGGTGCTGGACTTCGCCACCTCCCACGTCGCCGAGGGCAAGGTCCTCGTCGCCTCCAATGGCGGCAAGCCCCTGCCGCCCGACGCGCTGATCGAGCCCGACGGCACGCTCTCCGGCGACCCGCACACGCTGTATGGCCCCTACGAGCGGGTCGGGCCGCGCAGCCCGGCGAACGGGCTCGGCGCCATCCGCGCCTTCGGCGACCACAAGGGCAGCGGCCTGGCCTTCATGTGCGAGCTGCTGGCCGGCGCCTTCACCGGCGGCGGCACCTCCGGCCCGGTGCAGGCGCGCGGGCGCATCGCCAACGGCATGCTCTCCATCTTCATCTCGCCGCGGCATTTCGGCACGGAGGCGGAGTTCAGGCGCGTCGCAGGGGACTACGTCGCCTGGGTGAAGTCCTGCACGCCCGCCACGCCCGGCGGCGAGGTGCTGGCGCCAGGCGAGCCCGAGGCACGGCTGCGCGCCGAGCGCCTGAAGAACGGCCTGCCGCTGCAGCCCGATACCTGGGCCTCCATCCTTGAATGCGCGCAGACGCTCGGGGTGGCGGTGCCGAACCGGCCGTGACCGACGAAACCCCGCTCGCCGATGCGCCGCCGCTTCTCGCCTACCGGCGCCTCGCCGCGGCGCGGCAGCGCATCCTCTCCGGCGCGGCCAACCGCATCCCGCTCGCCAGCGTCGCCTCCCAGGCCCGCGCGCTCGGCCTCTGGGACGGCAGGCAGGCCAAGCCGGGCGACGAGGCGCAATTCGCGCTGCTGATGGATCTCGGGGTCTTCGAGCCCGTGGGTGGGCACGGCCCGGCCCTGGAACGGCAGGCGCGGGCCGCGGCGCCGGCGCCGGGCAGCGACGACGCCGTCATGCTCGCCGCGCTCGCCGCCGCGCGCTTCGGCCTGTGGCGCGTGCTCGGTCCGCACCCGGCAGGCGGCGTGCGCCTCGTGCCCATGGCGGGCGCGGCGACCGAGGCCTGGGTGATGGATACCGGCCTTGCCCAGGCCGCGCCGGGCGCCGGCGTCGCGGCACGGCTGGCCTTTCCGGAGGGCACGGGCTTCGGCCTCACCTGCGGCGCGCTGGCGCCCTGCGACACGGGCGTGCTGCAGCGGCTGCTGCTGGACCTGGCGCCGCCGCGCGATGCGCCGGTGATCCCTGCCCTGCCCGCGCCGGACGACGCCGCGGTGCTGGAGCGCCTGCTCGCGCAGCCCGCCACCCGCGCCCGCGTCGCAGCGTTGCTCGGGACCGAGGGCCTGGCCGCGCGGGCCTGGCGGGCGGCGCTCGATCTCGGGCTGATGGGCCCGGTGCCGGACCGCACGCCGGAGCCGCGGGCATAGGGCATACCGAGCCCGAGCGGATCCCGGATGGCGGCGCGCGGCGGTCAGGCCCGCGCCGGCCCGGTGCTCGCCTCCGCGCCGCCATCCGGCATCTCCAGCCGGTAGCCGCGGCCCCGCACCGTGCGGATCACCGGCACCAGGGCGCCCTCGCCGCCGGCTTCCAGCTTGCGGCGCAGCCGGGCGATGTAGACATCGACCACGTTGGTCAGCGGATCCTCGGAAAGGCCCCAGACATTGCTCAGGATCCGCTCGCGGGAGAACAGCCGGCCCGGTGCCGCCATCAGCAGCTCCAGCAGCGCCATCTCCTTCGCGGTGAGGTCGAGCCGGCGCCCGGCGCAGGCAACGGTCAGCGCGTCCCGGTCGAAGACGAGGTCACCTGCGGCCAGTAGCCGCGTGGTTTCGGCGAAGCGCTGGCCGCGGCGGATCAGCGCCTCGATGCGCGCCAGCAGCTCGTCGAAGGCGAAGGGCTTGCCAAGGTAGTCGTCGGCGCCGAGCCGCAGCCCCTCGACACGGTCCTCCACGCCGTCCAACGCCGTCAGCATCAGGATCGGCGTGGTGTCCCGGCGCATGCGCAGGCGTTGGCAGATCTCGCGCCCATCCATGCCGCCGGGCAGCATGATGTCCAGCAGGATGGCATCGAACCGCGCGGCGCGCGCGATCTCCAGCGCCTCGGCGCCGGTGCGCGCGAAGGTTACCTGGTAGCCCTCCGCGCGCAGCCCGCGGCCAAGGAAATCGGCGACGCGGGGTTCATCCTCCACCACCAGCAGGGCGGACATCAGGCGCGCCCCCGCGCGGCGTCGGCGGCACCGCGCGGCGCGGGCCGCACGGTCTCGGCCGGCGGCACGTCCACCCGCCGGGCCCGCGCGGCGAGCGGCAGGGAGATGCTGACGGCGGTGCCCTCGCCGGGCCGGCTCTCGATGGCGATGCGCCCGGCATGCGCTTCGACGATCGCGCGCGCGAGCGGCAGGCCGAGGCCGCTGCCCTCGTCCACATGCTCCTGCGCGAGGCTGCCGCGGTAGAAGCGGTCGAAGACATGCGGCAGGTCCTCGGGATCGATGCCGATGCCATGATCGGCGACGCGCAGCACCACCTGGCCCGGCCCAGGAAGCAGCAACAGCTCCACCGCGCCGCCCGGGCGCGAATAGCGGATGGCGTTGTCCAGCAGGATCATCACCACCTGGCGCAACCGCCCGGCATCGCCCTCGACCGCGGCTTCGACCGGCGGGCCTGTCACAACGAGCCGGAGCTTCGCGGCCGCCGCGGCGGACCCGACCTCCTCCACCACCCTGCGCGCCAGGCCGTCCAGCGAGACCGCCCCCAGGCGCAGCCGCGGCGTGCCGGCCTGCGCGCGTGCCAGGAACAGCAGGTCGTCCACCAGGCGCGCGGTGTGCGCCGACTGCTCGGCGATGCGCGAGAGCGCCGCACGGTATTCGGCGGCGTCGCGCTCGCTGCCGCGCAGGGTGATCTCGGCCTCGCCGCGGATCACGGTCAGTGGCGTGCGCAGCTCATGCGAGATGTCGGCGAGGAAGCGGCGCCGCGCCTGGTCAGACTGCTGCAGCGCGGCGTTGGCTTCGGCGAGTTCCGCGGTGCGCGCCGCCACCGCCGCCTCCAGCCCGCGGCGCGCTTCCTCCAGCGTGGCACGGCCCGCGGCCACCTCGCGCACCATGGCGTTGAAGCTCGCGGCGACGCGCGCGAATTCATGCCCGCCGCGACCGACATCGGCGCGGCGGGCGAAATCGCCGGCGCGCACCGCCTGCGGGCCGACTCCAGCTCGCGCAGCGGCGCCTGCAGGCGGCGCAGCAGCAGCGCCAGGCCGCCGACGCCGAGCAGGATCACGGCGGCGGCGCTGATCCTGGACAGGGCGGCGACGAGGGCGAGCGCCCGATCGGCGCTGGCCTGGGCTTCCGCTGCCTCCTCTTCCTCCTCCTGTACGCCCGCGTCCACCAGGCTGCGGAAGCCGTTGCCCACGGCTTCGCGCAGCGCGCGATCCAGCACGCCCTCGGCCTCGGCCGCGCGGCCCATGGCGATCAGCGCCTTGGCCTGGCGGAACTGCCCGAACACGTAGAGCAGGCCGTGCTCGATCTCGCCCAGCCGGACAAGCTCCGAGGGTTCGTCATTGCCGGGCCCGAGGAAGGCGACCTCCCGCCTGATGCCCTGGCGCACCCGATCGAGGGATTCGAGGATGCGGCGCCGCTCCTCCGCCTCGCGCACCTCGGTGACGCGGGCGGGGTGCTCCACGGCCTCCGCCATCCGGGTGAAGGCGGAATAGATGTCGGCCCGGAGGCGCAGGTAATGCTGCACCACGTCGTTCGCCAGGCGCGTCCGCTCGAGCTGCCAGCGCGACTGCTCCGCGCCCCACCAGGCAACGCCGGCGGCGAGCGATGCCAGGGCGAGCAATCCGCAGAAGCAGGACACCAGCAGCGTGCGATACATCGGGCGGGTCCTGCCGAGGCGCGGGAGCCGGGATACATGCCACGCCGCGCGGCAACCCTCCACTGTCACGATCTCGTGATGCCCAGCTTGCCGTTTCCTGAACCACTCCGTCGCCCCCGTTCTGCCGCGTGCGGTTCATCTCCGGTTCATGCTGGCGACATGGTTGCCTCGTGGGACTGGACCATATCGGGGCAGTGGCCGAGCACCGGCCAGGGACATGGAGAGACCACCAATGGCGACGATCAACGGCACCGCCTCTGGCGATACGCTGAACGGCACCGCGGACGCCGATCTCATCCGCGGCTTCGAGGGCGACGACGCCATGTCCGGGAATGGTGGCAACGACACCATCCAGGGCGCCGAGGGCAACGACACCCTGAACGGCGGCGACGGCGGCGACAACACCCAGGGCGGCGTCGGCAACGACCTCCATGTCGGCGGCCTGGGCAACGACAGCATGACCGACGGCGACGGCAACGACACGCTGGACGGCGGCGCCGGCGCCGATACCGCACGCGGCGGCCAGGGGAACGACACGCTGCTCGGCGGCGCCGACAACGACTCGCTGTATGGCGGCACGGACAACGACCTGCTGCAGGGCGACGACGGGGACGACCGCCTGTTCGGCGAGGGCGGCAACGACAGCGTGGAAGGCGGCGCCGGGCGCGATACCATGACCGGCGGCGACGGCGACGACAGCATGGCCGGCGGCGACGGGAACGACCGCATGGACGGCGGCAGCAGCGCCGACGTGCTGGATGGCGGCCGCGGCAACGACCGCCTGACCGGCGGCGAGGGCGACGACGTGTTCCGCTATGTCTCCGACAGCGGCCGCGACACGGTCACCGACTTCTCGGTCACCAACGACAAGTTCGAGATCCGCGCCGACGGCATCGATGATTTCGGCGACCTGACCATCAACGACAATGCCAATGGCGACGCGGTGATCCGCTACACCAGCGACGGCATGCTCACCACCATCACGCTGCTCGGCGTCTCCGCCGGCGCACTCAGCTCGGACGACTTCTCCTTCGGCTGAGACCGCGCGCGCAGGAGTGCCCGCAGGGGCATTCCTGCGCGGCACCCATCACGTTGCACATCCTGCGCCGATACCGCGGGGATTCACTTGAGCCCCGCGGCTATTCGCGTGCTCGGCACGTGATGCGCCACGCTCGGGCAAGTGTCTGTCCTGCGTCCTTCGCCACGGCATCTTCATCCTCGTGTAACCATGCCTCGGGATGAAAAGGCGTGCCGCATCGTTAGCTACGTCGGAGCGGCCAATCCCGGCTGCATCCAAGACGGAGGACCAGCGATGTCTGTCATAATCGGTACCAATGGCAACGATCTGCTCGTCGGCACCGACGACGATGACCTGATCGAAGGCTTGAAGGGCGCCGACACGCTGCGCGGCAGGGATGACGACGACACGCTTGACGGCGGCCGCGGACGCGACGTGCTGACCGGCGGCGAAGACGAGGACGTGTTCCGCTTCGTCGGCAAGTCCGGCAGGGACATCATCACCGACTTCGAGGTCGATGATGACGACGACGGCGACGACGATCGTGATGACCGCTGGGACGACCGTGACGATCGCCGCGATGATCGCCGCGATGACCGGGATGACCGCCGGGACGACCGCCGGGACGACCGCGACGACGATGATCGCGGCGACCGCTTTTCCTTCTCGGCGCTGAGCGATGACGACGACGATGACGACGTCATCCAGATCATCGCCGCCGGCGTCGATGACTTCGGCGACCTCACCATCTTCGACAACGCCGGCGGCGACGCCGTCGTGCAGTGGGATGTCGGCGGCAGGACCCAGCAGGTGACGCTGCTCGGGGTGTCCGCCGCCGAACTGGACTCCTCGCACTTCATCTTCGGCTGATCAGGGCCAGGCGGGCCGGTGGCATCGCGCCGGCCCGCCACCGCCGGACGTCCCGGCAGATTTGTTGACCGCCGCCCCGCCCCTGCATAGCCTTCCCATCGGGCGGCGCCCCGAGACGCCGCCGCGGGAGGATCCAGGCATGCATGCTCCGCGCCCCGCCCGCCGCGCGGTGATCCTCGCCGGCGGCGGCTTGCTGGCGCTGCCGCGCCCGGTCCTCGCCCAGACCCCCGCCTGGCCCGGCACGCGCCCGGTCCGCCTGATCACCCCCTCCACGCTCGGCCATCCGGGCGACACCTACACGCGGCTGATGGCCGAGCACTATGCGCGGAGCTTCGGCGGCACCTTCGTGGTGGAGAACCGCATCGGCGCCACCGGCTCCATCGCCGTCGGCCATGCCGCGCAGCAGTCGGCGGATGGCTGGACCTTCCTCTCCGCCTCGAACACCGCGCATGTGGTGGCGCCGCTCATGCTGCGCGGGCTCTCCTTCGATCCGGTGCGCGACTTCGTCTCCGTCGCGCCGCTGTTCCGCTACGGCATGATCCTCATCGTCGCCAACCGCGTGCCCGCGCGCACCACGGCGGAGTTCGTCGCCTGGGCACGCACGCAGCCGCGCGGCACCTCGATGGCCAGCGTCGGCATCGGCAGCGTCGGCCACCTGACGGCGGAGCGCTTCCGCCAGATGGCGGATTTCCCGGCCGTGCACGTGCCCTATCGCGGCGCCGCGCCGGCCATGGTGGCGATCACCGCCGGGGAGTCCGACTGGGTGTTCGACAGCATCGGCAATTCCGCCGAGCTGCTGCGCAGCGGACGGGTGCGCGGCCTGGCCCTGACCGGGCCGGAACGCTCGCCGCTCATGCCGGAGATCCCGACCCTGGCGGAGGTCGGCTATCCCGGCCTGCTGGAGGAGGTGTGGTTCGGCCTCTGGGCGCCCACCGGCACGCCGCGGCCGATCATCGGGAAGGTCAACGCCGCGACCAATGCCTGGCTGGCGCTGCCCGACGCCAGGGCGCGCTTCGCCGCCGGCGCGCACACCGCCATGCCCGGCACGCCGGAGGACATGGACCGCTTCTGGACCGAGGACCGCGGGCGCTGGACGGCGCTCGTGCGCGAGGTCGGCGCCAGGCTGGAGTAGGCGCCCTTGTCTCTCGACGACGCCGCGCTGCGCGACGCGATCGCCCGCACCGCCTGGTTCCACAGCATGGCGCTGCGCACCGGCATCGTTACGCCCGGCGCGAAATCCGAGGCGCTGCTGGCGGCGGAGGCGAACGCCATCCTCGGCCCGCTCGATCTGGCCGGGCGCAGCGTGCTGGATGTCGGGGCCTGGAACGGCTTCTTCAGCTTCGCGGCGAAGCGGCGCGGCGCGGCCCGGGTGCTGGCGACCGACAGCTTCACCTGGCGCCACCCCGCCTATCGCGGGCGGGAGACGCTGGAGCTGGCGCGCGGCGAACTTGGCCTCGACGTGGAAACGCTGGAACTGGACCCGACGGAGCTGGATACGGCGCCGACCGGCAGCTTCGACGTCACGCTGTTCCTCGGCGTGTTCTACCACCTGATCGACCCGATCCGCGCCATCCAGGCGCTGCGGCGGATCACGCGCCTGGTGCTGGTCATCGAGACGCACCAGGACGCGCTCTGGCTGCGCCGCCCGGCGATGATCTTCTATCCCGGCGCCGAGCTGGACAACGACCCGACGAATTGGTGGGGTCCGAACCGGGCGCTGATGTGCGGCCTGCTGCGCAGCGCCGGCTTCGCCCGCGTGTTCTACCAGGACCACCCGATGGCCGGCCCGGGCGGCCCCTATCCGCTGCGGCGGCGCGGCATCTACCACGCCTTCGCCGATGACGCGGCGCGGTCGGCCGCGCCCGCGCCGGCGGCCTGGATCGACCTCGCGACGCCGGATGCGCTGCAGGGGCTGCTGGTCCGGGGGTAGCGCGAACGCAGCCCGCTCGTCGCGCCAGCCGCGCCGCCGACCCTCCGCCGCGCGAAGGCGGCGCGTCCGGCCGGGCGCGGGCGCATGGCGCCGAAGCTCAGGCGGCCCGGCGTCTCGGCCGGCAACGCCCCGATCCTGCGCGCCGGATCGGGGGCGTCCTGGAGGGCCGGCATCCTGGTCGCGGCGCAATCCCTACGCGGCAATCTCCGGATCGGAGATGAACACCATGCTGACGATGTGGGTTGCACGCATGCCGCCGGCGTCGCTGCACGGCAGCAGCAGGCGCTCGAACAGCACCGGCGGCGCCCCCGCCTCCGGCCGGCCGAAGCGGGCGACGTCATAGACCGGCCGCGCGGTCACGGCGCAGGCCCGGTAGGAGTCCGCGACATCGCCCGGCAGGTTGCCGGCCTCGTCGCAGGCATCCGAGAACAGGTCGGCCTCGGTCAACGGCCGGCCCATGGCCGCTTCCAGCGCCGGGCCGGCGGCGATCCGGCGCAGCCCCGGCGGATCGCCGCCGTGGTCCACCGCCACCAGCAGCATGCGCCCGCGCGGCCTGCCGCCCCAGGGTTCGCCCAGCAGCATGCCCGGCGGCGGCAGCCGCGTGCCGCCCGTGGCCGCAAGGATCTCCCGCCAGGCGGCGTAGAGGCTGCGCGCGCCGGCGCCGCGGATGCGCCGGGCGATGGGGTCTTGCGGTGCGCCGCCTGCAGCATTGCCCGCGGCATCGGGCGGCGGCGCGCAGCGGCCGAGCCGTTCCAGCACCCGCCCGGCCAGCGCCTCCTGCGTGAAGGGCTTGTCCAGCACGGCGGCGCCAGGTGCCAGGCCCTTCCGCTCGGCATGGCCGGTGATGAACAGCACGGGCAGGTCCGGGCGCTCCCGCGCCACGCGGGCGGCCAGCGTCATGCCGTCCTCGCCGGGCATCATCACGTCGGTCACCATCAGGTCGACGCCGCCCTCGTCGGCCACGGCCAGCGCATAGCCGGCGGCGGCGTCGGGCGCCTCCACCACCTGGTAGCCGAGGTCGCGCAGGAAGCTGGCGGTGATCGGGCGCACCGCCGCGTCGTCCTCCACCAGCAGGATGCGCGCGCCGCCATGCCGCGTCCGGTCGAGCATCGCCGGCGCCCCGTTCCCCCGCGCGCCCGCGAGCAGTGCGCCCGCCTCGGTCAGCCGCGGCAGCAGGATGGTGACGCGGGTGCCCTGGCCGGGCGTGCTGTCCAGCCGCAGCGTTCCGCCGGACTGCTCGGCGAAGCCGTGCACCATGGCGAGGCCGAGCCCGGTGCCCTTGCCGACGCCCTTCGTCGTGAAGAAGGGCTCCCGCGCGCGGGCCAGCACCTCGGGCGGCATGCCGGCGCCGGTGTCGGCCAGCGTGAAGGCCACCCAGTCGTGCCCGTCCTCGCGCAGGTTCGCGATGCCGAGGGTGACGTGCCCTCCCTCCGGCATGGCATCGCGCGCATTCACCGCCAGGTTGAGCAGCGCCACCTCCAGCTGCTGGCGGTCCACCAGCACCGGCCCGGCATCGGGGGCGATCGCGAGGTCCAGCACGGCGCGCGGCCCGATCGCGGGCCGCAGCATCGCCGCCAGCGGCTCGGCCAGCGCCTGCGGGTCGAGCGGCGCCGGGCTGAGCGGCTGGCGCCGCGCGAAGCCCAGCATCTGCCGCACCAGCGTGCCGGCGCGCCCTGCCGCGTCCTGGCCCTGGCGCAGCAGGTCGCGTGCCGAGAACCGGCCATCCGCGGTCTCCGCGGGCAGGCGGCGCTCCAGCATCTGGAAGCTGCCGGAGATCGCCATCAGAAGGTTGTTGAAGTCGTGCGCGACGCCGCCGACGAGCTGGCCCAGCGCCTCCAGCTTCTGCGCCTGCAGCAGCGCCGCCTGGTCGGCCTCGCGCCGGCGCTGCTCCGCCTCGAGCCGGCGTACCGTGTCGCGCAGCGCCGCGGTGCGGTCCTCCACCAGCGCCTCCAGCGCGGCGTTGTCGCGGGCCAGCGCCTCGCGGGCCGCGACGAGGTCGTGGATCTCGGTGGAGACGCCGAGCCAGCGCAGCGCGCGGCCGGCGGCATCCGTCTGCGGCGTGGCGCGGGAGAGGAACCAGCGCCAGGCGCCGTCGTGGCGCAACCCGCGCTGCTCGACCTCGAAGCCGGTTCCGGCGGCCACCGCCGCGCGCCAGGTCGCGCGGCTGCGCGGCAGGTCCTCGGGGTGGATCACCCCCTCGCAGTCCGGAGCGCTGCCTGGCCCGGCCTCCGGGCGGCCGGTGAAGGTCGACCAGGCCCGGCTGACCCAGACGATGCGGCCCTCCTCCGTCGCCTCCCAGGCAATGCCGGGCATGGCCTCCGCCAGGGCGCGGAACCGGCCGACTTCCTCCTCGCGCACCGCGGCGATGGCGCGCCGTTCGGTCACCTCCTCGGCGACGACGTTCACGCCGACGACGCGGCCCTCGGGGTCGCGCAGCGGCAGCCAGCTTTCTTCCCAGACGCGCGTCACGCCGGGCTGCGCCGGCGTTGCCCCGGTGATCTCGATGCCGTGCAATGCCTCGCCGCTTTCCACCACGCGGCGGTGCAGCGCCTCGGCCGCGCCGGCGAGGTCCGGCAGCAGCTCGCGCACGCTGCGCCCGAGATGCGCCTGGGCCGGCAGGCCGTTCATCTCGGCCAGCCGCGCGTTGATGCGCGTCCAGCGCATGTCGCGGTCCAGCACGCAGAGGCCGACCGGCGCGCTGTCGTAGATGCCCTGCAGCTCCGCCAGCGCCGCGTGCAGCCGCGCCTCGGCCCGGCGGCGCGCGGTGGCGTCGCGCGTCACGTGCAGCAGCCGCAGCGGCCGTCCGCTCAGCGGGTCGCGCTCCTCCACCGCGGCGGTGCTGGCGATCCAGCGCCACTCGCCCGGCGGATCGCCGGGCGCAAGGAAGCGGTAGCTGTCCTCGCGCGCCTCCGCCTGCCCGGTGAGCAGCGCCGTCTGGATGGCCTCGCGGCGCAGCAGATCCTCGGGGTGGATGGCGGCGCGCCAGGCGGCCCGTTCCGGCCCGTCCATCGCCAACCAGCGGCCCGCCGGCAGGATGCCGGCCGTGTTCGCCGAGGCGCGGGCGTCGAGCCTGAGGAGGCCGCGCGCGATATCCCATTCCACCAGGCCGAGCGCGGCGGTGGCGACGGCAAGGCGCAACCGCGTCTCCGCCGCCGCCGTGCTGCGTCGCGCCTGGACGGCGACCTCCCCGCCATCCGGCACGCGCCCGCCCGGGTCGGCGGCGGCACCCGTCAGGCCGGCATCCAGGGGAGCGATGCGATTCATCGTGGCGGCAGGATAGGCCGGTTGCCCTTCGGGTCGAGCGACGGTGGCATTGGTTCCCGCATCCTGCACGCACAACTACGTGAGTTTCCTATTCCGTGCCTTGCGCGCACCCGTCGGATGGGTCGTTCAACCCGCGGCCAGGTGCCGCTTCCGTCCTGCCGCGGCCCGGTCCGCGCGGCGTCAGCTCCGTGACGTCGCCTCCGGCACGGCGCGCGGCTGCGCCAGCCGCCGGATTGCCGCCAGCATGGCCGGCGCGTCCCACTCGGCCGCCCCCTCCAGCCGCGCCCGTTCCTGGCCCGCGCGATCGACGACGATGCTCGTCGGCAGGCCGCGGCTGCCGAACGCCCGCTGCGCCGCCCCGCGCGGATCGAGCCAGACGCCGAGCCGGCGGATGCCGACGCGCCCGTAGAACGGCTCCACCACGGCACGGCCGCCGCGGTCCGAGGACAGCGCCAGCACCACGACGCCATCGCCCTCCAGCGCCGCCTGGGCACGGTCGAGGGTCGGCATCTCGGCCACGCAGGGCGGGCACCAGGTGGCCCAGAGGTTGATCAGCAGCGCCCGGCCGGCGAAGTCGGCGACCGTGTGCGGCTTGCCCTCGACGTCGGTGAAGGAGAACTCCGGCAGCGGCTTCGGGCCGGTCTCGACGAGCTGTCCGACCGCCGCGCGCCCTTGCCGCGCGGGAAGCGCCGCGAGTAGGGTCCCGGCGCCGGCGGCCCCGAGCAGGGCGCGCCGCCCCCTAGAATTCCACGAGAAAGCCCGCATCGTGTCCAGCCCAGCCCTGTCAAACCAGCAATGGGGCGGCCGCTTCGCCGCGGGCCCCTCCGCCATCATGGGGGCGATCAACGCCTCGATCGGCTTCGACCGCAAGATGTGGCGCCAGGACATCCGCGGCAGCCTGGCGCACGCCGCCATGCTGGCACATGTGGGGATCATATCGGCGGAGGACCAGGTGGCGATCCGCGAGGGCCTCGCCGCCATCGCCGCCCGCATCGAGGCCGGGGACTTCGCCTGGGACGAGGCGCTCGAAGACATCCACATGAACATCGAGGCGCGGCTGACCGAGCGGATCGGCGATGCCGGCAAGCGCCTGCACACCGCGCGCAGCCGCAACGACCAGGTGGCCCTCGACCTGCGGCTCTGGGTGCGCGACGCGATCGACGGGCTCTCGGCGCAGATCGGCGACGTGATGCGGGCGCTGGTGGACCGCGCCGAGGAGCATGCCGGCACCATCATGCCGGGCTTCACCCACCTGCAGCCGGCGCAACCCACCACCTTCGGCCACCACATGCTCGCCTATGTGGAGATGTTTTCCCGAGACCTCTCGCGCCTTGCCGATTGCCGCGCACGCATGAACGAAAGCCCCCTGGGCGCGGCGGCACTGTGCGGCACCGGCTTCCCGATCGACCGGCACATGACGGCCGCGGCGCTCGGCTTCGAGCGCGGCCCGATGCGCAACAGCCTGGACGCGGTGGCGAGCCGCGACTTCGCGGCCGAGTTCCTGTTCTGCTGCGCCATGTGCCAGACCCATCTCTCGCGCCTCGCCGAGGAGGTGGTGATCTGGACGAACCCCTATTTCGGCTTCGTGAAGCTCTCGGACGCCTTCACCACCGGCTCGTCGATCATGCCGCAGAAGCGCAACCCGGACGCCGCCGAGCTGGTGCGCGGCAAGACCGGCCGCGTGATCGGCGCTCTGACCGGCATGCTCACCGTGCTGAAGGGGCTGGCGCTGACCTATTTCAAGGACATGCAGGAGGACAAGGAGGGCGTCTTCGACGCTGCCGAGACCCTCACCCTCACGCTGGCGGCGACGGCGGGCATGGTGCGCGACATCCAGCCGCAGGTGGGGCGCCTGGCCGAGGCCGCGGGCGCGGGCTTCTCCACCGCGACGGACCTGGCCGACTGGCTGGTGCGCGAGCTGCGCCTGCCGTTCCGCGACGCGCACCACGTGACGGGGCGGCTGGTCGCCAAGGCGGAGGCGATGGGCGTCGATCTCTCCGGCCTCACGATCCAGGAGATGCAGGAGGCCGAGCCGCGCATCCATGCCGGCGTCTTCGGCGTGCTGGGCGCGGCGGCCTCGGTTGCCTCACGTACCTCCTACGGCGGCACCGCACCGGAGAACGTCCGGCGCATGGCGGCGGAATGGCGGGAGCGGCTGGCGTGACGCGGCGTGCGCTGATCGCGCTGGCGGCCGTGCTGGCGGCGGCCGTGGCGTGCGGCCGTGCCGGCCCGCCGCGCCAGCCCGGGCCGCGCGAGGCGATCACCTACCCGCGCCTCTACCCGGCGCCTGACCGGCCGGCCCAGCCGTCGCCTGGTCCAGCAACGGGGCCGGTCGGCGCGCGTTGAGCGGGCAGGCTTGTTCCGGTCGCCGCCGGATGGCATGATCTCGCGGCCGCGTCGCGAGGACGCATGCAGGGCGCCATGACCAGACATGAGGCGGGGACGTGGTTGCGTTACCCTGTCGGTCGCGCCGAGCTTCGTACGCATCTTCCCAGTGATTCGGCTCCGCGGCTGACCATCACCTGGCCGGGTGGCGTTCCCCTCGAGCGGCTGGCCGAGTTCTTCCGGCAAGCATGCGCCACGGTAGGCGCCCCGCATTGGAACGCACGGGCAATGGCCGATTCCGACAGCGCGACAACGGAGTTTGCCTTGGCGCCGCCGGCAGGGCTGACGTGGCCCTTGCCGGGAAAGCCGCAGTTTCTGCGGCTTGAGTGCCACGCCGCAGGAGCGCTCCAGGCCGCAGGAGACGAGCCCGAATTCGTCGTCTGGGCCAACCTCGACGATGCATTCTGCCCCGGCATGATGCCCGCCGCAGCCCAATCAGCCAGGACGCGCATGCCATGACCCTCATCTCCCGCCGACTTGCCATTGCCACGCCCGCACTGCTGGCCTGGCCCGCCCTGGCGCAGCCGCGCGCCGAGTGGCCGAACGGCACCATCCGCTTCCTCGGCATCTTCCCGCCCGGCGGCGGCACCGACATCCTCAGCCGCATCTGGTGCCAGAAGATGGCGGAGATTACCGGCGAGCAGTTCGTGGTGGAGAACCGCGCCGGCGCCGCCGGCAACATCGGCACCGAGGCGATCGCGCGCAGCGCGCCGGACGGGCGCACCATCGGCCTGGCCAGCGTGGCGCCGCTGGCCATCGGCCCGACGCTCTACCGCCGCCTGCCCTTCGACGTGAACCGGGACTTCACCTACGTCTCCGGCCTGTGGCAGCTGCCGAACATGCTGGCGATCCACCCGGACGTGCCGGCCCGCACCGTGCCGGAGCTGATCGCGCTGGCGAAGGCGAACCCGGGCAAGTACGCCTATGCCTCCTCCGGCTCGGGCACGACGGTGCACCTCTCGGGGGCGATGTTCACCACCCTGGCGGGGCTCGACCTGGTGCACGTGCCCTACCGCGGCGGCGCGCCGGCGAACATCGACCTGATCGCCGGGCGCGTGCACATGATGTTCGACAACATCCCCCAGGCGCTGGCGAACGTGCGCGACGGCAAGCTGCGCGCGCTCGCCGTCACCGGCGCCGAGCGCAGCCCGCTGGCCCCCGAGGTGCCGACGATGGCGGAGTTCCTGCCCGGCTTCGAGATCACCTCCTGGGGCGGCGTGATGGGCCCGGCCGGGCTGCCGGCCGCCATGGTGCAGCGGCTCTCGGCGCTGACGCGGCAGTCGCTGGAGGCGCCGGACCTGATCGCGCGCTATCGCGAGAACGGCGCGACGCCCTGGTTCACCACGCCGGAGGGGCTGGCGCAGTTCCGCGCCGCCAACGAGGCGGCCTTCGCGCCGGTCATCCGCGCCTCGGGCGCGGTGGTGGAGTAGCAGGTCGCCGCCGCCTCGCCGGGCGCATCCACCGCTGTCCCACGGGCGGACGGTCCGACCCCGCCGCTCCGGACGGCGGGCGGGTTCGGCGGGCCGCGGCCCGGCGCAAGCCCGGCGGCGAGGAGCGGGCCGCGCCGTCGGGCGCGACCGTGCCCGCCGCATGCAGGAATGCGGCAGGCAACCGCCCGGATCTGCCCCGGTCTCCCGCCTGGACGGGCGCGGCGGATTCCCATCCGCCTGCATCCGCCGAGGGCCGTCCGGCGCCAACCGCCGGGAAGCGCGTCGGTGTTCCCGCCGATTTCACGACTGTGGGAGAGCGTCCTTGACGTCGCCCGATTTACATGCCCAGGCATTGTCCGTCCGCGGCTGCGCGAGCCTGCGCGGCGGCGGCGTGAATGTCCTGGTCATTGCGCCGAACGGCACGCATCGATGCCGCGTTGACGATCCAGGCCGCCATCCCCGTCGCGGCCGCGGGCGGAGACGAATGAAGACAGATCGTGACGCCAAGCCCTCGCGGAGCGCCCGGCACGGCCACGCGGGGCGAGAGGGCGACGGGGCGAGTCCGGGCCCGCGCGCCGCAACCTCTGCCGGGAGCCCCGAGGCGGTCATGCCGACCGAGGTGCTGCAGGTCGCACTCGTGGAGCTGGAGGCCCAGGCACGGCAGCTCGAGGAGGCGAACGCCGCGCTCTCCGCCACGAACGAGCGGCTGGAGGAGGCGGTGGCGCAGCGGACGTCGGAGCTGGCGGAGAAGAATGCGGCACTGCGCGAGCGCGAGCAGCACCTGCGGCTGATCTTCGAGAGCGCGACGGACTACGTGATCTTCACGCTCGACCTCGATGGCCGCGTGACGAGCTGGAATCCCGGGGCGCGGCGCCTGCTCGGCTGGTCGGAGGAGGAGATGATCGGCCGCACCACGCACGAGCTCTTCACGCCCGAGGATCGGGCGGCGGAGGGCGTGCCCGAGACCGAGCTGCGCCGGGCCGCGGAGCACGGCCGCGCGGAGAACGTGCGCTGGCACCAGTGCAAGGACGGCTCCCGCTTCTGGGGCAGCGGCCTCGCCATGCCGCTGCGCGACGAGGCGGGCGGGCTGCGCGGCTTCCTGAAGATCATGCGCGACCGTACCGAGGCGCGGCGCGAGGAGGAGCGCCGAGACCTGCTGCTGCACGAGCTGGACCACCGCGTGAAGAACAGTTTGTTCGTCGCGCAGTCCGTGGCGGTGCAGACCGAGCGCACGACCGCCACCCCCACCGAGTTCCGCATCGCCTTCAACGCCCGGCTGCGGGCGCTGGCGCGCGCGCACGACATGCTGGCGCAGCGCGGCTGGGCGGGTGCGCCGCTGGACGAGGTGCTGCGCAGGACGCTCGAGCCCTATTGGCCGGGACCACGTCCGCGGGAGCAGCGCGCGGCCCAGTCGGGCATGGCGGAGCGGGTGGTGCTGTCGGGGCCGGAGATCGTCCTGCCGCCAAACAGCGCGGTGACCGCCAACCTGGCCTTTCACGAGCTTGCCACCAACGCCGCGAAGCACGGGGCGCTGTCGGTGCCCGGCGGGCGCGTGGAGGTGAGCTGGTCGCTGCAGGCGCGCGGATCCGGCGCCACGCCCGTCGCCGCCATCCTCTGGCGCGAGCGCGACGGGCCGCCGGTCCGCATCCCGCAGCACCGGGGCTTTGGTTCGCGGCTGCTGGAGCAGGGCGTGGCGCGGGAGTTCGGCGGGGAGGTGCACCTCGACTTTCTGCCGCAGGGGGTGGAGTGCCGCATGCACCTGCCGCTTTCGGCGGCACCGGAAGCGGCGCCGCTGCCACGGTCCGGCCTCGCCCCGCACGGCGGGAACCCGGTCCACGAACAGGCGCCGACCGGGCCCTGAGGATCGCGGAAGGAAGTCCCACCGCGGCGGAAGGAACCGCGGAGCGCTCGCGGAGCGCTCGGTGACTCCCGCGGGTATTCCTTCGTCGGTCCGGTCGCCTCGCAGGCCTCGAGCACCTGCCGGCCCGTCGGCCGCTCCGGCACCGGCCGCCGTGGGTGCCCGGCAGTGTCCGCACCGCGTCCGGCGGAGCATGGCGCCCGGCGCGATGCCGCCGGGTTGCCCGGCCGCCGCGACGGCGTAGCATCGCGGCAATGGAAACCTCCGCGCCCGACGCGCCGCGCCTCGACGCGGCCATGCGCCGCAACCTGCTGCTGCTGACCGTCTGCCAGGCGATCGGCCAGTCGGCCAACGTGATCATGCTGAGCGTCACGGCGCTCTCGGTCGTCACCTTCTTCCCGCACCGCGAATTCGCCACGCTGCCGACCACGATGCAGCATCTCGGCGTGATGCTGGGGGTGTTTCCCGCCGCGGCGCTGATGATGCGGCGCGGACGCGGCTTCGGCTTCCGCACCGGCTCGCTGGCCGGCATGGCGGGGGCGGCGCTCTGCGCCTGGGGGCTGGTCACCGCGGCCTTCCTGCTGATGTGCGCCGGTGGCCTGGTGCTCGGCTACGCGGTGGCGAACACGCAGATGTACCGCTTCGCCGCGGTGGAGCTGGCGCCGCCGAACTACCGCGCCAAGGTGATCGCCTGGGTCACCACGGGCGGCGTCGTTGCCGGCACGCTGGGGCCGGCCATCGCGCGCCTGACCTACGATGCCATCGTGCCGCTCTACCTCGGCGCCTACCTGTCGATGGCGGCGATCCATGCCGTGGTCTTCCTGCTGATGGGGCTGATCCGCTTCCCGCCGCCGACGCGCGCGCAGGACAATGCGGTGGGCGCGCAGCGCCCGCTGGCCGAGATCGCGTCCCAGCCGCGCTACGCCGCGGCGGTGATCGCCGGCATGGCGTCCTGGGCGACGATGATGTTCCTGATGACCTCCTCGCCGCTGGCCATCGTCGGCTGCGGCCTGCCGGACACGGAGCCGCCCTGGGTCATCTTCCTGCATGCCATGGGGATGTACGTGCCCTCCTTCTTCACCGGCCATCTGATCACCCGCTTCGGCGTGGTGCGGGTGATGGCCGCGGGTGCCGCGATCATGCTGGCGGGCGTGCTGGTGGCGCTGGCCGGGCTCGATGCGTGGCATTTCCGCATCTCGCTGCTGCTGAACGGCGTCGGCTGGAACTTCCTGTTCATCGGCGCGACGACCCTGGTGACCACCTGCTACCGGCCGGCGGAGCGCGGCCGCGCGCAGGCGCTGAACGACTTCCTGATCTTCGGCGTCACTGCGATGTCGAGCTTCCTGGCCGGCGTGCTGCAGGAGAGGATCGGCTGGATCGCGCTGAACTGGGCCTCTCTGGCGCTGGTGCTGGTGGCCTTCGCCGCGGTGGCCTGGCTGGCGGCGCAGCGGCCGCGGCTGCGGCCGGCGTGACGGCACGCCGGGCGAAAAAGCGCCCGCCAGGCCTTGACGGGCGCGGGGCGGGCCGTGGCAGGTTGCAGCGATCGCCGCGTCGCGGCTGCCAGGGAGGCCCAACAATGCCGCAGAACGACCGTCCCGCCGCCGGGGCCGCCATCGCACGCCGCGCGCTGCTCGCCACGGTGCCGCT
>JAIEOP010000337.1 GCA_019750465.1 Acetobacteraceae bacterium | reverse complement strand
AGCCGCGGCCCGGCGCCGTGGTGGTGGTGGGCGGCGGCTTCGGCGGCGCCTCCTGCGCCCGCGCGCTGCACGCGGCGGGGCTGGCGGTGACGCTGGTGGAGCCGGACAGCGCCTATTTCGCGTGCCCGTTCAGCAACGCGGTCATCGCCGGGCTGCGCGACATGGAGGCGCAGCGCTTCACGCTCGACGGGCTGCGCCGCGCCGGCATCGCCGTCGTGCCGCAACGCGCCGTGGCGGTGGAGCCGCGCCGCGTGGTGCTGGCCGACGGCGCGGCGCTGGCCTGGGACCGCCTCGTCCTCGCCCCCGGCATCGAGCTGCGTTTCGACGCGCTGCCCGGCTACGACGAAGCCGCCGCCGAGGTCATGCCGCATGCCTGGCGCGCCGGTCCGCAGACCGCGTTGCTGCGCCGCCAGCTGGAGGCGATGGCGGATGGCGGCACCGTGGCGATGGCGGTGCCCGCCAACCCCTATCGCTGCCCGCCCGGCCCCTACGAGCGCGCCTGCCTGATCGCGCACTACCTGAAGACCCGGAAGCCGCGCTCGAAGCTGATCGTGCTGGATGCGAAGGACCAGTTCTCCAAGAAACGGCTGTTCGAGCGGGCCTGGGCCAGGCTCTATCCCGGCATCATCGAGCATGTGCCCCTCTCCGGCGGCGGTCGCGTCACCGGTGTCGATGCCGCGACGCGGACGCTGACCACGGAGTTCGGCACGCACCGCGCCGACGTGGCGAACGTGATCCCGCCGCAGCGCGCCGGCGCCATCGCCGCCGCCGCAGGCGTGGCGGACCGCTCCGGCTGGTGCCCCATCGATCCCGTGACCTTCGAATCCCGGGTGCGGCCCGGCATCCACGTGATCGGCGATGCCGCCATCGCCGGCGCCATGCCGAAATCCGCCTTCGCCGCCAATGCCCAGGCGAAGGCCTGCGCCGCGGCGGTGGCGGCGCTGCTGCGCGACGCGGCGCCGGCGGAGCCAAGGCTGATCAATACCTGCTACAGTCTCATCGCGCCCGACCGGGCGATCTCGGTGGCCGGCGTCTATCGCCCGGCGAACGGCGTGCTGGCGGACGTGGAGGGCGCCGGGGGTGTCAGCCCGCTGGACCCGCCGCCCGGTTTCCGTGCGCAGGAGGCGCGCTACGCCGCCGACTGGTTCGCCACCATCACCGCGGAGGCCTATCGCTGATCCAGGCGGTGATCCTCGCCCTGCTCCTCGCGGGCGGCGCCGCCGCGCAGCCGCACGTGGTGGGCGACGCGATCCCCACGCCGCTCACCCCCGCGCCGGGCGATGCCGCGCGCGGCCGCGCCATCGTCGCCGATCGCCAGCGCGGCCTCTGCCTGCTCTGCCACAGCGGCCCCTTTCCGGAGGAGCGCTTCCAGGGAAACCTCGCCCCGGACCTTGCCGGCGCCGGTTCGCGCTGGACGGAGGGGCAGCTTCGCCTGCGCATCGTCGATGGCAAGCGGTTGAACCCGGACAGCATCATGCCTTCCTATGGACGCACCGACGGGCTGCATCAGGTCGGCGCCGCCTGGCAGGGCCGCACCATCCTGGCCTCGGCCGAGATCGAGGACGTGGTGGCCTTCCTGGTGACGCTGCGGGAGTAGGAGAAGCAGGATGGCATCGCGCCGCGCGGTCCTCGCCGCCACGCCGGGCCTGCTGGCCGTGGCGCTTGCCCGCCCTGCCGGCGCCAGCCCGGAGGCGATGCGCCAGGCCATGCGCGAATTCCTCGGACCCGACGCGCCCGTGCCGCGCCCCGGCCGCGTGCGCCTGGAGCTGCCGCCCCTGGTGGAGAACGGCAACGCCGTGCCGCTTTCGGTTTCCGTCGAGAGCCCGATGACCGCGACGGACCGCGTGCGCAGCATCGCCGTCTTCACCGAACGGAACCCGCTGCCGGGCGTGATCATCGCGCAACTCGGCCCGCGCGCAGGCGCCGCGCGCTTCGCGACGCGCATCCGCCTCGCCACCTCGCAGCAGATCGTCGCGGTGGCGGTGATGGGCGATGGCAGCGTCTGGTCGGACAGTGCCCAGGTCGTCGTGACCCTGGCCGCCTGCGTGGAGAGCTAGGCCATGGCACGCGTGCTGCTGCAGGTCCCTGCCACCGCCCGGCGCGGCGAGGTCATCGAGATCCGCGCCCTGATCCAGCACCCGATGGAAACCGGCTTCCGGCCGGATGCCAGCGGCGTGGTGGCGCCGCGCGACATCATCCGCCGCTTCGCCTGCACCTGGGATGGCGAGACGGTGTTCAGCGCGGAGCTGCACCCGGCGATCGCCGCCAACCCCTACCTGTCCTTCACCGCCTTGGCCACGGCGAGCGGCACGCTGGAATTCGCCTGGACCGGCGACAACGGGTTTGCGCAGACCGAGACGCGGCGCGTCACCGTCGCGGAATGAGGCGCGCCGCCGCGTTGCTGCTGCTGCTGGTAGCGGCGCCCGCGCGGGCGGAGGAACGGCGCTCCGGCTTCGCCGACATGGCGCCGGCGACAAGGGCCATGCAGCAGGACGACATGGCCAATCCCGGCATGCTCTGGGTGCTGGAGGGCGGGGCGCTGTGGCAGCGGCCGGCCGGCGCGGCGGCGCGGTCCTGTGCGGATTGCCACGGCGATGCGGCGGCATCGATGCGCGGCGTCGCAGCGCGCTACCCGGCGATGGATCCGGGGGAGGGGCGCGCGGTCGATCTCGCCGGCCGCATCGCGCTCTGCCAGGCGCGGCACCAGGGCGCCGAGCCGGCGCCGCGCGAGAGCCAGGCTGCGCTGGCGCTGGCGGCCTATGTGGCGCACCAGTCGCGCGGGATGCCGATCGCGCCGCCGGCGGATGCCGGCATGGACGCCGTGCGCGCGGAGGGCCAGGCGCTGTACCGCGCGCGCCGCGGGCAGCTGGATCTGTCCTGCGCGCAGTGCCATGACGACAATGCGGGGCGGCGCCTGGCCGGCAGCGTCATCCCGCAGGGGCATCCCACGGGCTACCCGCTGTACCGGCTGGAGTGGCAGGCGCTGGGCTCGCTGCAGCGCCGGCTGCGCGGCTGCATGACCGGCGTTCGGGCGGCGCCGCCGGCCTATGGCGCGGCGGACCTCATCGCCATCGAGGCCTACCTGATGGCGCGCGCCGCCGGCATGCCGCTGGAGACGCCGGCGGTGCGGCCGTGATGCGGTGATTGCGGCCGCCCTCGCGCGCCCGTCCTCCCACACCCGGCGCGCCGCGCTACAACCTGCCCATCGTGAGCGACCCCGACACCGAGGATTCGGCCTTCCTGCACCGCCTGGGGCAGCGCCTGCGCACCCTGCGCGCGCGGCGCGGCATCACGCGGCGCGAGCTGTCGCGCCGATCCGGCGTGAGCGAGCGCTACATCGCGCAGCTCGAGAGCGGCGCGGGCAACGTCTCCATCCTGCTGCTGCGCCGCATCGCCCGCGCCATCGGCATCGGCGCCGAGGAGCTGATCGCCGAGCGCGCCGACCCGAGCATCGAGCGCGTGCTGCTGCAGCAGGCGGTGGAGCGCCTGCCGGAGGGGCAGCTCGCCGCGGCGCGCGCCCTGCTGCAACGGCATCTCGGCCGACAGGCGGTAACGCGGCACTGCATCGCGCTGGTCGGCCTGCGCGGCGCGGGGAAGTCCAGCCTCGGCCGCGGCTTGGCGGAGCGGCTGGCGGTGCCCTTCGTCGAGCTGGACCGGGAGGTGGAGCTCGAGGGCCGGATGCAACTCGCCGACATCTTCGCGCTGCAGGGCCAGGAGGGCTACCGGCGGCTGGAGCGCGCCGCCCTGCAACGCCTGGTGGCGGAGGGCGGGCGCCGCGTCATCGCCACCGGCGGCGGCATCGTGGCGGAGCCGGCGAGCTTCGCGCTGCTGCTGGAGAACTGCGTCACGGTATGGCTGCGCGCCAGCCCCGAGGAACACATGCGCCGCGTCGTGGCCCAGGGCGACACGCGGCCGATGCGCGAGAACGCGGCGCGCGCCATGGAGGACCTGCGCGCCATCCTGGCGAGCCGGGAGGCTCTCTACGCGCAGGCCGACATCACGCTGGACACCACGGGACGCGACGAGGCGGCGTGCCTGGATGAGCTGGTGGCGGCGCTGCCGAGGGTTCAGTAGGTTTCCACGTGGAAGCGGCCTTCGGCGCGCATCGCCTCGCGCAGCGCCGGCCAGTCCGGGCCGGCGATCTCCGCCAGCGCGGCATCCGCCCCGGCCTCCAACCCCTTCAGCCCGCAGACATAGATGTGCGTCGCCGGCCGGCGCAGCAGCGGCGCGAGCTCGGCGGCGCGGGCGCGCATGCGGTCCTGCACGTATTCCCTCGGCGCGCCGGGGATGCGGCTGAACACCAGCTCCCGCGCCAGCACGGCGGGCGGGACCTTCTGCAGCGGGCCGAAATAGGGCAGTTCCTCCGGCGTGCGGGCGCCGAAGAACAGGTGCAGCCGGCCGCGGCCGTGGCCGGCCAGGCGCCGCCGGCGTTCGGTGAAGCCGCGGAAGGGCGCGGCGCCGGTGCCGGTGCAGATCATCAGGATGTCGGCGTCCGGGTCGTCGGGCATCAGGAAGGTCGCGCCGAAGGGGCCGATCACCGGCACCGTGTCGCCAAGCCCCAGGTTGCACAGGTAGTTGGAGGCGAGGCCGTGGAACAGCGTGCCATCCGCGCGCGGCTCGGCGACGCGCTTGACCGTCAGCGCCAGGTTGTTGGTGTTCGGCCGCTCGCCGTCGCGCGCCGAGCAGACGGAGTAGAGGCGCATCGCGTGCGGGCGGCCGTTCGCGTCGGTGCCCGGCGGCACGATGCCGATGCTCTGCCCCTCCAGCACCGGGAAGGGGATGGCGCCGAAATCGAGGATGATGTGGTGCACGTCCGACGAGGTGCCGGACTTCGTCACGCGGATGTTGCCGGTGACCTTCGCCAAGGCCGGCTGCGCACGGCTGAACAGGTTGATGCGCGGCTTGCTGGCGCTGGCCGGCGCGCGCGCCCTGGCATGGCCATGTGCGCCGGCGATCAGCGCCGCGGCTTCCTCGTCAAGCGCATCGACCTCTGCCGCCGCCTCGGCGGGGCGCGGCGGCAGCTCCTGCCAGGAGAATTGTTCGTCGAGGCTGAACGCGGCGTTCACCTGAAACCAGTTGTCGATGGCGCCGGTGGGGCAGGGGGAGACGCAGTCCATGCAGGCGTTGCACTTGCCCGGATCAACGACGTAGTTGTTGTCGTCATGCGTGATGGCGTCGATCGGGCAGGTCGCCTCGCAGGTGTTGCAGCGGATGCAGATCTCGGGGTCGATCAGGTGCTGCTTGAGTGCGACGCTGCCCGACATTGCCCTCAGCTCCAGAGCTTCACGTATTCGAAGTGGCCGGGCTTGTTGTCGATGCCGACCTTCGGCGCGGCGATCCAGGACGCGTAGGCGCCGGCCGCGTCCACCGGCTTCATCAGCCCGGTGACGTAGAGGTTGTCGTCCGCCGTCGGCAGCCAGCGGTCACGGTTGGCGGCCCAGGCGCCGGCATCCAGCACGCGGCCCTCGGGGTCGGCCTCGATGGCGGCGAACTCGCCGATCCTGCGGTTGAAGGCGACATGCGGCAGGGTCAGGCGGAAGGGGATGCCCGCCCGCTCGATCACCTTGTTCCAGCGGTTCACGCCGCCCTGGCAGTCGGTCACGTAGTCGTCGCGCAGGCGCATGTTCAGCGCCGAGAGGGCAGGCACGGACTCGTCGCGGATGATGGCGCCGTCCTTGCAGCGCAGCACGGGGTAGGTGCTGTCGATCAGGCGGTGGTCGTCTTCCAGCTTGTCCTCGCGGTAGCGGCCCTTCAGCCCGGCATTGTAGGCGTTCGCCGCGTTGGTGCTGACCTCGGAGCCGAACAGGTCGAGGGTCAGGGAGAAGTGCAGGTTCATCTTCCGCTGCAGCGTCGGCAGGTCGATCACGCCGAGCGCGCGCACGCGATCCGTATCCGTCGGGTCGTCGATGCCGGCCGCCCGCATCGCCTCGCAGCTGCGCTCGATGATGCGCTGCACGCCGGTCTCGCCGACGAACATGTGGTGGGCTTCCTCGGTCAGCATGAAGCGGCAGGTGCGCGACAGGGGATCGAAGCCGGATTGCGCCAGCGCCTCGAGCTGCATCTTGCCGTCGCGGTCGGTGAAGAAGGTGAACATGAAGAAGCTCACCCAGTCCGGCGTCTGCTCGTTGAAGGCGCCGAGCATGCGCGGGCTGTCGGCATCGCCCGAACGCCGCCGCAGCAGCTCCTCGGCCTCCTCGCGCCCGTCGCGCCCCATGTATTTCTGCAGCAGATAGACCATGGCCCAGAGGTGCCGGCCCTCCTCGACGTTCACCTGGAAGAGGTTGCGCATGTCGTAGAGCGAGGGCGCCGTCTTCCCCAGGTGGCGCTGCTGCTCGACGGAGGCCGGCTCGGTGTCGCCCTGGATGACCATCAGGCGGCGCAGCATGCCGCGGTACTCGCCGGGGATGTCCTGCCAGGCCGGCTCGCCCTTGTGGGCGCCGAAGCCGATGAGCCGTCCCTCCACCCGCGGCGCCAGCAGGATGCCCCACTTGTATTCCGGCATGCGCACGTAGTCGAACTTGGCCCAGCCCTTGGGGTCCACCGAGACGGCGGTGCGCAGGTAGACGAGGGCCTCCTGGAAGCCTTCGGGCCCCATGTCCTTCCACCAGTCGATGTAGCCCGGGTGCCAGGTCTCCAGCGCCTTCTTCACGCGCGCATCGGCGTTGAGATCGACGTTGTTGGGGATCAGGCCGTCGTAATCGACATTCATGCCGTCGGGCATCGTGAGGCTCCTCTTCCCCCTCCCCCGCCTGGCGGGGGAGGGTCGGGGTGGGGGTGGCTGCCGGGACAGGGGATTATGCCGCCCCCCTCCCGGCCTCCCCCCGCATGGCGGGGGGAGGAGAAGACGTCAGACCCGTTGCCTGTCGAAACTCGGCTGCACGCCGGAGCCGTACATCTTCAGCGCGCCCTGTTCGCCGGCGGCGTTCGCGCGCTGGAAGACCCAGTTCTGCCAGGCCGTCAGCCGGCCGAAGATGCGCGTCTCCATCGTCTCCGGGCCGACGAAGCGCAGGTTCGCCTCCATGGCGGTGAGCGCATCGGGGGAGAAGCTGGCGCGTTCCTCCAGCATGATGCGCACCTCGTCGTCCCAGTCCGTCTCGTCGAAGGCCAGCGTGACCAGGCCCATCGCCTCTGCCGCCTCCGCCTCGATCGGCTCGCCGATCCGCGCCCGGGCCGCCTCCACGCTTTCCGGCTCGCCCCAGAACCGCGCCTGCAGCCGCGTCAGGCCGTTGGACATGGGGTAGGGGCCGAAATTCAGGGGCGAGAGCGCGATCGCGGCGGGCGTGTTGCTGCCGCCGGCGCGGGTGCCGGCCAGCATCACCGAGCGGTCCGCGGCGAAGGCCAGCTCCGCCAGCGTGCCGGCGAAGCAGCTGCCGGGCTCGATCAGCGCCACCAGGCTGCGCGAGGTCAGGTCGAGGCGCTTCAGCACGCGCTTGAGGTTGTGCCGCACCTCGCGGATGAACCAGTCGGCCGCGTGCGCCTCCAGGAAGGCATCGTGCGCCAGCACCGCCGCCGCGTCGCCTTCGGTGCGCAGCACCAGCAGGCCGAGTTCCGGCTCGTTCAGCCGCAGGTGCAGCAGCGCGTCGTCCAGCTCGCGCGCCATGCGCAACGGCCAGAAATCGGCACTGCGCGCGGCCTCCGCATCCGGCGGCGGCAGCCCGGCGGGGGCGGCGACAGTGATCGTGGCGCGCCCCGCGGTGCGGTCGAACGCAACGCCGACGCAGCCATAGGTGACGCCGTTCTCCGCAAAGCGGCGCTCGATCGGTGTCAGTGCCACGCCCCGCGTGCCCGGGCCGGGGCGGTCCGACCGTGCCGCGGCCTCGCGCGCGCGCTCCGCCACCCGCGCCTCCCAGGCGGAGGGCGGCACCACCTCGTCCACCAGGCGCCATTCCACGGCGCGGCGGCCGCGCACGCCCTCCTCCGTCGAGCAGAACAGGTCGGCGCGGTCGCGGCGGACGCGGCGCTTGTCGGTCACGCGGGTGAGGCCGCCGGTGCCGGGCAGCACGGCCAGCAGCGGCGTCTCCGGCAGCGCCACCGCGGAGCGGCGGTCGTCCACCAGCATGATGTGGCCGGTGGCGAGCGCCAGCTCATAGCCGCCGCCCGCCGCGGTGCCGCCGATGGCAGCGATGAAGGTCAGCCCGGAATTCGCGCTCGCATCCTCGATGCCGCAGCGCGTCTCGTTGGTGAACTTGCAGAAATTCACCTTGTGCCCGTGCGACGACTTCCCGAGCATGCGGATGTTCGCGCCGGCGCAGAACACCCCCTCCTTGCCGGAGCGCAGCACCACGGCGCCGACCTCCGGATGCTCGAAGCGCAGGCGCTGGATCGCGTCGGCCAGCTCGATGTCAACGCCAAGGTCGTAGGAGTTCAGCTTGAGCTCATAGCCCTCCATCAGGCCGCCCGCGGGATCGACGTCGAGGACAAGCTGCGCCACCGGCCCGCCATCGCAGACCAGGCGCCAATGCCGGTAGCGCGCCGGCTCCGTCTGGAAATCGATGCGGTCCATGTCTGGATGCCTTTCCGGCTCTCTCCCGAAGTGGAGATATAATTCATCTTCAGCGGAAAATGCAAGAGAATACGCATTATCTTGCCAATCCACTGGCGGCGGCAAAGGCCCGGGCGGCGAACTCGGCGAGGATGGGCAGCACCTGGTCCGGCACCTCCAGGTGCGGGGCATGGCCGATCCCGGGCAGCAGCAGCGTCTCCACGGGGCAAGTGGCTTCGCGCTCCAGGAAGCGCACCTGCTCCACCGTGCCGTAGGGATCGGCCTCGCCCTGGATAGCCAGGACCGGCACACGGATATGCGCGGCCTCCGCCTGCAGGTCGAAGGCATTGGGAAAACCTGGATCGAGCCAGGCGCCGTTCCAGCCCAGGAACGCCATGCCGGGGTCGCGGTGATGGCGTGCGAGCCGGGCGCGCAGATCCCCATCCTCCCAGCGCCGCCGGGCCTCCGCGATGGCGCGGACCGAGACCTCCTCCACGAAGAAATGCGGCGCCAGCAGCGCCAGGCCGGCGAGGCGCCGGTCCTGGTGCGTCCCGGCGTAGATCGCGGCGATCGAGCCGCCATCCGAATGCCCGACCAGCAGCACGTGCCGTGCCCCCGTGGCGTCCAGCACATGCGGCAGCACGTCGCGCGCCTCGTCCTGCATGTAGCCCAGCGGCCGCGGCAGGGTGATGCCGTCCGACCGGCCGTAGCCAAGACGGGAATACGCCATGACCCGGCAGCCCGTTGCCGCCGCCAGCCGCGCCGGGATGTCGCGCCACAACGCGATGCAGCCCAGGCCCTCGTGCAGCAGCAGGATCAGCGGGCCGTCCTCGGGCCCCCAGCGCGCCGTCTCCATCCGGCCCCGGCCGCCCGGCAGCGCGATCCAGCCGTGCCGCGGCTCGCTCACGCCCCGAACCCGGCGCGCAGCTTGAAGCGCTGGATCTTGCCGGTGGCGGTCTTCGGCAGGTCCTCCACCACGCTGATCCAGCGCGGGTATTTCCAGGCGCCGGCCTGCGCCTTCACGTGCTCGCGCAGCGCCGCTTCCTCGGGCGCGGCGGCGCCGGGCTTCAGCACGACGAAGGCCATGGGCTTGAGCAGCCCGTCCGCGTCCTCGCGCCCGATCACCGCGGCCTCCTGCACCGCAGGGTGACCGGCCAACGCCGCCTCCACCTCGAAGGGCGAGACCCAGATGCCACCGACCTTGAACATGTCGTCGGCGCGGCCCTGGTAGCGGTAGGTGCCGCTCGCCTCCCGCACGTACTTGTCGCCGGTGCGCGTCCACTCGCCCTGGAAGGTGCGGCGCGATTTCTCGCGCTGGTTCCAGTAGCCCTCCGCGGCCGAGGGGCCGCGCACCAGCAACTCGCCGATCTCGCCCTCGGGCACGTCGCGGTCGTTCTCGTCCACGATGCGCAATTCATAGCCCGGCACGGCGGTGCCCGTGGTGCCGTAGGCAATGGCGCCGGGCCGGTTCGACAGGAAGATGTGCAGCATCTCCGTGCTGCCGATGCCGTCCAGGATCGGTGTTCCGACCGTGGCGTCCCAGCGCGTGCCGATATGCTCGGGCAGCGGCTCGCCGGCGGAGATGCACAACCTGAGCCGTTCCGACCCCGCGCCGCGCCCGAGCGCGGGATGCGCCAGCAGCCCCGCGTAGAGCGTCGGCACGCCGCCGAACAGCGTCGGCCGGTGCTGCCGCATCACTGCCAGCACCGCATCCGGCGTCGGCCGGTCCGGCAGCAGCACGGCCTGCGCACCGGCCGCCATCGGGAAGGTCAGCGCATTGCCGAGGCCATAGGCGAAGAACAGCTTGGCGGCCGAGAACATCACGTCGTCGGGCCGGATGCCCAGCACCTGCGCGGCATAGGTATCGGCCGTGGCGCGCAGGCTGGCATGCACATGCTTCGCCCCCTTCGGCGCCCCGGTGCTGCCAGAGGAATACAGCCAGAAGGCAACCTCGTCCGGGCTGGCGTGCACGGCGCCCGGCATTGGCGCCGCCCCTGCGACGAAGCCGGCAAAGTCCCGTGCGCCCGGCGGCAGGTCGCGCAGCGGCGCCCCGTCAAGCGCCGCCAGCAGCACCAGGCGCGGGCCGGCGGCGCCGAGGCCGGCCAGCGCGGGCAGCACGCCCGGCAGCAGCGGCGCCGAGACGGCCAGCACCTCCGCCCGGCTGTCGGCCAGCATGTAGGCCACCTGCTCCGTGGTGAGCAGCGTGTTCACCGGCACGGGCACCACGCCGGCGCGGATCGCGCCCCAGAACGCCACCGGGAAATCCACCGTGTCGAGCATGAGCATGAGCATGCGGCGCTCCCGCCCGATGCCGGCCGCCACGAGCCCGCCGGCGAAATGCGCACTGGCCTCGGCGAGCTGGGCGTAGCTCAGGCTGCGCGCGGGATCGGTGAAGGCGGTGGCGCCGCCCCGCCCCTCGGCCAGGTGCCGGTCCAGGAACCAGGTGACGGCATTGTCGTCCTGCGTCGCGCCGCCCATCGCTGCCTCCCCGAAGCTGCCCGTCTTGCCGCCGTGTTCCTGAATCGCGCGCGGTTTGGCAAGCCTTTCCGCGCCGGTCTGCTATCCTGCGCCCGATGCGGGACGCGGGCGAGGCGATGACGCCGGAGGCGCTGCTGGCAAGGCTCGCCGCGCGGATCGCGGGGCAGGCGCCCGGGCGCTTCCTGCGCGTCGGCGTGGATGGCGTGGACGGCGTCGGCAAGACCACCTTTGCCGATCGGCTGGGTGCGGCGGTGGCAGGGCTGGGTCGGCCCGTGGCGCGCGCCTCGGCGGATGGCTTCCTCAACCCCCGCGCGATCCGCCACCGGCTCGGCCGCGGTTCGCCGGAGGGTTTCTACCGCGACACCTACGACCTCGCCGCGCTGCGGCGGCACCTGCTGGATGCCTTCGCGCCGGACGGGCCGGGGCGGTTTCGCGCCGCCGTCTTCGACCCGGCCGCGGATGCGCCGCTGCCGGTCGTGGAGCAGCAGGCCGCGCCGGGTGCCGCGCTGCTCCTCGACGGCATGTTCCTGCACCGGCCGGAGCTGCGGGTGTGCTGGGACCTTTCGATCTTCCTCGATGCGCCCTTTGCGGTGACGGTGCCGCGCGGCGCGGCGCGCGGGCCGGCCTTCGGGTCGCCCGATCCCGGCGCCCCGTCCAACCGCCGCTACATGGAGGGGCAGCGCCTCCATCTCGCGGAATGCGTGCCGGCCGCGCGTGCGCATGTCGTGATCGACCACTGCGATCTGGCGGCGCCACGCATCCTGGCCTGGCGCCCGTAGCTACACGCCGAGATGCCGGTGCATCGTCTCCGGGTCCGAGCGCAGCGCCGCCGGCGGGCCGCTGAACGCCACCGTGCCCTTCACCAGCACCTCCACGCGGTCGGCCAGCGACAGCACAGCCTCCACCGTCTTGTCCACGACGATGGTGGCGACACCGGCCCCCCGGATGGCGGCGATGGTGCGCCAGATGCCGTCGCGCACGATCGGCGCCAGCCCTTCCGTCGCCTCGTCCAGGATCAGCAGGCGCGGGCTGGTCATCAGCGCGCGGCCGATCGCCAGCATCTGCTGCTCGCCGCCCGAGAGCTGGTCGCCGCGGTTGCGCGCCCGCTCGGCGAGCCGCGGGAACAGCGCCATCACCCGCTCCTCCGGCCAGGGGATTGCGCCATCCGCGCCGGGGCGGGCGGCGAGGCGGAGGTTCTCCAGCACGCTGAGGCCGGCGAAGATGCCGCGCCCTTCCGGCACCACGGCGATGCCGCGCCGCGCGCGCCGGTAGGGCGGCTCCGCCGTCACCGCCACGCCGTCCACCAGCACCGCGCCGGCGCGCACGGGGATCTGGCCCATGAGCGCCCGGATCAGCGTCGTCTTGCCCATGCCGTTGCGGCCCATCAGGCCGATGGTCTCACCCGGCCGGATGGCGAGGTCGATACCGCGCAGCACGGGCGCCTCGCCATAGCCGGCCTGCAGGCCGGTGGCTTCGAGGATCGGGATCACGCGCCGTGTCCAAGATAGGCGTCGCGCACCGCCGCGGAGGCTCGAATGGCGGTCGGCACGCCGTGTTCCAGCACGCGCCCGTCCACCATCACCGTCACGCGGTCGGCGACGGCGAAGACCACGTCCATGTCGTGCTCGATCAGCAGCAGCGCGTGGTCGCGCGCCAGATCGCGCAGCAGCGCGCCGACAGGCTCGCTCTCCTCGGGTCCCATGCCGGCCAGCGGCTCGTCCAGCAGCAGCACGGCGGGGCGGTTGGCCAGCGCCATGGCGATCTCCAGCAGCCGCAGCTCGCCATGGCTCAGCGTGCCGGCCACGGCATCGGCGCGGCCGAGCAGGCCGACGCGCTCCAGCACGCGCGCCGCCTCCGCCAGCGAGGCCGCGTCGCGACCGGCGTCGCGCAGCCAGCGCCCGGGCCCGAAGGCCGCGGCCTGGGCGGCGAGGCGGGCATTCTCGTGCGCACTCATGTCGCGCAGCAGGTTGGTGCGCTGGAAGGAGCGGCCGATGCCGCGTCGCGCCCGGCGCCAGGTCGGCCACGTCGTGACGTCCTCGCCGCCCAGCAGGATGCGCCCCGCGCTCGGCCGCAGCTCGCCGGCCAGCAGGTTCACCAGCGTGCTCTTGCCGGCGCCGTTCGGGCCGATCACGGCGTGCAGCTCCCCGACCGAGAGCGTGAGGGAGACGCTGTCCACCGCGGTCAGCCCGCCGAAGCGGCGCGTCAGCCCCTCGGCCGCCAGCGCCGTCATCGCCGCCATCCGCGGCCGATGCCGGCCAGCCCCCGCGGCAGCGCGAGCACCACGGCGAGGATCACCAGCCCCTCGACCAGCCGCTGGCGCTCGGTGATGAGGGTGCTGGCCTCGCCCAGGCCGACATAGGCGAAGGCCCCCAGGATGGGGCCGTGCAGCGCACCGAGCCCGCCCAGCAGGATCATCAGCAGCGCCTCCGCGCCGTGGTGCCAGGCCAGCATCTCGGGCGTCACGAACGCCTCCGTCATCGCCTGGCAATGGCCGGCGACTCCGGCCAGCGCGCCGGCGAGGACGAAGGCGGCCAGCTTCACCGTGCGCGTGTCGTAGCCCAAGGCGCGCATGCGGTCCTCGTTGCCGCGGATACCCAGCAGCGCGCGGCCGAACAGCGTGCGCATCAGCAGCGCAAGGCCGACATACATCGCCGCCAGCAGGCCGAGGTTGATCCACAGCATCGCGGCGGCGCGCTGCCGCCGCGGAATCTCCCAGGCCAGGCCGAACAGCTCCAGCGCGGGACGCGTGATGAAGACGCCATCCTTGCCGCCGCCGAGCGGCGTGTCGTGGAAGACGAAGAACAGCATCTGCCCGAAGGCCAGCGTCGTCATCAGGAAGAAGAAGCCGCGCGTGCGCAGGCTGAGCGCGCCGACCGCGAGCGCGGCGATGGCCGCCAGCGCCATCGCCGCCGGCAGCGTGAGCGCGATGCTGATTCCCGCGGGCAGCAGGTGGATGGCATAGGCGCCGATGCCGAAGAAGGCGGCGTGGCCGAGGCTGACCATGCCGGCGCCGCCCACCACCAATTGCAGCGAGAGCGCGAACATCGCCGCCACCAGCGCCGTGGACGCGAGCTGGAGGTGGTAGTTCGAGGCGAAGAGCGGCAGCGCCGCGACGAGCAGCGCGGCGAGCGCGAGCAGCAGGCTGCCCCGGCGTCCGGCGACCAGCATCTCGGCGCCTCAGCCCCGTGCCGGCGCGAAGAGCCCGGACGGCCGCCACAGCAGCACCGCAGCCATCAGCACATAGACCGCGAGGCCCGCGACCTCCGGCAGGTAGGCCTTGCCGAGCGTGTCCACCAGGCCGATCAGCAGCGCGCCCCAGAAGGCCCCTGCCACGGAGCCGACGCCACCGACCACGACGACGACGAAGGAGATGATGAGGAAGCCGTCGCCCATGTTCGGATAGACCGATTGCAGCGGTGCGGCCAGCGCGCCGGCCAGCATCGCCAGCGCCGTGCCGAGCGCGAAAACCGCCATGTGGATGCGCCGCGCGTCGAGGCCGAGCAGCTCCACCATCTCAGGCTTCTCCGCCGCGGCGCGCACCGCGCTGCCCAGGCGCGTGCGCTCCAGGCCGAGGAACATCAGCAACGCGACCAGCACGCAGGCCCCGAGCACCGCGAGGCGATAGGCCGAATAGGCGAAGTCCGGGGTGACCGGGACGGAGAAGTCCAGCAGCGCCGGCACCTGCACGCTGTGGAAGTCGTTGCCGAGCAGCGCCGAGCGCGCTTCCTCGAACAGCAGGATCAGGGCGAAGGTGAGCAGCACCTGGTCGAGGTGCTCGCGCCGGTAGAAGTGGCGGAACAGCCCGCGCTCCAGCAGGGCGCCGAACAAAGCGCCGCCGATCAGCGCCGCCGGCAGGGCCAGCCAAAGGGCACCGGTCCAGCCGGTGATGACGAAGGCGGCATAGGCGCCGATCATGAACAGGCTGCCGTGCGCGAGGTTGATCACGCCCATGACGCCGAAGATCAGCGTCAGCCCGCTGCTGATGAGGAACAGCAGCAGCCCGTACTGCATGCCGTTCAGCAGCTGGGCGAGAAGGCCGGAAAGGTCCATGCACAGGATCCCCTCCCCCGCTCGCGGGGGAGGGCCAGAGTGGGGGTTGCGGCCCGGCGGAGACTTCTCCCGGCGAACCACCCCCGCCCCAACCCTCCCCCGCCTGCGGGGGAGGGAGCACCCTCACGCCGGCATGCGGCAGCCGGTGCCGGGATCGGCCAGCGCCTCGGCGGCGATCCCAACCACGCGGTTCTGCCCGCCCTTCGCCTCGCGCAGGTAGATGTTCTGCACCGGGTTGTGGCTGGGCGAGAGGGTGAAGGCGCCGCGCGGGCTGTCGATGCGCGCCTCGCGGATCGCCCGTACGAACGCCGCCTCCGCGCCCAGGTCGCCGCGCACCGCCTCCAGCCCCGCTGCCAGCATCTGCGCCGCGTCGTAGCCCTGCACGGCATAGACATCGGCGTCGCGCGTGGTGCGGGCCTTGAAGGCTTCGCGAAAGGCGGTGTTCTTCGGGCTGTCGAGGCCGTCGCCATAGTGCAGCGCGGTGCGGATGCCCTCGGCGGCGGCACCCTGCGGGCCGAGCACGCCCTCGGTCAGGAAGCCGGAGCCGCAGAGCGGGATGCGCTCCTTCAGCCCGGCGGCGGCGTATTCGCGGACGAACTGCACCGCCCCGCCGCCGGCGAAGAAGCTGCCCACGGCCTCGACGTTCAGGCCGGGGATCTGCGCCAGCAGCGGCTGGAAATTGGTCTCGGGGAAGGGCAGCTTCAGCTCGCGCACCACCTCGCCGCCGCCGGCGGCCAGCCCCTGGCGGAAGCCCTCGCCGGCCTCGTTGCCGGCGGCGTAGTCCCAGGTGATCCAGGCGGCGCGCTTCACGCCCTGCCTGCCCAGCGCCAGGCCCATGCCATAGGCCGGCTGCCAATTGCTGAAGGAGGAGCGGAAGATCGACGGCGCGCAGAGCTCGCGCGTCGCCGCGACGTTGCCGGCATTCGGGATGATCAGCGGGATGCCGCGCTCGCGGCTGATCTGCACCAGGGCCATCACCACGCCGGAATGCACCGTGCCGATCAGCACCTCGGCCCGGTCGCGTCCGACCAGGCGGTTGGCGTTCTGCACCGCGTTCGCCGGGTTGCTCTCGTCATCGAGGCGGATGATCTGCAGCGGCCGCCCGCCCATGCGGCCACCGCGTTCCGCCAGGTGCAGCTCGATGGCAGCGGCGATGTTCTCGCCGAGGGCGGCGAAGGTGCCGGAGAAGGGCAGCATCAGCCCGACCCGCAGCGGCGCGCCCTGCGCGCGGGCGGGACGGGGCAGGGCGGCGGCAACCGCGGCACCGGCCGCGAGCGAAGCGAGCCGCCGGCGTGGCAGCACAGCGGTGGCAGTCCCGGCGCGGATCTCGAGCATCTGGCGTCTCCTTGCTGTCCCTGTCCGGCCGGGTCCGGGTTCCGTCCTGCGTGCTGCGGCGCGTCCCTGCGGCGGAGAATGTTTATTGCCGGCCGCTGGCGCGGCTGCAATATCATGGGCTCGCCGCCGGATGCATGCCGTCGCGCCACGCATCCGGCCGCACCTGGCCGCAACGGGAACGGGGGAGGGGCGCATGCGCCCGGACAGCGCGACCGGCGCCCCGCACGGCCTCTTCGCCCCGGTGCGTGTGGAGCGGGAGCCGATCCCCGGCGGCGGCTGGCGGTTCCGCTCGCGCGAGGCGCTGGCACCGTACGCGCCGCGCATCACCGACGCGCTGTGGCACTGGGCGCGGGTCGCGCCGCAGCGATCCTTCCTGCGGGAGCGTGGCGCCGATGGCGCCTGGCACGGCATCACCCATGCCGAGGCAGCGGACAGCGTCCGGAGCATCGCCGCCGCGCTGCTGGCACATGGGCTTGGTCCCGCGCGTCCCGTCGCGGCGCTCTCCGGCAATTCGGTCCGCCACGCGCTGCTCGCCCTCGCGGCGCAGGCGGTGGGCGTGCCCTATGCCGCGGTCTCCGTGCCCTACAGCCTGCAGAGCGCCGAGCTCGGCAAGCTGCGCCACATCCTGGCGAAGCTGCGCCCGGGGCTGATCCTGGCCGAGGAGGGCGCGCCCTTCGCCCGCGCCCTCGCGCTGCCCGAGGCGGCGGGCGCCGAGGTGGTGACGGCAGGCCCGCTGCCCGGCGCGACGCCGTGGGAGGACCTGCTTGCGATGCCGCCCGGCGCGGTGCTCGAGCGCGCCATCGCGGCGGTCGATCCGGATGCGCCGGTGAAGATCCTCTTCACCTCGGGCTCCACCGGCGTGCCGAAGGGCGTGCCCGCCACGCACCGCATGATGGCGGCCAACCAGCAGCAGATGGCGCAGGTCTGGCCCTTCCTGCTGGAGGAGCCGCCGGTGATCCTGGACTGGCTGCCCTGGAGCCATGTCTTCGGCAGCAGCCACAACCTGAACATGGTGCTGCGCTTCGGCGGCACGCTCTGGATCGACGAGGGGCGGCCGATGCCGGGGGCGGCGCATGCGCGCACGCTGGCCAACCTGCGCGAGGTTCCGCCCACGATCCGCTTCGACGTGCCGCGCGGCCATGCGCTGCTGCTGGACGCGCTGGAGGGCGATGCCGACCTGGCCGTGCGTGTCTTCGCGCGGCTGCGCCTGGTGTTCAGCGCCGGGGCGGCCCTGCCGGAACCCGCGCTGCGGCGGCTGCAGGCGCTGGCTGGCCGGCATGCGCCGCGTGCGGTGCCTGTGGTTTCCTCCTGGGGGCTGTCCGAGACCGCGCCGGCGGCCTGCACCACCCATGCCGGCGACGCGCCGCCCGCCGGCATCGGCACGCCGCTGCCGGGCGTCGAGCTCAAGCTCGTGCCGGTGGACGGCAAGCTGGAGATCCGGCTGCGCGGGCCGAATGTCTTCCACGGCTACCTGGACGAGCCTTCGGCCACCGCCGCCGCCTTCGACGAGGAAGGCTTCTTCCGCACCGGCGATGCCGTTGCCTGGGTGGATCCGGAGGATCCGGCGCAGGGGCTGCGGTTCGACGGCAGGCTGGCGGAGGATTTCAAGCTCAGCTCCGGCACGCGCATCAACGCGCAGGAGCTGCGCCTGCGGGCTCTCGCGGCGCTGGCCGGGCAGGTGCGCGACGTGGTTGTGGTCGGCGCCGACCGCGACGATGTCGGGCTGCTGGTGTTTCCGGCCGATCCGGCGCAGGCCGCCGACGCCGGTTACCGGCAGTCCCTGGCGGTGACGCTGGCGGCGATGAACGCGGCCGGCGGCGGCGGCTCGTCGCGCAGCATCGCCCGTGCCATGCTGCTGGCGGAGCCGCCATCCCTCGATGCCGGGGAGGTGACGGACAAGGGCTCGCTCAACGTCCGCGCCATCGTCACGCGGCGCGCGGCCGAACTTTCACGCCTGTACGACGGCAACGAACCGGAGGTGATCCGCCCATGCCCGACGTGAACCAGGGGACCGCCCCCGACTGGACCCGCTACGCCGAGGGCGCGATCGTCGAGACCTTCGCGGATGCCACCCTGCTGGCCGGCGCGCGCACGCCCTTCACCGACCTGAACGGCGCGCTGGCCCCCATCTCGCCGACCGATCTCGGCATCCATGCGGCGCGCGCGGCGATCGCGCGCAGCGGCATCGATCCGGCGCGGCTCGGCACCACCATCGCCGGCAACTGCATCCAGGCGAGCTATGACACGCTGTTCTACGCGCGCCATATCGGCCTCTATGCCGGGATGCGGGACGACCGGCCCGCGCACGGCGTGCAGCGCCTCTGCACCACCGGCTTCGAGGCGATCGCGCAGGGGGCGCGGCTGACCAGCGCCGGCCAGGTGGAGGCGGCGCTCTGCGTCGGCACCGAGAGCATGAGCCGCGCGCCGATCGCCGCCTACACGCATCGCGGCGGCTTCGCGCTGGGCCAGGTCGAATTCAAGGACCAGCTCTGGGAAGCGCTGATGGATACCGGCTGCGGCACGGCCATGGGCGGCACGGCGGAGAACCTGGCGCGGCTGCACGGGGTGACGCGCGAGGAGACCGACGCCTATGCCGCCGAAAGCTTTTCTCGCGCACTCGCAGCCCAGGCGGCCGGCCGCTTCGCCGAGGAGATCGCCCCGGTCACCGACACCGTCTTCGAGGGACCGGGGCTGAAGGCCCGCAAGCTGCGCCTGCCGCGCAGCGCCAAGGGCGAGGTCGCCACCGACAGCCACATCCGCCCGACGCCGATCGAGGTGCTGGCCAAGCTCGCGCCGGTCTTCGGCGGCGTGCAGACCGGGGGCAACAGCAGCGCCATCGTCGATGGCGCGGCGGCGGTGGTGCTGACCACGGGCCGGGTCGCCACCTCCGGCGCGGCGGGCGGCGCCGCGCCGCTCGGGCGCATCACCGCGGCCGCGGTCGCCGGCGTGCCGGCGGAGGTGATGGGCATCGGGCCGGTGCCGGCCACCATCGCGCTGCTGCGCAAGCTCGGCCTCACGGTCGAGGACATCGACCTGTTCGAGATCAACGAGGCTTTCGGCGCACAGGCCGAAAGCGTGCGGCGCGCGCTCGGCGTGCCGCGGGAGCGCTTCAACGTGAACGGCGGCGCCATCGCCTTCGGCCATCCCCTGGCGGCGACGGGGGTGCGCTGCGTGCTCTCCGTGCTGATGGAGCTGCGCCGGCGCGGCAAGCGGCGGGCGATCGCGGGCGCCTGCGCCGGTGGCGGGCAGGGCATGGCGCTGCTGCTCGAAGTCGATTGAGCAAGGAGGGCGGGACATGGCCAAGAGCGAAGCCTGGCACCGGGGCGATGCGGTCCGCACCGAGCTGATCGGCAAGGCGGCGACGGAGCGCATGAACACCGGCGTCTACGACGATCCGATCATGGAGCGGTTCGGCGACTACGCGCGCGAGGCGGTCTTCGCCGGGTTGTGGACGCGCGCCGGCCTCGATCGGAAGACGCGGGCGCTGGTCTGCGTGGTCTCCGACACCGCGACCCATGCGCTGCCGGAGCTGGCGATCCACCTGCGCATGGCCCGCCGCCTGGGCTGGACCGAGGACGAGCTGGCCGAGGCGCTGATGCACATGAGCGGCTATGTCGGCCTGCCCGCGGTGCGCGAGGCGCTGATCGTGGCGAAGAAGACCTTCGCCGAGATGCGCGCGGAGCCGGATGGCGGGCTGGGGTAGGCGGGACTTTCCCTCCCCCGCTCCGCGGGGGAGGGCCGGGGCGGGGGTGGCGTGACGCTGGAGGCTCCGCGGGTCCAGCCGCCCCCATCCCCGACCCTTCCCCCGCCAGCGGGGGAAGGGGGGCACCTGCGTTGACCGGCTGGCCCGCCCTTCCTACCGTCCGCAGGAGACGGAGGACCCAGGGCCATGTCCAGCAGCGCCATGCTCGATGGCGGCCGTGCGCCGCGCTTCGCCTGGCAGATCGGCGCCGTCGGCGAGGAGTCGCAGAGCGACCGGCAACTCTACCGCGAGGCGATCGCGGACGCGCAACTCGTGCACCGGCTGCGCTACGACGCGGCCTGGATGGTGGAGCACCACTTCTCCGACTACTACCCGCAGCCGAACCCGCTGCTGTTCCTGTCGCACATCGCCGCCGCCTGCCCGGGCCTCGGCCTCGGCACCGCGGTGATGGTGCTGCCCTGGTACGACCCGGTGCGCTTCGCCGAGGACCTGGCGATGCTGCAGACGCTCTCCGACGGCGAACTGCACATCGGCATGGGCCGCGGCACCGCGAAATCCGAATACGACGCCTTCGGCATCGCCATGGAGACCGCGCGCGACCGCTTCCGCGAATGCTGGGAGTTCACGCAGCGCGCCGTGCAGGGCGGCGCCTTCACCTTCGAGGGCCATACCACCCACTTCGCCACGCCCACCACGCTGCGCCCCGCCTTCGACCGCCGCCCGAATTTCTACGGCGCCATCGGCAGCATCGAGAGCGCCGCGATCATGGGCGAGCTGGGCCTGCCGCCCTTGTGCCTTTCGAGCTTCCCCGATCACCTGCTGCGCCGGATCCTGGAGACCTGGGCGGCCACGGCGCGCGAGCGCGGCGGCGATGGCGGGGCGCCTGCCTTCCCCATCTCGATCAAGTGCTTCGTCGCGCGCACCGACGAGGAGGCGCGCGAGCAGGCATTGCGCTACCTGCCGAAATTCTTCGAGCTGCAGGTGCGCCACTACCAGTCCGACAACGCGCCCTGGGGCAACATCGCGGGCTACCAGCAGTTCAACAGGATGTTCGGCAACCTGCGCAAGCTGACCGACCCTGCCAACCTCGGCCCCTACCTCGCGCAGAACCTGGTGGGCTCGCCGGAGACGGTGGCGCGGCGGCTGGGCGAGCTGCGCGCGGTCGGGTTCGACTACTTCCTCGTCTCCAACGCCACCTACGGCGTGCCGCGCCAGGTCCGGCACGATACCATCCGCCGCTTCGCGGAGGAGGTGGTTCCGCGCGTGCCGTCAGGGGCGCCTGCGGCGGCGGCCGGGTAGTCCGCCAGCCCGTTGCGCGGCGCTATTCCGCAGGCTTCGGGGCCGGTTCGCCCACCTCCGCCGCAGCCTCGCGCGGCATCGGACGCGAGAAGGCGAAGCGCTCGTACAGGATCGGCAGCAGCACCAGGGTCAGCACCGTCGCCGTCACCAGGCCGCCGATGACGACAACCGCCAGCGGCCGCTGGATCTCGGCGCCGGGTCCGTCGGCGAACAGGAAGGGCACCAGGCCGAATGCGGCGATGGTCGCGGTCAGCGTCACCGGCGTCATCCGCCGTTTCGCGCCCTCGATCACCGCCTCGCGCGGCGTCATGTCCTGCTCCACGATCAGGCGGTTGATGTAGCTGATCAGCACGACGCCGTTCAGCACCGCGATGCCGATCAGCGCGATGAAGCCGACCGAGGCGGGGACGGACAGGAACTCGCCCGAGATCCAGAGGCCGATGACGCCGCCGATCGCGGCGAAGGGCACGTTGCAGAACACCAGCACCGCCTGCCGCGCCGAGCCGAAGGTGAGGTAGAGCAGCAGGAAGATCAGGCCGAGCGCGATCGGCACCACCACCGCAAGGCGCGCGGAGGAGCGCTGCTGGTTCTCGAACTGCCCGCCCCATTCCAGGCGGTAGCCGCGTGGCAGCTCCACCTGGCCCTCCACCGCCCGGCGCGCCTCGTCCACGAAGCCCACCAGGTCGCGGCCGCGCACGTTGGCCAGCACGGTGGCGAAGCGCTGCGCCTGCTCGCGCACGACCTGGATCGGCCCGTCCTCCTCCACGATCTCCGCGACCTGCGACAGCTCCACCGTGCCGCCGCCGGGAAGCACGAGCTGGACCCGGGCGAGGTCCACCGCGGAGCGGCGGAACTCGGCCTCGCCGCGCACCACCAGCGGCGTCCGCACCTCGCCCTCCAGCACGACGCCGACCGTGACCCCGTCCACCCAGACGCGCAGGGCGCGCTGCACCTCGGCCGCGTTGAGGCCGAAGCGGCCGGTCGCCCGGCGGTCGACGCGGACGGTCAGGTACTTCATGCCCTCGTTGCGCAGCGCATAGACATCGGCCGAGCCGGGCACGGCCCTGATCACCGCCTCCACCCCGCGCGCGATCCGGTTCAGCTCGCCGAGGCGCGGGCCGAAGACCTTCACCACCACGTCGCCGCGCGCGCCGATGATCATCTCCTGCACGCGCAGCTCGATGGGCTGGCTGAGCGCGTACGAGATCCCGGGGAAGCCCTCCACCACCTGGCGGATCTCGCCCAGCAGCCAGGGCATGTCCGGGCTGCGCCATCGCTCGCGCGGCGCCAGGCTGAGGAACATGTCGGTGTCGTTCAGGCCGACCGGGTCGATGCCGAGCTCGTCGGCGCCGCTGCGGGCGTAGATCGCCACGACCTCCGGCACCCTGGCCATGATCTCGCGCTGCAGGCGCAGGTCGATCTCCGCCGTCTCGTCGACGCCGACCGTCGGGTACTTGCGGATCGTCAGAACCGGCGACCCCTCGTCCATCGCCGGCACGAAGATGGAGCCGATGCGCGTATAGGCGGCACCCGCCGCGGCCAGGCTGACCAGCGCCAGCCCCACCACCACCCACGGCCGCGCCAGTGCCGCCAGCAGCAGGGGGTCGTAGACGCCATGCAGGCGCCGCACGAGCCAGGGCTCGCGCGGGTGGCCATGCGCATCGAGCGCGTCCTTGCCGCGGCGCAGCACCAGGGCGCAGAGCGCCGGCACCACCAGCAGGGACAGCGCCAGCGCCGCCAGCAGGGCGAAGGCGATGGTCAGAGCCACGGGGCCGAACAGCCGCCCCTCCAGCCCCTCCAGCGAGAGCAGCGGCAGGAACACCGTGACGATGATGACGACGCCCGCGACCAGCGGCACCATCACCTCGCGCGTCGCTTCCCCGGCGAGGCGCAGCCGGGCCCGCAGGTCCGGCGGGCCGGGATGGGCGGCGATGCGGTGCGCGGTGTTCTCCACCACCACGACGGCGCAGTCCACCAGCAGCCCGATGGCGATCGCCAGGCCGCCGAGCGACATGATGTTCGCCGACAATCCGTACAGGCGCATGATGCCGAAGGTGGTCAGCACCGCCAGCGGCAGCGCCAGCGAGACGACGAGCGCCGCCCGCAGGTTGCCGAGGAACAGCACCAGCAGGACCACCACCAGCGCCACCGCTTCCAGCAGCACCTTCTGCACGGTCCAGACCGCCGCCTCGATGAGGGCGCTGCGGTCGTAGAAGATCACCACCTCCGCGCCCTCCGGCAGCAGCGGCCGCAGCTCCTCCAGGCGCGCCTTCACCCCGTCCACGACGGTGCGGGCATTGGCGCCGCGCAGGCCGAGCACGGTGCCCCAGACCGCCTCGCCCTCGCCGTTGGCGACGACGATGCCGTTGCGCGCGAGGGTGCCGTAGCGCACCTCCGCCACGTCGAGCAGGCGCACGATGCCGCCGCCGCTGCGCGAGGCGAGCACGATCTGGCGGATGTCCTCCAGCGTGCGGACGCGCGCCTCGGCGCGGACCAGCAGGGCTTCCTCGCCGTCCTGCACGCGGCCGGCGCCGTCATTGGCGTTGTTCTCCTCGATGGCCGCGAGCAGCGCCGAGACGCTGATGCCGCGCGCCGCCAGGGCAGACGGGTTCGGCACCACCTCGTAGGTCCTGACGTAGCCGCCCATGGTGTTCACGTCGGCCACGCCGGGCAGGCCGCGCAGGGCCGGCCGGATCGTCCAGTCCAGCAGGTGCCGCTTGCCCTGCGGATCGAGGCCGCCGCCCTCGATGGTGAACATCAGCATCTCGCCGAGCGGCGTCACGATCGGCGCAAGGCCCCCGACCACGCCATCCGGCATGTCGTCCATCACCGGCCCGAGGCGCTCGCCGACCTGCGCGCGGGCCCAGTAGATGTCGGTGCCCTCGGCGAACTCGAAGACCATGAGGCTGGTGGCGTAGCGCGTGGTGGAGCGCATCTGCACGAGGCCCGGGATGCCCTTCATGGCACGCTCGACAGGGACCGTCACCCGCGCCTCCAGCTCCTCGGGCGTGAGGCCGGCGGCGCGCATGGAGACGAGCACCTGGGTCGGGGCCACGTCGGGGAATGCGTCGATCGGCAGGCGCAGGTAGGCGGTGGCGCCCCATACCGCCAGCGCGAGCGCGCCGAGGAGAACGAGGATGCGGCGGTGGAGCGCCGCCTCGACAAATCTGGCGAGCATCGGGATGGGCACCTATGCGGTTGGGGACGGGCGGGCGCAGCGCTACTGGACGACAGGGAGGGTTCGTAACGGCGGTACGGCCCCGGCGGGACGGGAGGGCGGCGAGCCTGCTGACGCGCTCCTTGCACGCAGTTTGCCGGCGGAGCGCGGGAGCCACGGTTGAGTCCCGCGGTGCACCGAGCGGGAGGAGCGCCTCCGCGCCCACGATGTGCCAGACCCGGCCCGGCGCTGCATCGGAGGAAGCGCCGGCCATGGGTCACGACCTCGGGAGCCAAAAGGAAACCGGATCGGTTGGCCCGAAGGGCGCCGTGCAGCGTTGCGCCGGTGGAATGCGAAGCGTGTCGGGTTGGCCCGCTCGGCCGGCGGCGCGCCGCGCCAAGCGGGGCGGTCGTCGGCGGAGCCTCAGCAAACCTCCGGAGGTTTGCGCCCGAACAGGAGCCCAGGCAGGCTTGCATGTCAGGAGCTTGGACCGCACGACGTGTGGGCCAGGCCACGAAAGCCCGCTTGGCGCGGTGGCACGGGCCGGTCGTCAGGCCGGCAGGTGCGCCCGGCCGCGGGGGTATTGCAGCACCAGCACTTCGGCGCCCCCCGGACCGGCGAGCGCCCGCGCGGGCGCCTCATCCGGGAGGATGAAGGCACAGGAGAGCGGCGGCAGCGATGCGCCCTCGCCGAAGGCCAGGCCGCCTGCGGTGACCACCCAGTACTGGCCCTCGCCCCTGCTCGGTGCGGGGCCGCGCAATGCTGCGCCGGGTGGCAGGCGATGGCGCCAGGCGGCCAGGCCATCGGACGCCATGGGCAGTAGCACCAGGCTCTCGATGCCGCGGAGGGCGGCGAGCGTGCCCGCGTCCGGCGGTGGTCCGGCATCGGCCTTGGCCTCGCGGAACCTGCGCGGGCGGCCGCGCATCTCGTGCGCCGACCCGCGCACGTAGCGCGCGCCGGGGTCGTAGCCGTTGCGGAGGGTGAAGTAGTGCAGCCCGCGAGGCCCGGCACGCAGCGGACCGTAACTTGAGAAGGCATTGGTGTAGTGGATCGCGATCGGCGCCACATGGTGCCGGCCGAGCGTGCCCTCGCCGCCGACCACGACCTGGAACTGGTTGGCGGCGTGGAAATGCGCCTCCACCAGCGTGTCGGGACCCTGCTCGACCAGGAAGCCCATCGGATAGACCGCTTCCGGGCCTGGCGGCGGCGGCGTGTCGGGGCCGCGCATGGCGAAGTTGGTGCCGAAATAGGTGGTCAGGTGCGCCGGCACGCCGTTCGGCGCGATGGCCCGGCGCGTCGGCGCGACGGCGTTCCGCTCGGCGATCTGCATGGGCGGGTCCTCCCGGGGGCACATGGTAGGCGAAAGGCGGCGCGGGCGAAGCCGGCGGATCAGCGGTCCGTCAGGACGCGCAGCGCCACGGCGGGTTCGGCAGGATCGCACACGCGGTTCTCGTCCGCTCGGCAATGGCCGGTCTCTACGGCGGGCTCTGCCGGCAAGCCCCGCCTGTCACGCGCCGCGGCCGGGTCCCACCGGGTGCAGCGGCACGGCCTGCACGCCGCCGGCCGCAGCGGGCAGCGGGCGGAAGCCATCGGGCCGCTCGATGTCCGGGTTCTCCGCGAACAGCCGCGCCCAGCAGCGGTCGGCGACCGCCTCCGCCTCGCGCAGGATGCGCGCCTCGTCCATGCTCAGCACCGCGCCGTCGCGCATCAGCCAGCGTCCATCGACCATCACGTCATCGACATCGCGCGCCTGGCCCTGGTGCAGCCAGACCGAGACGGGGCGCAGGAAGGGCACCAGATGCGGCCGCGCGGTGCGGATCATGATGAGGTCGGCGAGGTTGCCCTCCGCCAGCCAGCCGCCATCCGGCACGCCCATCGCCGCGTAGCCGTTGCGCGTGGCCCAGCGCAGCGCCGCCTCCGGCGTCGGGTCGCGGCCATCCTCGCGGCGGACGCGTTCCATGAAGAGACCGGTGCGCATCACCTCCACCATGTCCTCGGCCATGTTGTCGCTGCCCATGCCGATGGTGCAGCCGGCGGCCTCCAGTTCCGAGACGCGGGGGCTGAGGCCGCGCCGCGCCGCGATCGCCGAGTTGAATGCGACCTTCACCCGGTGGCGGCCCAGGATCTTCTCCTCCAGCGGCGCCATGCAGCGGCAATGTGCGGCGATCACGCGGTCGTTCAGGAAGCCGATGCTCTCCAGGAATTCGCAGGGCAGCATGTTGTGGTGCGCCTGCACCGCCGCGACCTCGCCCCAGATCTGGTTCAGGTGGATGGTGCAGAGCGTATCCAGCCGCTGCTGCAGCGCGCGGACCTGCTTCAGCAATTCCGGCGAGCACATGTCCGGCGCCCAGGCGGAGACGCCGACCTTGATGCGCCCCCCGCCCGCGCCGTCCCAAGCGGCGTGCAGCCGCTCGATCCGTTCCAGCCCCGTCCGGCCGACCGCCTCGTCGCGCCGGAACTCCGTGGGATCGCCGATCGAGGCGCCGACGCGGTCCCAGGCGCGCTCGGCCAGCACCATGCGCAGCCCGGTATCGACCATGGCCTGCGCGTAATTGGCGATGTGCGCCGCGTCCTCCAGCAGCGCCGTGGTGCCGCTGCGCAGCGCCTCCAGCGCGCCGAGCTCGCACATCACGCGCTGCTCCTCCGGCGTCATCGGCGGCAGCGGGATGGGCGAGAGGCCGCCGTCGAAGGGCGGCTTGTGGGGCGGGGAGAGGTCCTCGAAGACGCCGCGCGCCAGGGTCATCACCAGGTGGGTGTGGATGTTGGCGAAGCCGGGCAGCACGCAGCGGCCGGTGCCGTCCACGCGCTCGGCGCCGTGGAAGCGCGCCGCCACGTCCTTCGTCGGCCCGATCGCGGCGATGCGGTTGCCCTCGATGGCAAGGGCGCCGCGGTGGTGGATGGTGCCGGCCGCGTCGCCGGTGACGATGGTGGCGTCGGCGATGATGGTGGTCATGGCGCCCGCTCTCCGTTCCGTGCCGATCTTCGCCGGGCGTGGCAGGTGCGTCCAGCGCGCCGGGGCTTGGCCGCGCCGGCCGTGCCGGGCCATGAAGAGGGATGCGCGGCACGGGAGGACCAGGGCCATGACGGACGACCTGATCGAGAGCATCCTGGGCATCGCGCCCGAATCCCCGCTCGGCCTGCTGCGCCGCCGCCGGCCGGAGGCGCCGCGCCATGCCGAGGGCGCGCATCGCGCGCTGCTGCTGCCGGTGGACCCGGCCGGACTCAGCCCCGTCGAGCGCGCCGCCGTCGCCCTGCGCGTGGCACTGCGCGAGGGTGATGCCGGGCTTGCTGCGCGCTTCCGCACGCTGCTCGGGGGAGATGCCCGCGCCATCGCCGCGGCCGAGGACCTGGACGGCGCTGGCAATGCCGCCGGACCCCGCCTCGCCGCGCTGCTGCGCCATGCCGAGCTGGTGGCGACGCACCCCGCGGATTGTGGCCAGGCCGAGATCGACGCCTTGCGCGGCCTCGGACTCTCGCCGCAGGCGGTGGTGGCGCTGACCCAGCTCGTGTCCTTCGTGCCCTACCAGGTGCGCCTGCTCGCAGGCCTGCGGGCGATGCAGGGCGGTGGCGGCACGGTGCCGCCAGGCCCGGCGCCCGTCGCCGCAGACCGCCCCTTCACCCTCGCCGAGGTCGGCTGGCAGCCGCGCCTGCCGCCAGTGGAGGAGGCGGGCGCCACCCCGGCCCAGCTTGCCGCGCTGGAGGCCTGCCCGCCGGGGCAGCGCAACAGCGTCTATTTCCGCACCCTCGCCCTCGATGCCGGCTCGCTCGGCGAGCGGGGGGCGCTGTTCACCACGGTGATGTACGCCCCGCGCGGCCTGCCGCGGGCGGAGCGCGAGCTGTCCACCGCCGTCGTCTCGATGGTGAACGGCTGCGTCTACTGCTGCGCCGTGCATGCCCGCCGCTTCGTCGAGCTGACGAAGCAGGAGGCGGCGATGCGCCGGCTGTTCACCGATGGCCTTGCTGCCGAGACCGATCCGCGGCGCCGCGCCATCGTGGACTTCTCCGCGCTGCTGACGGCGGCGCCGGGCGCGGTCTCGCCAGCGGCGCTGGCGCCGCTGCGCGCGGCCCGGCTCGACGACCTCGAGCTGCTGGACCTGATCCACTGCGTGGCGATGTTCGCGAACGCCAACCGGCTGATGCAGTCGCTGGGGGACTCGATCCTGCCGGAGTGAAACAGGGGGGCGGCGTCAGTCGATCCGGATGCCGGCGCGGCGCACCAGCTCGGCATGGGCTGCCGTCTCGGCGGCCAGGTGCGCCGCCAAGGTCTCCGGCGTGCCGCCGAGCACTTCGAGCCCCGCCGCCTCCAGCCGCTGCCGCGTCTCCGGCTCGGCCAGCACCGCGTTGGACACGGTGCTCATCCGCCGCAGCACCGTCGCATCGGTGCCCTTCGGTGCCCTTCGGTGCCAGGATGGCGAACCAGGTGCCGAACACCATGCCCGGCATGCCCAGCTCCGCCATGGTCGGCACGTCGGGCAGCTGCGGCACCCGGCGCTCCGCCAGCACCGCGAGCGGGATCACCTCGCCGGCGCGGATCTGCGGCGCGGCGCCGGTGACGAGGTTGAACATCACCTGGATGCGGTTGGAGAACAGGTCGTTCATGGCCGCCGCCGGCGCATTGTAGGGCACATGCGTCATCGCGGCGCCGCTGCGCTGCTTGTAGAGCTCGCCGGCGAGATGCATGGAGGAGCCGTTGCCCGTCGAGGCGAAATTCACCGCCCCCGGGTGCGCCTTCAGATAGGCGGCGAATTCGGCCAGGGTGCGTGGCCCGAGATGGCGGTTGACCACCAGGATGTTCGGCACGTTCCCGACCAGGATGATCGGGGCGAAGTCGCGCACCGGGTCGTAGGGCAGGTCGCGGTAGAGCGCTGGGTTGGTCGCCAGCGTGCCGGCCCAGGACCAGAGGAAGGCATGGCCATCGGGTGCCGCGCGCGCGGCCGCGGTCGCGCCGATGTTGCCGTTCGCGCCGGGGCGGTTGTCGATGACGACACGCTGGCCGAGGCGTGCCTCCAGCGCCTGGGCGAAGATGCGCGAGAGCGTGTCCGCCGTGCCGGCACCGCCCGGGGCGGGCACGATGATCCGGATCGGCCGCGCCGGCCAGTCGGCCTGCGTCGTGACCTGGGCGCGCGCGCCGGCTGCGGCGAGCAGCGGAGGCAGGGCGAGCAGGGCACGGCGGGAGGGGCTCATGGCGCGCCTCTGCCCGATGCGACCATGCGGTGTCCAGCAGATCGGGCGGCTGCGCCCTGCGCCGGATCAACGCAGGGCGGGACGCCGGCGAACCGGTGCCGGGTGCCGGTCGTTGTAGCCATGGAAGCCGGGGGCCGCATGCGCCGCATCGCCGTTGTCATCAATGCCCGATCGGGCGGGCTGCTCGGCCGCGAGCGCGCGGCCGAGGAGGTCGCCGAACGGCTGGAGGCCGCCGGACTCGATGCCGTGATCATCCACGAGGCGGAGGAGCCGGACCTGCTGGCCCGCCTGGATCGTGCCGTGGCAGCGGGCGCGGATGCGGTCATCGTCGGCGGGGGCGATGGCAGCATCGCCGCTGCGGCGCAACGCCTTGCGGGGACGGAGACCGCACTCGGCATCCTGCCCTGCGGCACGATGAACATGCTGGCCAAGGACCTGCGCATCCCGCTCGACATCGACGCCGCGGCGGAGACGCTGGCGCATGGCGTGGTGCGCGCGATCGACGTGGCGGAGGTGAACGGGCATGTCTTCCTCTGCAACTCCGTCATCGGCCTGCCGGCTGCGCTGGGCCGGCACCGCGAGCGGCATCGCGGCGCGGGCGGGATCGGCGCGCGGCTGCGCCTGGCAGCGGCGGCGCTGCGCACCTTCTGGCGCTACCGGCCGTTGAGCCTGGAGATCGATCTTGGGCAAGGGCCGCCGCGGCGGGTGCGCACGCGGGCATTGGCCGTGGGCAACAACGCGTATGCCGAAGGCTTCGGCCAGCTCTTCACCCGGGCCCGCCTCGATCGAGGCGAGCTCGTGCTCTACCTGGCGCACCGGTTCGGGCCATGGTGGGCGCTGCGCATGCTGCTGGCCATGTGGCTGGGCGCCTGGCGGCGACAGCGCGATCTCGATGAGCGGCGCGCCACGCGGGTAACCATCGCCAGCCGCCGCCCCGCGCTGCGGGTGATGAACGACGGCGAGGGCCTGACGCTCGCGCCGCCGCTGCGCTACGCCATCCGGCCGCTGGCGCTGAAGGTGATCGTGCCGGCCGAAGCGGTGATCGAGGACGTGCCGGAGACGGCGCCGGCAACAGCGGCAGCCGGGTCCTGACGCACGCGATGCACCGGATCGCCCATCTCTCGGACCTGCATTTCGGGTCCGAGGACCCCGCCATCGTCGCCGCGCTGACCGAGACCCTGAACCGCGACCCGCCCGACCTGGTGGCGATCAGCGGGGACCTGACGCTCGGCGCGCGCAGCGGGGAGTTCCGGGCGGCCCGTGCGTTCATGGACGGGCTGGCCGCACCGGTGCTCGCGGTTCCCGGCAACCACGACATCACGCCCTATGCGCTGATGGAGCGCTTCCTCGATCCCTATGCGCGGTGGCGGCGGTTCATCGCACCGGAGACGGAGCCGGTGTTCCAGGACGGGTGCGTCGCCGTGGTGGGGCTGAACACGGCCCGGCGCGGCGGGCCCTACCTGGACTGGTCGCGCGGCCGGGTGGGGCGGGGCCGGCTGGCGCGCTGCGAGGCGCGGCTGGCGGCGATGCCGGCATCGCTGACGCGCATCGTGGTGGCGCACCACCCCTTCCTGCCGCCGCAGGGCGCACCCGGGACGCGCGTCGTGGGCGGCGCGGCGGCGGCACTGGCGGCCTTCGCGCGGCAGGGTGTGCGGCTCGTGCTCTCGGGGCACCTGCATGTGGGGGATGTCGCGGTGGCCGCGGTGCCGGCGAGCACGGGCGGCGGGATGAGCGTGGTGCTGGCCGCCACCGCGACGTCCCGCCGGCTGCGCGGCGAGCCCAACGCGTTCAACGAGATCCGCATCGCGCGGGACGGCGGGGTGCAGGTCCTTGCCCGCGCCTGGGACGGCGGCCGCTGGTCGCCGTTGCCGGCCACGGTGGTGCCGGCAGCGGGGGTCTGACACGCGTCACGAAGGGGCTGGCGATTCGCCGCGGAAGGCGGGATGCTGCGCGCCCCGCAGCCGGAGGACCGCGCCATGAAGATCAAGCGCATCGAGCACGTCGCCGTCGCCGTCCGCAACCTCGACGCGGCGCGGGACGCGCTGGCGAAACTCGGCATCGGCTGCGACTACGAGGAGACGCTCGGCGAGCACGCCGTGCGCCTTGCCATGCTGCCGATCGGCGAATCCGCCATCGAGCTGCTGGAGCCGCAGGGCGAGACCGGCGGCACCGCGGACTGGATCCGCGACCGCGGCGAGGGGCTGTTCCACATCTGCCTCGAGGTCGATGACATCGAGGCGGCGCTGGACGAGCTGCGCGGCAAGGGCGTGAAGCTGCGCGACGAGGTGCCGCGCTTCGGCCATGGCGGCCATCGGATTGCCTTCCTCGATCCCGCCAGCACGGCCGGGATCCTGGTGGAGCTGGTGGAGATGGTGGACGGGGCGCACTGACGGTGCCGAAGCGCGCCGTCTCCTCGGCCCGGGTGTTCAAGGGCAGCCTGCCCTTCGCCCAGGCCACCATCGCCGGCGGCTTCATGTTCGTCTGCTGCACCGGGCGCGACCGGGAGGGGCGCTTTCCGGAGGGCGCGCGGGCGCAGACCCAGCAGGCCATCGACAACATCCGCGCACTGATCGAGGAGGCCGGCGGCACGCTGGCGGACGTGGTGAAGTGCACGGTCTACGTCACCGGCCGCGCGCACTGGGCGCCGATGAACGAGGCCTATTTCGCCAATTTCAGCCAGGACCCGCCGCCGCACCGCGTCTCCTGCATCGTGGGCGGGCTCGGCTCGCCGGATTGCCTGGTGGAGATCGACGCCACGGCCTATCTGGGCGAGGGCGCGTAGCGACTGCATCGGCGCGGCGCGCAGGATCGCTTCCCGGCGCGCCACCCCGGCGGCCATGTCCGCAGCGCTCTCGGCGACGCCGAGAGCCTCCATCGCCTTCCCAGCCGGCGTCGATCCTGCCGTGGCGGCGCTTAACCCGCGGGCAAGGATGCTGCCCTAGCATCGGGACAGACGCTGGGCGGACAGGACGTTGGCTCCAGAACTGACAGCGCTGCGGTGCCTGTTCCTGCTCGCCATGCATCATGGCGAGCAACTGGCGCCCGAGGAATTGCCGGCGGCCGACCCGGCGGACATGCTGCCGGGCCTGCTCGGCACGCTGCGCCGGGCGGGCATGCGCACGCGCGTGCTGCGCGGCTGCGACTGGGCGAAGGCGGCTAGCCTCGGTTCCGCCTATCCGGTGCTCGCCGCGCGGCGGGACGGCGGCTGGGTGGTGCTGGTGCATGTGGTGCCTGGGCCGGATGGCGAGCGGCTGGCCGCCGTGCTCGACCCGGCCGAGGAGCGCGCCGGGGTGCAGCTCGTGCCGCGCGCGCGGTTCGAGGCCGAGTGGTCCGGCACCCTGCTGCTCTGCCGCCCGCGGGACGTGATGGGCGGCGCGGAGGCGCCCTTCGGGTTGCGCTGGTTCCTGCCGGAGCTCGCCCGCAACCGCGCCTTCTTCCTCGGCGTCGCCGTCGCCGCCGTGCTCTCCAACCTGATCGGCTTCGCCATCCCGCTGCTGTTCCAGGCGCTGATCGACAAGGTGGTGGCGCACCACGCCTACCGGACGCTGGCGGTGGTGGTCGGCGTCTTCGTGCTGCTGACGCTGTTCGACGGCATGTTCAGCTACACGAGGCAGCGGCTGATGCTGCTGGCCAGCAACCGGATGGATGCGCGTCTCGGCAGCCGTGCCTTCGGCCACCTGCTGAGCCTGCCGCTCGGCTTCTTCGAATCGACCTCGGCCGGCGTGCTGGTGCGGCACATGCAGCAGACCGAGAGGCTGCGGCATTTTCTCACCGGGCGGCTGTTCCAGACCTTGCTGGATGCGGCGCTGCTGCCGCTGCTGCTGGTGCTGCTGGCATTGTACAGCGGCGTGCTGACCCTGGTGGTGCTGGGCTTCTCGGCGGCGATCGCGCTGGTGATCGGGGCGATGGTGCCCGCCTTCCGGCGCCGGCTGAACGGCCTCTATGCCGCCGAGGGCGCGCGCCAGGCCTACCTGGTCGAGACCCTGCACAACATGCGCGCGGTGAAGTCGCTGGTGCTGGAGCCGGCGCGCCAGCGCGCCTGGGACGGCCAGGTGGCCACCGCGGTGCGCAGCCACGCCGAGGGCGGCGCAGCGTCGGCGTGGTATTGCAGGAGAACCTGCTGTTCCGCGGCACGCTGCGCGAGAACATCGCCGCCGCCCGGCCGGCGGCGCCGCTGGCGGAGGTGCTGGAGGCGGCGCGGCTGGCCGGCGCCGAGGAGTTCATCGAGCGCCTGCCGCTCTCCTACGACACGCTGGTGGAGGAAGGGGCCTCGAATTTCTCCGGCGGGCAGCCCTGAGTTCGCGGTTCCAAGGCACACACCTTGAATTGCGGTGCAGAATCAGGTGATTGCAGGAGGGCATCCGCGGTC
>JAIEOP010000457.1 GCA_019750465.1 Acetobacteraceae bacterium | reverse complement strand
CGGCGCAGCGTCTCCGCCACGGTGCGCGCATCCGCCACCGCGAAGCGCAGGTCGAGGCTGCGGTTGGCGTAGCGGTCCACGCCGACGGCGAGCACCAGCAGCCGGCCCGTATCCACCGGCGGCGCGCGCTCGCCCTCGCGCCGCAGCTCGAAGCTCGGCCCCTCGGCGAACAGCACGCGGTCCTCGGCATAGAGGCGCGTGCTGATGCGGTTCGGCCCGGGGTCGAGCGGCACCTCCAGCACCACCTCGCCCAGCGCGCCGCGAGTCGTCGCCGGCGCATCCTTCAGCGCCGGCGGGGCGCCGCGCGCGGCGATGCGGTCGTTCACCAGCGCATCCACCGGCCCGAGGCCAAGGCCGCGATCCTCCGCGCTGAGGGTCAGGCGCAGGCCCGTGCTTTCCGGCGGCACGGTGATGGCCGGCGCCAGCGCGACGCTGCGGCATTCGCCCCCGGCCAGCACGGCGCAGGCGGAGCGCGCGGCCACCACCGGCAGCCGCCCGATCGCCTCGCGCATGTCGCCGAGCGCCGCGATCCGCGCCCCGGCCGGCGCCGCATCGCCGGTCAGCCGGGCGCGCAGCTCGGCCGGCGCGAAGAGCGCGCGGTAGGCCTGGCGGAAGCTCGCCCATTCGGGGGTCTGGGCGCGGCCGCGGTTGAGGTGGACGCCGACCAGCTCCTGCCCACCCTCCGGGGCATGGTCGAACAGTCCTTCGGGCGTCCAGGCAACCCAGCGCCGGGCATCGGCATGGACGAAGAGCGCCGCGCGCTCCTCCAGCCTGCCGCCGGCCGGCCCGGGCCCGAACCAGCGCAGCGTGCCGTCGCCGAGCGCCGCCGCGACCACGCCGTTCTCCGCCACCGCCACGCCCCAGGCGATGGCCGGCAGCGCCACGGAGTCGAGTTGGCGCCCGGCCATGTCGAAGACCCGCAGATGCGTATCGGTGCCGAGCACGAAGCCCTCGTCGCGCGGCAGCAGCGCCAGGCTGCGCGAGAACTCCCCCGCATCGAGCCGCAGCGCCGCCTGGCCGAGCCGTGGGCGGTTGGTGTCGCGCCAATCCTGGATCGGCACCCGCGCGCCGGTGGTGCGGGGCGACAGGAACAAGCCCCCGGCATCGATCTCCGCAGGCGAGAGGCGGCCGATGCCGGCATCGAAGACCAGGGTCCGCGCGTCGCTGCTGAAGCGCAGCCGCGTGCCCTCCGGCGAAATCGCCAGGGACCGCCCGACCGCGCGTGGCTCCAGCGCCGCCGGCGTCGGCGCGCGAGCCAGGCTGCCATCGGGCGCGACCCGGCCCCAGCCCGGATCCGCCGCGGCGTAGACCAGGCCACCGCCCGGCACGGCCAGGATCTGGCCGATGGCATCGCGTGCCGCGGGGATGTCCGTGCTCGGACCCAGGCCGAAATCGACCCAGCGCCGGATGACGAAGCTGCGCGGCGCCGCCTCGCCCGAGCGGGCGACGCCGGAGCGCGCGTAGCCGCCGGCATGCAGCTGCACCCCGCCCTGCCCGTCCGCCGCCCAGCCCACCGCCGGCAGCCCTTCCCCGGCGAGGCCGGAGACGTCGGGGGCGAAGACGGTGCGCAGGTCGGACGCGGCGAGCAGGTCGACCCGCAGCCTGTCCTCGTACCCGACCGCGAGCAGCGTGCCATCCGGCGAGAAGGCCAGGCCATAGGGCCGCGCCCCCGCCTGCGGCACCCGCTCCGCGACCTTGCGCCCGGCATTGTCGTAGACGCGGACCCGCCCATCGGCCGCGGTCACGGCCAGCCGGCCCTGGCGCACATCGAAGGCCAGGCCGCGCACCGCGCCGCCGTAGCTGCCCGGCGCCATGTCCTCCCAGACGGGGCGGCCGCTGCGCGCATCCCAGACCCGCACGCCGCCACGGCCGGCGAAGCCCGCGGCCAGGCGGTCGCCCTCCGGCGAGATGGCGAGATCGAGCACCGGCGCGGGCAGGCCGCCGAGCAGCGCGGCCAGGCGGCCGGTGGCGGTGTCGAACACATAGATGGCGAAGCTGCCGTCCCAGCTGCGCGCGGTGTAGCCGGCGGCGAAGGCGCGGGCGCCGTCCGGGCTCAGCGCCACGGCGTAGAGCTCGCCCTCCTGCTCGGCGCCGATCGGGGGGCGCAGCACGCCGCGCGCCCCGCCATCCGGCAGCGACCAGAGCCGGAGCGTCTTGTCGTCCGACACGGTCGCCAGCAGCCGGCCGGCGGAATCGAGGGCGAGGCGGCGGACCGGCGCGATATGCGTGCCGGCCTCCACCCGCAGGATCGGCGCCTGCGGTGGTTCGGCGATGCGCCCCGCCGGCGGGCGCTGCGGCTCCGGCGGCTGGATCGGGATGATGCCGCGCGATGGGTTGGGCGACGGGCCGGCAGGCGGTGCCTGGGCAAGAAGAGGCGCGGCGAGGCCAAGCCCCGCCGCGACGAGGAGCACAAGCCCGAGGGCGGCCCGCGCCAGGCGGGCACCGGGGCGCGGGGCGGCGCCCCGCGCGGCGGCGTCCCGCCCGCGGCTCAACTCGCCAGCTCGAAGCCGCTGGAGGAGGCGCGCTCGGCCGTTGCGACGGCGTCGGTGAAATTCTCGCGTCGGGCGATGTTGGAGGCGGCGAGGGTGCGGACGTCACCGCCACTCGTCCCCATGGTCGCCGGGTCGATGCCGCCGGAGGCGCGCGCCGCCGGCGTGCCGCGGAAGGCCGAGGCCTCGGCATAGCCGACGCGCCCGCCGGCCGCCTGCACCTGCGCGAAGCCGCCGGTGGCGGGGCGGACCTGCACCGCCTGCTGCGCCGGCACGCTGCCGATGATCGGCGAGCCCGGGTCGGGCCGCAGCCGCAGCGGCACCACGGCCGCGGTGCGGGTGCTGACGGTCGCCGCGCCGGACTTGCCGGCGAGCACGCTGTTCTTGGTGCCGGGGGCGACGGTCTCGATGGCGGTGTCGAACTCGGCGCCGCGGGTGCCGATGCGCTCGCTGATGGTGCGGGCCAGCGCGATGTCGCGCTGCGCCCGGGCGCGGACATCGGCCATCTGCGCCTCGGCCACGCCCTGCGGCAGGCGGCCGGCGCGGTAGGCCTCGCGGACCTGCTGGGCGCGGTTGAAGCGGCATTCCATGAGCTGGTCGAAGGCCACCTGCGTGCGGTCGAGCTGGGCGTTCTCGCGCGCCAGGTCGGAGGAGAGGCTGGCATTCAGCGCCGCCTGGTCGGCGCTGCGCTGCTGCAACGCCACGAGGTAGCCGGTGGCCGCGCCGGCGGCGAGGCCGGCGCCGGCGCCGATCAGCGCGCCCTGCCAGCGGCCGGTGGCGAGACCGCCAATCAGCGCGCCGGCCAGCGCGCCGGCCGCCGCGCCCTTCAGGATGTCCTCGGCGAAGAAGTCGCCGGTGGAGTCGAGCGCCACGAGCTGAGCACGGCAGGCATCCATGCCGTCATCGGCGCCGATGCGCTGGCCGCGGGTGGTGACGCAGCCGGCCAGCAGGGCGGCGGCGGTGACGGCGGCGATGGCCCGATGGCTGCGGCTTGACATGGTACTTATCCGGTGACGGTTCCCGAACGCACGGTAACAACCGCGCGCTCGGTTCGCCAGTGGTCGGATACCCCGGATGGATGAGCCTATGGTGGCGGAACCTAAGCAAACCTCTGGAGGTTTGCGCCCGACAAAAAACCTAAGCAGGCTTTCGCTACAATGGCTTGGACCACACGATGTGTGGGCCAAGCCATGAAAGCCTGCTTAGTGACGGCAGGATAGGGCCGCGGAAGCGATTGCGTCCCCGCGCTGCCGGGGTGCATGAGCCGGTGCGCGGACCAGGGGTCCAGGAGGTTGGATGGCGCGGGGCAGGAACACGACCGGCGACGAGGCGATCGCGACCGCCGCGCCGGCCGATCCGGCGCCGGGCCTCGAAGGCATGCCGCGCACCGACATCGACCGCGTCGAGAACGTCATCCCGAGCTTCGTCGAGGCGGCGCTGCGCAGCCCCCTGGTGCTCACCCGGCATGGCCGGGAGGCCTTCGTGCTGCTGCCGCTCGATGTCTATCGGCGGCTCTGGGCGGCGGCGCCGCGGCCGCCGGTGATCGAGGGCGAGAGCGGCGGCAAGCCTTGATTCCTGCGCGGGGACGGGGGATGCCCACGCCCGCATGGCCCCTCCCCCGCTGCTGCTCCTGCAGGACGTCCGCCACGCCATCGGCACCACGCCGTTGCTGGACGGCGCCACGCTGTCCGTCTCGGCCGGGGAGCGGCTGGCGCTGGTCGGGCGCAACGGCAGCGGCAAATCGACGCTGCTGCGCATCGCCGCCGGCGAGATCGAGCCGCATGGCGGGGGAACGCGCTTCCTCCAGCCCGGCACCACGCTGCGCACCCTGCCGCAGGAGCCCGAGCTCGGCGGGCACGGCACGGTCTGGGACTACGTGGCGGCGGGCCTCGGCCCGGCGGACGATCCGCACCGGGCACGCACCCTGCTGGCCGCGCTCGGCCTGACGGGCGAGGAAGCTCCGGCCCGGCTTTCGGGCGGCGAGGCGCGGCGGGCGGCGCTGGTGCGCGTGCTGGCCCCGTCTCCCGACATCCTGCTGCTGGACGAGCCGACCAACCACCTCGACCTGCCGGCGATCGCCTGGCTGGAGCGGGAACTGGCCGGCATGCGCGGCACCGCGCTGGTGCTGATCAGCCACGACCGGCGGTTCCTCGGGAGCCTGACGCGGGCCATGGTCTGGCTCGACCGCGGCGTGACGCGGCGGCTGGAGCAGGGCTTCTCGGGGTTCGAAGCCTGGCGGGACCAGGTGCTGGAGGAGGAGGAGCGCGACCGCCACAAGCTGGACCGCCGGATCGTGCGGGAGGAGCACTGGCTGCGCTACGGCGTGACGGCGCGGCGCAAGCGCAACATGCGCCGGGTCGGGGAGCTGGCGGCGCTGCGCCGGCGCCGGCGCGAGGCGCTCAAGCCCACGGGCACGGTACGCATGGCGGCGGCCGAGGGCGCGGGATTGGGCTCGCTGGTCATCGAGGCCAAGGGGATCGCGAAGCGCTACGGCGACGCGCCGCCGGTGGTGCATGGCTTCTCCACCCGGATCCTGCGCGGCGACCGGGTGGGGCTGGTCGGGCCGAACGGCGCGGGCAAGACCACGCTGCTCAACCTGCTGACGGGCATGCTCGCGCCGGACGAGGGGGTGGTGCGGCTCGGCACCGGGCTTGCCATGGTGACGCTCGACCAGAAGCGGGAGGCGCTGGATCCGGCGCTGTCGCTCGCCGAGACGCTGACCGGCGGGCGGGGCGACACGGTCTTCGTCGGCGGCCAGGCGCGGCACGTCATCGGCTACATGAAGGATTTCCTGTTCCAGCCCGACCAGGCGCGCACCGCGGTGGGCGCGCTTTCGGGCGGCGAGCGGGGGCGGCTGCTGCTGGCGCGGGCGCTGTCGAAACCCTCCAACCTGCTGGTGCTGGACGAGCCGACCAACGACCTCGACCTGGAGACGCTCGATCTGCTGGAGGAGGTGCTGGCGGAGTACGCGGGCACCGCGCTGGTGGTGAGCCATGACCGCGACTTCCTCGACCGCGTGGCGACGAGCGTGATCGTGGCGGAGGGCGACGGGCGCTGGCAGGAGTATGCCGGCGGCTACACCGACATGGTGGCGCAGCGCGGCCGCGGGGTGGAAGCGTTCGCGGCGACGGGCATCACGGCGGCGGCGATGAAGGTGGAAGCGGCCGCACCGGCGGCGGCCGTGGCGAGGCGTCGGCTGAACCCGGCGCAGCTGCACGCGCTCGGCGCGCTGCCGGCGCGGATGGAAGCGTTGGGGCGGGAAATCGCGCCGCTGCGCCGGGCGCTGGCCGATCCCACGCTCTACGCCCGCGACCGTGGGCGCTTCGAGCGGTTCAGCACGGCGCTGGCGGAGAAGCAGGCGGCGCTTGCGGCCGCGGAGGAGGAGTGGCTGGCGCTGGAGATGCTGCGGGAGGAGATCGAGGCCGCGGGGTGATTCCGCTGCGCCGGGTCGCCCGGCGTGCTAGGATGCGGGCATGAGCGCAGCCCTCGCCTTCATGCCGCCGCGGACGCTGGAGGAGTTCCTGGATTGGGTTCCGCTCCAGGACGAACGGTTTGAATGGGACGGCGTGCAGCCCGTCGCCATGGTTGGCGGCACGCTCAACCACAGCGAATTGGCGGCACGACTTGAAGAAGCGTTGCGGCGGGCGCTGCGGGGGGGACCCTGCCGGACGTTCCGATCCGATGTCGGCGTGCGCACGGAGCGTGGAACCCGCATCCGGTTTCCCGATCTGGTGGTGACCTGCTCCCCTGTGCACGGCCGCGAACTGGCGGTGCCGGAGCCGGTGCTCGTCGTCGAGGTACTGTCCGCGTCCAGCGCGGCGATCGACCGCGGCGTGAAGCGGGCCGAATACGCTGCCCTCCCCAGCCTGTCGCGCTACGTCATGCTCGCCCAGGACGCGCCGATCGCGCTGGTCTGCGCCCGCGACGACGGCTTCGCGGAGCGGCAGGAGCACGAAGCTCTGGTGCTGCCTGAATTCGGCCTGACCCTGCCGCTCGCCGAACTCTACGCCGGGCTGCTCGACTGATCAGCCCGCCGCGTCGAGGCTCCACCGCCCGCGCTCGACGGTCGAGAGGAAGGACTGCACGGCGGCGTTGAAGGCCGCGGGCTCCTCCAGGTTGATCGCGTGGCCGGTGCGCGGATGCATCCACAGCCCGGCATTGGGCAGCACGCGCTTAAGGAAGATGTTGGCCTCGATGCAGGGCCAGTCCTCGTCGCCGACGGCGAGCAGCGTCGGCACCGTCATCCGCCGCAGCTCCGCCTCCCAGTCAAGGATCGAATCCCGCTCCCCCTGGTAGTGCTTCATGGTCAAGCCGGTGCCCGGCCCGGAGTGCTGCGCCAGGCGTTCCATGTAGGCCGCCCAGCCGCGCGGGTCCTTCTTCCTGAGCTGGATGCGGGTGGGCGAGTGCCCGGTCTCCTCGGCCTGCGCGCCAGCCCATCCCTGCGCGATCAGCGCCTCCCCCTTCTCCCGGCATTGCGCGCGGAACGCCGCCTGCTCCGCCCGCGGCGAGCCGGAGCCGACGCCGGCGGCGACGATGGCGCTGGCCATCCCCGGATGGCGGATGCCGAACAGCAGGGCGGCGAAGGCGCCCATCGACAGCCCGACGATGTGCGCCCGCGCGATGCCGAGGTGCCGCAGCACCGCCACCGCATCGGCGACCGAGAAGTCCTGGCCATAGAGCCCCGGGTCGGTCGGCACGTCGGAGGGCGGGTAGCCGCGGGCCGCATAGGCGATGCAGCGGTACTCGCGGGAGAAGAACCGCATCTGGTCCTCCCAGTCGCGGTGGTCGGCGCCGAATTCGTGGAGGAACAGGATGGGGTGGCCGGTGCCGGCTTCCTCGTACCAGAGGCGCGCGCCGTCGGATGGGGCGTAGGGCATCGAGTGTCTCCTCCTCGCGCCCGATCCTGCACCCGCCGCGCGCGCCGTGCACCCCCTCGACAGGATCGCGCGCAGCGGGGAGGCTCACGCCCAAACGCCAGTCCCGCATGCCCCAACAGGATTCCACGCCGCCTCCCGGTCCCACCGGGGGCGACCATCCGCTGCGCCGCCTCTTCGCCAGCCCGGACTTCGTCCGGCTCTGGGCGGTGGGTGGGCTGGCGAACGCCATGCGCTGGGTGGAGATCCTGGTCGCCGCGGTCTTCACCTTCGAGGTCACGGGCTCCGCCCTCGCGGTCTCGCTCATCGCCGTGCTGCGCGCGCTGCCGATGTTCGTGGCGGGCGCCGCGGCCGGCGCCATCGCCGAGGTGCTGGATCGTCGCCGCCTGCTGATGGCGGGACAGGCCGTGGTCTGCCTCTGCGCCATCGCCGTGGCGCTGCTGGACTGGGCCGGGCAGCTCGCGGTCTGGCACCTGGCGATCGTCAACCTGCTGGGCGGCCTGGCCTGGACGGGCGAGATGGCGGCGCGCCGCCGCATGGTCAGCGAGGCCGCCGGCGAAGGGATGGTCGTGCAGGGCATGGCCTTCGACAGCACCACCTCCAACACCACGCGCATGGCGGGGCCGCTGATCGGCGGGCTGATCTACCAGACGCTGGGCGCTGGCGCCGCCTATGCGCTGGCCGCCGCCTGCTATGCCGTCGCCATCGTGCTGCTCGCGGGCGTGCGCATGCCGCAGGTGCCACGGCGCTTCGCGGCGCGGCAGGTGCTGGCGGACATGGTGGACGGCGTCGGCGTGGTGCGCCGCCACCGGCCGCTGCAGGCGGTGATCCTGGTGACCATCGGCATGAACGTCTTCGGCTTCTGCTACACCGCCGTGCTGCCGGCCCTCGGCACGCTGGCCTTCGGCGCCTCGCCCTTCCAGATCGGCCTGCTGACCGCCGCCGAGCCGGCGGGCGCGCTGATCACCGGCCTGGCCCTGGCGACTCGGCGGGGCGTGCCGATGCGGTCCGGGTTGATGATCGGCGGCGCCGCGGGATTCATGGTTGCCCTGCTGGCGCTGCCGGCGATGCCGGCGATCTGGCAGGCGGTGGGGCTGCTGATGCTGGGCGGCATCGGCACGGCGCTCTTCGCCACGCTGCAGACCGCGATCCCGGTCACCGTGGCACCGCCCGAGGCGCGCTCGCGCGTGCTGGGCCTGGTGACCACCTGCATCGGCATGGGACCGGTGGGCGTGCTGGCGATCGGCGCGCTGGCCGATGCACGGGGGCCGGGCTTCGCCATCATCCTGATGGCCGCGCTGGGCCTGCTGCTGTTCGCCGTGGCGGCGCCGCGGGCGCTGCGGCGTTGAGGCGGCCTGGTGCCCGCGGTGCCCGGGCACGGCGCGCCGGCCCGACCGGGCGTCAGCGCATGCGCGGCATCACGTCCCGGGCGAAGCGTTCCAGCCGCGCCAGGCTGCCGGCGAGGGTTTCGCCGCGGAAGTCGAAGATCAGTTCGTGCACGCCGATGGCGGCGAAGGCGCGGATGTCCTCGGCAACCTGGCCCGGCTCGCCGGAGAACGGCCTGCGCGCGCCATCGGGGCCGGGCAGCGCCACGTCGTAGAGCGGCGCCTTGTAGGAGATGGTCAGGGCGGAGAAATCCCGCCCGGCCGCCTCGGTCAGGCGGCGAAGTTCGGTCAGCTTTTCCTGCATCTCGGCCGGCGGCAGCGGCACCGCGGCAATGGCGCCGACAGGATGCCAGCCATCGCCGTAGCGGGCGGTGCGGCGCAGGGCGGCGGTGCTGTGCCCGCCGACCCAGATCGGCGGGCCCGGGCGCTGGATCGGGAAGGGCTCGCAGCGGATCCCGTCGAAGGAATAGAACTCGCCGGCATGCGAAGCCGGCGATTCCGACCAGAGCTTGCGGAAAATCCGCAGGTACTCGTCGCTGACGGCACCGCGCCGGCGGAAATCGGGCGCGCCGAGAGCCGTGAACTCCTCCTCGAGCCAGCCAACGCCGACGCCCACCGTCAGGCGACCCTCCGACAGCACGTCGATCGTGGCCAGCATCTTCGCGGTCAGCACCGGGTTGCGACAGGGCAGGATCAGCACGGAGCTGACCAGCCTCAGCCGTTCGGTGATGCCCGCGACGAAGGCCAGGATGGAGGCCTGCTCCAGCGCATCGCCGTGGCTCGGGTGCTCGCCGGAGACGGTATAGGGATAGGCGGAGCGGGAGGTGACCGGGAAGACCACATGGTCTGCGACCATCGCCGAATGGAATCCGGCCGCCTCGCCGGTCCGGGCCATCGCCGCGATCGCGGCGCGGTTGGCGAGTTCACCGCGCGTCGGCAGGTAGAAGCCGTAGCGCATCAGGTCTCGGTCCTGGTGCGGTGGCCGGGGTTGCGCCGATGCCGGGCCGATCTGGCGTCCATGCCGGAAGGATAGCCAGCACTCGGGACGATCGACAACGCCCGCTCCGCCGCGGTGGCACCACCGTCGCGCGCGGCCCGGCATGGCGCGCCTGCCTGAACCGGCCTGCGCACGCTGCATGGCTTTCCGTCCGGCCCGTGGCAGGCAAGACTGCCCGGCATGCTGGATGCCCCGCGCCGCTCCCCGATCGCCGCCATGCTCGGGCTCGCGCTGCTGATCGGCGTGATCGCCGGGCTCGGCGCCTGGGCCTTCCGGCTGCTGATCGGGCTGGTGCACAACATCGCCTTCCTCGGCCAGCTCGCCTTCGCCTATGACGCCAACCTGCACACCGCGCCGCCGCCCCTCGGCGCCTGGGTGATCCTGGCGCCGGTGGTCGGCGGCGTGCTGGTGGCCTGGCTGGTCTCCAACTTCGCGCCCGAGGCCAAGGGGCACGGGGTGCCGGAGGTGATGGATTCCATCCATTTCAAGGAAGGCCGCATCCGCCCGCAGGTGGCGCTGGTGAAGTCGCTCGCCTCCGCCATCTCGATCGGCTCCGGCGCCTCGGTGGGGCGGGAGGGGCCGATCGTGCAGATCGGCTCGGCCTTCGGATCGACGCTTGGGCAGGTGCTGCCGATGGGCGCGGCGGACCGGCGCATCCTGGTGGCCGCCGGCGCCGGTGCGGGAATCGCCGCCACCTTCGACACGCCGCTCGGCGGGCTGGTCTTCGCCATCGAGCTGCTGCTGCTGGTGGTCGGCGCGCGCAGCGTGCTGGTGGTGGCCGTCGCGGTGATGGTGGCGACGCGCATCGGCAACGCTCTGCTCGGCGCCGGCCCCGCGTTCGTCGTGCCGGCGCTGGAGGTGGCGCATGAGGTGCTGTTCGCGCCGCAGGCGCTGCTGGCCTTCCTCGCGCTCGGCGCGCTGACGGGGCTGCTGGCGGCGGCGTTCATCCACGCCATCTACGGCGCCGAGGATCTCTTCGACGCCATTCCCGGCAATTACTACACGCGGCACATGCTGGGCATGCTCTGCCTCGGCGTGCTGCTCTGGCTGCTGATGCAGCGGGCCGGGCACTACTACGTACAGGGCGTCGGCTATGCGACGATCATGGACGTGCTGACCGGCGCGCTGGCCGATCCCTGGTTCCTGCTGCCGCTGGCTGGGCTGAAGCTGCTGGCAACCGCGCTCTCGCTCGGCTCTGGCGCCTCGGGCGGAGTGTTCTCGCCGGCGCTGTTCGTCGGCGCGACGGCGGGGACCTGCTTCGGGCTGGTGGCGGAGCGCCTGGTGCCCGGCATCGGCGTCGGCGTGCCGGCCTTCGCGCTGGCCGGCATGGCGGGAATGGCGGCGGGCACCACCGGCGCGGTGCTGACGGCGATCATCATGATCACCGGCATGTCGGGCGACACCGGCATCGCGCTGCCGCTGCTCCTGGCCGCGTCAGCGGCCTGGTGGACGCGGCGCGCGCTGATGGCCGAGAGCATCTACACCGTGAAGCTGCTGGCCCGCGGCCATGCCGTGCCGGAAGGCTTGCAGGCGCCGGTGCTGCCGATGCGGCGCGTGGCGGATGCGATGGCGGAGCCGGTTGGCTTCGAGATCCACGACGGCGAGCATGGCGGGATCGGCGCGGTCCGCGCTGCCGACGGAAGGCTGCTCCGCCACGTCACGGCGAGTCCCGAGGACGGCCTGCTGGCGGCGGCGACGCGCCTGCATGACGTGGGGGCGGAGGTGATCCTGGTGCTGCGCGACGAGGCGGCGGTGCCGGATGCGGTTGTGGGCGTGGTGACGCAACGCGCGCTGGTCGGGCAGCTCAGGGCGGAGCTGGAGCGGCAAGGATAGCGGCATTGCGGCGGGCCGTACCCGGCCCGATGCTGCGCGCCACCACGGCGGAGACATCGGCATGAGCGAGCGCGTCATCGAGCACCTGGCAGGCCAGCGGGATGCGATCCTCGATCGGCTGCTGACGCTGATCCGCTTCCCCTCCGTGAGCACCGACCCGGCCTTCGCCGAGGGCATGCGCGGCGCCCGGGAATTCCTGCTCGACCGCCTGCGGGCCATCGGCATGGAGGATGTGCGGCTGCTCGAGGCCGCCGGCGGCCAGCCCGCCGTCCATGGTGCCTGGACCGGCGCGGGGCCGGACCGGCCGACGATCATGATCTATGGCCACTACGACGTGCAGCCCGCCGACCCGCTGGAGCTGTGGCACGCGCCTCCGTTCGAGCCGACGATCCGCGACGGCCGCATCTACGCGCGCGGCGCCTCCGACGTGAAGGGCTCGACCACCGTCGCCATCGAGACCATCGCCGGGTTCCTCGCCGTGGAAGGCGGCTGCCCGGTGAACGTGAAGCTGTTCCTCGAAGGCGAGGAGGAGGTCGGCTCGCCCTCCCTGCCGGCGCTGATCGAGACGCATCGGGACCTGCTGGCCGCCGACGCCATGCTCAGCGCCGATGGCGGCGGCGCGGCGGGGGCGGTGCCGGTGCTGAACATCGGCTGCCGCGGCATCTGCGCGCTGCAATTCAGCCTGCGCACGGCGGGGAAGGACGCGCATTCCGGCAAGGTGGGCGGCGCAATACGCAACGCGCTGCACGAGATGGCCCGGCTGATCGCCACCCTGCACGACGGGCAGGGCCGCGTGACCGTCGAGGGCTTCGAAGCGGGCGCCCTGCCCTTCACCGACGCGCTGCGCGCCGAGAGCGCCTCCCTGCCGCTCGACGAGGCGGCCTGGTATGCCGAGTTCGGCGCCGCCCCCTTCGGCGATCCCGCCTACACGGTGCGGGAGCGCACGACGCTGCGCCCAACCGTGGAGGTGAACGGGATGTGGGGCGGCTATACCGGCCGGGGCGGCAAGACCGTCACGCCGGCAGAGGCGCATGCGAAGCTCACCATGCGGCTGGTCCCGGGCCAGGATCCGGCGGCGGCCCAGGCCGCGGTGAAGGCGCATCTGGAGCGGCACGCGCCGCCGGGCGTGGCGCTGGAATTCAGCTACCGGCCCGGCGGGACGCGCGCCTTCACGCTGGCCGCCGACCATCCGCTGCGCGCCGCCGCCGGCGCGGTGCTGCGCCGGGCCAAGGGCGGCGAGCCGGCCGTGATGCGGCTCGGCGGCACGGTGCCGATCACGACGATGGTCCAGGAGCGGCTCGGCATCGACAGCCTCATGTTCGGCCTGGCCAGCCCGGACGAGGATGCGCATGCGCCGAACGAATTCTTCCGCCTCTCCTCGCTCGAGGAGGGGCTGCGCCTATGGCCGATGCTGCTGAGCGAGCTCGGCACGATACGGGCCGCGGACTTCCCGCGGGTGGGACGCTGAATGGCCACCGGTCTCCTCGGCCTGCTGGACGACGTCGTGGGCATCGCGAAGATCGCCGCCGCCTCGCTCGACGACATGGCGGCGCAGGCGGGCAAGGCGGGTGCGAAGGCGGCCGGCGTCGTCATCGACGATGCCGCCGTCACGCCGCGCTACGTCGTCGGCTTCGCGGCGAGCCGCGAGCTGGCGATCGTGCGGCGGATCGCCATCGGCTCGCTGCGCAACAAGCTGATCTTCCTGCTGCCGGCGGCGCTGGCGCTCAGCGCCTTCGCGCCCTGGGCCATCACGCCGCTGCTGGTGCTGGGCGGCGCCTTCCTCTGCTACGAGGGCGCGGAGAAGGTGTACGCGGCGATCGCGCCGCACGCCGCGCACGGGCACGAGGCGGCGACGGGGGCCGTGCCGGCGGACGCGCAGGCGCTGGAGGATGCCAAGGTGGCCGGCGCGATCCGCACCGACTTCATCCTCTCGGCCGAGATCATGGCGATCACCCTCTCCACGGTCTCCGCCTCGGGCCTGGCGATGCAGGCGGCGGTGCTGGCGGTGGTCGGCATCGGCATCACGGTCGTGGTCTATGGCGCGGTGGCGCTGATCGTGAAGGCGGATGACGCGGGGGTGGCGCTGGCCGCCACGAGCCATGGCGCGGCGCTGCGCGCGCTCGGGCGCGCCATCGTGGCCGGCATGCCGCCCTTCCTGAAGGTGTTGAGCGTCGTGGGCACGGCGGCGATGCTGTGGGTCGGCGGCGGCATCGTGCTGCACGGGCTCGACGAATTCGGCTTCCGCGCGATCGGCCATGCCCCCGTCGCCTTGTCGGACGCCGTTGCGCAGGCCGCGCCATTGGCGCCCGCCCTGGCCGGCTGGCTTGCCGGCGCGGCTGCCTCCGGCCTGTTCGGCCTGGCGCTCGGGGCCGCGCTGATCCCGCTCGCCGAACACGTGCTTGGCCCGCTGGCGCGGGCGGTGCGCGCAACGTTCGGGCGCTGAGCCGCGCCCGCGGCTACAGCGCCTTGTGCCGGCCGTCGCACATGGGCTGCCTGGCCGTGGCCTTGCAGCCGCAGAACCAGACCTTGCCGGACTTGTCGGCGGTCCACTTCAGCGACTGCATGTCGGTGCCCTTGTGGCTGCCGTCGCAGAAGGGCTGCCTGGAGGACAGGCCGCAGGCGCACCAGAAATAGATCTTCCCTTCCTCGACCTCGACGGCGAAGGGCGCCTTCTGGGCGATGTGCGGGACGGCGGGCTTCGGCGCGCTGCTGGTCTGCTCGGACATGGGTCCCCCCGTTGGCTCGCGAGACGGCGATGCGCCGCAGCATCCGACGGCCGCCGCGCCCCTGTCCAGGGGGAAGCGCCGCCTCATCCCCGCTGCGGCATGGCCTGCGGGATGACGGTCTTCACCAGCGTCTGGTCCAGCGCCTCGTATTCGTGGTAGCCGATGGTGGCATACAGCTCGGCGCGGGTCTGCATGCGGTCCACCAGCCGGTGCGTGCCGCCATTCTCGCGGATCGAGGCGTAGAGCTCCTCGATCGCCTTGGCCGCGACGCGTAGGTGGGAGACGGGCCAGATCACCATGGCATAGCCCATCTCCTGGAATTCCTGCGCCGTGAAGAAGGGCGTGCGGCCGAACTCCGTCATGTTGGCCAGCAGCTTCACGCCCGGCATGCGCCGCGCGAATTCCTCGAACATCTCGCGCGTGTTCAGCGCCTCGGGGAAGATCGCGTCGGCGCCGGCTTCCAGGTAGAGCCTTGCCCGCGCGACGGCGCCGTCCATGCCCTCGCTCGCCGCGGCGTCGGTGCGGGCGATGATGCACAGGTGCTTCCTCGCCTTGCGCGCGGCGGCGACCTTGGCCGCCATGTCGTGCGCGTCGGCCAGCTTCTTGTCGTTCAGGTGGCCGCACTTCTTCGGCAGCAGCTGGTCTTCCAGGTGCACCGCGCCCGCTCCGGCCTCCTCGAAGCTGCGCACCATGTGCATGACGTTCAGCGCCTCGCCATAGCCGGTGTCGCCATCGACCAGCATGGGCAGGCCGGCGGAGCGGTTCACCTGGCGGATCCAGAAGCAGACATCGTCGACCGTGATCATGCCGAGGTCGGGCAGGCCCATGGTCGCCGTCATGGCGGCGCCCGAGAGGTAGAGGGCCTCGAACCCGGCCCGCTTCGCCAGCAGCGCCGCCATGCCGAAATGCGCACCCGGCATCTGCAGGATGCCAGGCCGGTCGAGCAGGCGGCGGAAGCGCAGGCCGGCGGGCTCGTCGGGCATGTCGTCGGCGATGACATAGGGCATGAGCTGTCTCCCGGTCGGCGGCGATCTCGGAGCCCGAAAGGACGACGGGTCCGCCGATCTGTCAATTTCGATCCTGGGCAGCTTGGGCCTGGAATGAACCGTCACGCGGGTGAACCGCAGCGCAGGCTGGAATTCGCTCCCCGGCTTGCTAAATCCATCGCCAGTTCGACGGAGGCCACCCCATGCTCGGCCCGATCAAGCCGATCACCTGAATCCCGTCCCGGGGCGCCAGACACCCCGAATTCGGGCCTCAGCCGCTGCGGATTTCCGCCTCGAGGAACGCGAGCGCGGCGCGGCAATCGTCGGCGAAACGCCGCAGACCATCAATGGCGGCATCCGCGAAGGGCCAGCCGCCTTGGCCGTAGGCCGCCTTCCACCCCTCTCGCGCATCGATGTGGTCCCGCAGCAGCGCGGCGAGAGCGGCGTCAGCCGGACCCGGCGCGGTGCGGAGATCGGGAAGGTCAACCCGGTAGATGTCGCAGATGCTCAGCAAGGTCCACATCACGAAGCGCTTCTGCCGTGGCCTGCCCGCGAGGACGGAGCCCGAATCCCTGGGATTGCAGAGCGCGCGGAAATCCGGGCTGCGCCAGGCCGCGATGCTCTCGTTCAACGTGGTGTCCGCGGCGTAGTAGCGCACCACCGGCCGCACCACCGCGTAGGGCAGCAGCAGCAAGCGCCCGAGCACCGCCCCATAGACCTGCGCGCCGCCCTCATCCTCGACCAGGAACGGGATGAAGGCGGCATCGTCCGACATCTTCCGCCAGATGTCAGCGATGGTCTCGTAGCTATGGACCGCCTCCGAAGCCCGCTTATTGTCCTCGATCTCGGCGACCAGCGCCGCCGCAACGCCCATCTGCTCGACGATCCGGTCCCGCTCGGCGATTCGGGCATCGTCCTCCTGCTTCAGCCGGTAGGAGACATAAGCGGCGAAGACCGAGACGGAAGCCGCGGCGACGGCGCCCAGCGCCGTGCCGATGGCCGGCAACCGCGCTGCGACCAGCAGCACCACGCCGAGACCCGCCAGGCCAAGCGAGGCGACCGGTGCGAAGGCGCGCCACGGCGCCCGGCGTGCCAACCGCTGCACCGAAGCCCGCACCTGCCCGGGTGGCTCGACATGCGCCATCGCTTCCTCCCCCGCAGTACTGTCATGCGAAGAACAGCAGCGTCACCAGCACGAAGAGCGGCAGCAGGAACACGCAGGCCCAGCCGACATAGCCGAAGAAGCTCGGCATGCGCACGCCCTGCTCCTCGACGATCGCCTTGACCATGAAGTTGGGCGCGTTGCCGATATAGCTGTTCGCCCCCATGAACACCGCGCCGCAGGAGATCGCCGCGAGCGTCAGCGCGCCCTCCGCCATCAGCGTCGGCGCATGGCCGCCGGCCAGGTTGAAGAACACCAGATAGGTCGGCGCGTTGTCGAGGAAGCTGGAAAGCCCCCCCGTCAGCCAGAAATAGACCCAGGGCACCGGCTGCCCCGCGGCGTCCGAGGTCAGCGCCACCAGCGGCCCCGCCGCCCCCTCCACGCCCGCGCGCAGGATCGCCAGCACGGGCGCCATGCAGACGAAGATGGCCGCGAACAGCTTGGCGACCTCCGCCATCGCGCCCCAGGCGAAGCCGTTCGCCTCGCGCAGCTCCGGCGTGGTGAGGCGGATGGAGGCGAAGGTCACGCCGACGAAGGCGGCGATCGCCACCAGCCGCTCGATGCCGATCGCGTCGCCGAGGATGGCGACCTCGCCCGGCCGCCAGACGCCCTGCAGCAGCACGATCAACACCACGACGCCAATGAGCGCCACGTTCTGCCAGCCCTGAATGCGCAGGGGCTCCACCACCGCCGTCTCCGGCGGGACCGGCCGCTCGCGCGCCCAGAACCAGGAATCCAGCAGGTAGTAGATGCCGAGCAGCACCGCGGCGCAGAGCGCGAATTCCCAGAACAGGTGCGTCGTCGTCCAGAAGAAGGACACGCCCTTGAGAAAGCCGAGATACAGCGGCGGATCGCCGAGCGGCGTCAGCGAGCCGCCGATGTTGCTGACCAGGAAGATGAAGAAGACGAAGCTGTGCACCTTGCGCTTGCGGAAGGCGTTGGCCCGCAGCATCGGCCGGATCAGCACCATCGACGCCCCGGTGGTGCCCATCAGGCTGGCGATCACGGTGCCCACCGCCAGCAGGGCGGTGTTGGCCGCCGGCGTGCCGACCAGCGTGCCGCGCAGCAGCACCCCGCCGCCGGCGGTGTAGAGCGCCAGCAGCAGCGCGATGAAGGGGATGTATTCCTGCAGCACGACGTGCCAGATCTCGGCGGCCGCCGCCTCGGGGCCGAAGACCGCGGCGAAGGGCAGCACCAGCAGCACGGCCCAGCCGGCGGCGATCTTGCCGTAGTGGTGGTGCCAGAGAGGCCCGGCCAGCAGCGGCATCAGCGCGATCGACAGCAGCAGCCCGACGAAGGGCAGGCCCCAGACCAGCGAGAGCGTGCGCGGATCGATCGTGGTGGCCGCCAGGGCCGCCGGCGGGGCGGCGAGCACCAGGCACGGCACGACGGCGCCGAGCATCGCCACCCGCGGCACCGCGCCGCGGCGCATTCCCTCTGGTCCTGCCGCCACCCTGCACGCTCCCGGCATCGTTCTGCCCGCGCCTACACCACCCGGCGCGCGCGTGCCAGCAGGACGGCGGCGCCCGCCCGCTCGCGGCGGGTGCGGTCCCCGCTCAGCGCGGCCGCGGGCGGGGGTTCCCCTGCCGCCGGCCTACCCCTAAACGTCGGCCCGGACATCGGGAGCAGACCATGGAAATGACCGGCGAGCGGCGCATTCCGGCGCCGCGCCAGGCGGTGTGGGACGCGCTGAACGACCCGGAGGTGCTGCGCGCCTCGATCCCCGGCTGCGAGTCGGTGGAGCGCGTGGCGGAGGACCAGTTCCAGGCCCGCGTGGCGGTGAAGCTCGGCCCGATGTCGGCGAAGTTCGGCGGCAAGGTGAAGCTGGAGAACCTGAACCCGCCCGCCGGCTACACGATCAGCGGCGAGGGCAATGGCGGCGCGATGGGCTTCGCCAAGGGCGGCGCCGACGTGGCGCTGGAGGAGGTGGGACCGGCCGAGACCCTGCTCTCCTACACCGTGAAGGCCCAGGTCGGCGGCAAGATCGCCCAGCTCGGGGCCCGGCTGATCGACAGCACGGCGAAGCAGATGGCCGACCAGTTCTTCGACCGCTTCGCGGCGCAGCTGACGCCCGCTGCGGCGGAGGATGGCCAACCGCCGCCCGCCCCGGCCGTTGAGAGGGCTCCCACCCCAGGAGCCCCCGCCGTGGCGCATGACCCTTCCAATACCCTCACCGGCCTTCGCGCGCCCGAGCACGCGATCAACCGCGAGGCGGACCAGGCCGCCGCCGCCAGCCCCGCAAACCGCGCCGCCACCGATGCGCGGGTGGAAACGGCCCGCCGGGGCGGCGTCGCCGCCAACACCGATACCGAATACCTGCGGGACGCCGATGCCGCCGGCCCGATCACCCAGCATATCGGCGAGGGCGGCCCGAGCGCCGGCGGCGGCCGGTCGGTGCAGCGACCCAATCCGCGCCCCGTGGACGCCGCGGCGCTCACGCCGCTGCGCCTGCTGACGCAGATGGAGCCGTTCGGCCTGCCGCTGCAATTCTGGATCGGCGGCGTGCTCATGCTGATCATCGCCGTCCTGCTCTTCCTGTGACCGGTCTGCCCGAGAGCGTGGAGGCGACGCAGCGCCTGCTGGCCGGCGGCGGCTATGTCGCCGACCGGGCGCTGGCGACCACCGTCCACCTGGCGCTGCGCATGGGCCGCCCGCTCTTCCTGGAAGGCGAGCCCGGCACCGGCAAGACCGAGATCGCCAAGGTCCTGGCGAAGGAGCTGCCGCGGCGGCTGGTGCGGCTGCAATGCTATGACGGGCTCGATCTCTCGGCCGCGGCCTATGAGTGGAACCACGCCCGCCAGCTCATGTCGATCCGCCTGGCCGAGGCAAGCGGCGAGACGCGCGACCGCATGGCGCTGGAGCGCGGCATCTACGACCGCCGCTTCCTGCAGGAGCGCCCGTTGCTGCAGGCGCTCAGCCCGGAGGGCGGGCCGGCGGTGCTGCTGATCGACGAACTCGACCGCGCCGACGAGCCCTTCGAGGCCTTCCTGCTGGAGATCCTGGCCGACTTCCAGATCACCGTCCCGGAGCTGGGCACCATCCGTGCCGAGGTTCCGCCGGTGGTGATCATCACCTCCAACCGCACGCGGGAGGTGCATGACGCGATCCGCCGCCGCTGCCTGTATCACTGGGTGGACTACCCGGATGCGGCGCGGGAGCGGGCGATCCTGGCGATCCGCGCGCCGGGGCTGCCGGAGCGGCTCTCGGCCGAGGTCGTCGCCTTCGTGCAGCGGCTGCGCGGCGGCGGCGGCGACCTCTTCAAGCTGCCGGGCGTGGCCGAGACCATCGACTGGGCGGCGGCGCTGGCGGCGCTGGATGCGCGGGAGCTGGAGCCGGGCGTGGTCGACGAGACGCTGGGCGTGCTGCTGAAGTACCAGGACGACATCGCCAAGCTGCGGGGCGCGGATGCGGCGAAGCTGGTGGCGGAGGCGAAGGCGGCCGCCGGATGACCCCACCGGGGTCCTGATCGCCGGCGCCGGCTGCAGTGCCATGGCACCCGCGCGGTATCGCAGGCCGGTACCGGCCTACCCGCGGCGGGCCCAGCGCGGCCTGCGCTTCGCCCCGAATGCCGCAATGCCTTCCGCCGCCTCGGCGCCGGAAGCGGTGCGCGCGAAGCTGGCTGCCCCGGCCTCCGCGTAGCCCTCCGGCGCCAACGGCCCGAGCGCGGCGAGCAGCCCCTTGGTCTCGGCCAGCGCGCCCGGCGCGCCGTCCAGCACCGCGGCGATCGTCGCCTGCAGCTGCGCCTCCAGCGCGGCCGCGTCCGGCAGCACGGCGTGCACGAGCCCGATGCGCGCGGCCTCCGTAGCGTCGATCACATTCGCCTCCAGCACCAGCCGCGTCGCAGCGGCACGGCCGGTGCGATTTGCCAGCCCGGGCAGGATTTGCGCCGGCACCAGGCCGCGGCGCACTTCCGGGGCGCAGAAGCGGGCGCTGGCGGAGGCGAAGGCGATATCGGCCGCGCAGCAGAAGCCCAGGCCGCCGGCGTGGCAGGAGCCCTCCACTGCCGCGATCACCACCTGCGGCAGCGTCGTGATGCCAGCGAAGCGCGCCCCGGTGCGGCGGTTGCGTGCCTGTTGGCGGACCAGCATCCGGTCCGGCGCTTCGTCGCCGGCAACCTCGGCCAGATCGAGGCCGGCGCAGAAATGCCCGCCGGCGCCGGCGATCACCAACACGCGCGCCGAGGCATCCCGCGCGAGCTCCGCCAACAGCGCGTCCCACGCGGCGCCCATGGCCTCGCTCAGGGCATTGCGCCGCGCCGGACGGTTCATGGTGGCGCGCACCACGGGTCCCTCGCGGGTCACCAGCAGCGGCATGTCCTCGTTCATGGCGTCTCCCCCGGCCGCGCGCAGGGTGCGGTGCGCACGCCGGCGGGGCAAGGCGGCGCATCGTGCTTGCGGCGGCAGGCCGGCAGCCCCGGTCGTTTCGCATTCTCGGGCAAGACGCTCGAACGGGTGATTCCAACCGGTCGGATATCGTCCTAGCCTGACCTACGACCCCGCACGGGGAGGAGGCTTCACATGCGTCCATGGCTCGCCGCGCTGGCCGCGGCGGTGCTGCTCGTCGGCGTGCCCGCCCGGGCGCAGCAGGCGATCACCGTCGTGGTGCCGTTCGCGCCGGGCGGCGGCAGCGACCTGGCGATGCGCGTGCTGCAACCGGAGCTGTCGGCGCTGATCGGCACGTCGGTCGTGGTGAAGAACACGGCCGGCGCCTCCGGCACGATCGGTGCCGCCGAAGCGGCGCGCGCGGCGCCGGACGGGCAGACGCTGCTGTTCTCCCCGGTCGGGCCGATGGCCATCCAGCCCAACCTGCAACGCGGGATCCGCTACACCGCGGCGGATTTCGCGCCGATCTGCCAGACCACCTCCGCGGACGTCGTCATGATGACGCCGCGCAATTCCGGATTCCGCACGCTGGCCGACGTGATCGCCCGCGCCCGGGAGGAGGGCGGCAACCTGCCCTTCGGCTCCTCCGGCATCGGCACCATTCCGCACATCTCCATGGTGGCGTTCCAGCGGGCGGCGGGCATCCGCATGGTGCATGTGCCGTACCGCGGCGGCGGGGAGGTGATGCTCGCCTTCCAGCAGGGGGTGCTGGCGCTGTTCAGCGACGTCCCCGCCACCGTGCGCCAGCACGACCTGCACGTGATCGCCACCTTCACGCCGGAGCGCGTGCCGGAATTTCCGGAGGCGCCGACGCTGCGCGAGCTTGGCCACGACCTCGGCTTCTTCATCTGGCAGGGCTTCTTCGCGCCGAAGGGCACGCCCGAGCCCGTGCTGGACCGCCTCGAAGCGGCCTGCGAGGCGGTGCTGAAGCGCCCGGCGGTGGCCGAGGGCCTGGCGCGCATCGTCACGCCTGTCCGCTGGCGCAACCGGCGCGACCTGGCAGCCTTCGTCGCCGCCGAAAGCGCCAAGTACCGCGAGCTGATCGAGGCCGCCGGCCTGCGCCAGGCGGAGTAGCGCCGCCGCCTCATACCAACGCGCGTTGATGTTGACACATCAACGCCCCTCAGACGCCGGGCGCCGCGCATCCGCGCGGCTTGGCTTCGCGCCATTGGGCGCGGGCCGCGTCCGCGGCCTCGGCGCGCCATCTGGCGCGCCGCATGGGTCAGCCTTTGACCGAGTTGGTATCAGATCGGGCAGACGCCGGAGGCGCAGGCAAGCTGCGCCATGTCCACCGCCTCCCCCCTCTCCGCCGCGTCGATGGCGCCGAGGATGGCGTCGAAGCGCGCCGCCTCCACCTCCTCCTCCGGCAGGTATTCGTAGCCGAGGTCGCTCTCGGGCCGGCTGGGCAGCACGGCGCAGCATCGCACGCCGGGCTGCTCGCGCAGCAGGATGGCGCGGAACGCCTCGAGGTCGTGGCGGTCGGTGAAGACCTTCAGCGTGTAGCTCACCTGGTTGCCCTGCTCGGCGCCGATCCAGTGCCGCTCCAGCAGGCGCAGCCAGTGGTAGTGCTGCTCCGGGCTTGCCTCCGGCGCGGTCACCAGCGCCGCATCGGCGCCGAGGCGCTGCAACAGCGGCAGAGTGGGAAAGCCGACGATGGACATGCCGGGGAAGCTGCGCAGCGTGCGCACCGGGTAGCCGCGCGCCTCGTACTCCGCCAGCAGCGGGTCGGCATCCGCGGCCCAGCGCCCCACGGCGTCGCGCGTGCCGCGGAACTGCACCCAGCGCAGGTATTGCCGGCGCGCCGGCAGGTGCGCGCCCTCGGTCAGGCCGAAGAGCTTGGAGGTGGTGCCGGCCGGCTTCACCGTGGTGACGGTCGCCGGCGCGGCCAGGCCGAGCTCGGCCGCGTAGTGCTCGCCTTCCTCCTTCGCGGCGTCCGAGAGCCGCTCCAGCATTGCCCAGAACGGCGCCGAGCGCACCGGGTCCAGCAGGTCGCGGAAGCCCAGGCCGAAGCGCATCCAGGCCCATTCGTGCAGCCCGGTGGGGCCGATGCCCATCCGGTTGGTGCGCCGCACCTCCTCGGCATAGAGGCTGTCCATGGTGTTCGCGCGCATCAGGAAGCGCACGCCGAGGCGCACGGCATCCTCGACCCGCGCGTCCCACAGCGCGGCGGTCTCGTCATCCGCGCCGCCCGGGGCGAGATCCTCGAGCGGCACCGGGCAGGCGAGCAGCGGCGCGAAGTCGCCGATCACGCAGTAGCCCCCGGTCACGTGCAGCACGATCTCGCCGCAGGGGTTGGTGGTGGCGGGGAAATCGGATTGCGCGGCGCGGCGCGAGAGTTCCGCCATCAGTGGCGCGGCATGGTCCACGGCGTAGCGCCGGCTGCGCAGGTCGCGCCCATCGGCGTGCACGGGCTTGGCGCGGGCGAGGCCGGTGCGATGGTCCTCGAGCAGGTCGCCGTTGATGAAGCCTGGCTCGCCGTTGATGTAGGCGCAGCGCGTGGCTTCCTCGAACACCGCGCGGGCATGCGCACTCGGCCGGTCGTCGCCGCCGGCCCGCACGCGGTTCCAGAACTCGCGGTCCACCATCACGCTGTTGTTCGCCGTCCAGAGCCCGCCCTCGCTCTTCGCACGGATGAAGCGCAGCACGCCGGGGTCGCGCCAGGACTTCGTCGCCATGCGGGCGGCACGCCGGGCGCCGCCGACCTGCACCTCCACCGAGAGCAGGTGGTCCACCAGCAGCGCCTGCTCCCAGGGCTGCATCGCCTCGGCCGCGGGATCGCGCGCGCGGGCGGCGCCGATCACGTCGCGGCGGATGGCGATCAGCGCACGCAGCAGGGAGAGCGGGCCGGAGGCCGGGCGCCCCTGCATGCCGGCGATCGGCGCGCCGTTCGGCCGGATGGCGGAGAGGTCCAGCACCACGCAGCGGCCGCGGGCGCCGGCATGCGCCAGGCTCTCGATCAGCTCGATGGCCTTGGCCCAGCCCTCGCGGCTGTCGGCGATGCGATGATGCAGGGCGCCGGCGGGCGCGGCGCCCGGCTGGGGCAGCAATTCGCGCGCCAGGAATTCGTGCGTGCGCGCTTCCGCCGCGGTGTCCCAGGCGGCGCCGCAGGGCAACAGGCCGAACTCGCCGGCAACGCGTTGCAGCGCCTCCGGCGTCCTCGGCCAGTCCGGGTGCGCGGCATCGAGGTGCAGCAGGATCTCCGGCGCCTTGGCCCAGTCCACCGCCATCAGCGCATCGTCATAGGACCGGCCGACGCCGGAGCCGTTCAGCAGCAGGTAGAATTTGGCGAAGGAGGTGATGGCGGTCGCGCAGTTGGTGAAGACCTCCATGCCGCGCCCGGGCTGCGTGGCGTCGCCATGCTGCAGGTGCCGGCCGGAGGTGATCAGCGCACCGCTGGCGATGGCGTTGCGCAGCCGCGCCCCTTCCACCGCGGCGTCGCCGGCTGCCGCGCCAAGCAGGCCGATATTGCCGGCAGCGACCCGATCCGCGACTCGGCCGAAGCACTCCGCATCCTCGGGGCGGAACACCGTGCGCCGCGCCACCGCCAGCCCCATGCCGGCATCGACGGCCCGCGCCGGGGCCGGCGCCGTGCCGAAGCTGGCGCCCGGCGGCGGCCGGTGGCCCGCGCGGGTGGCGGAGACGCTCGCGGCGAGAAGCGAACCATCCATCAGGCAGACCCTCTGCTGGCACGCAGGCGGCAAGTCACTACACATCATATATGCGTTCTCAGCGTAATTGCCACCAGATGTTGTGTTACCGGCGAGGATCAGCGGCTTGTGCCGGAGCCCCCTTCCCACCCTGGCGGAACCCCGCTTTCCTGGGCGTGAAGCCCACCTGTCCCGGAAGACGGATCAAAGACCCATGGCGCTCCGCTGCGACCTGATCATCCGCGACGCCACGCTGTTCGACGGCACCGGCGCCCCGCGCAGCACGGGCGACCTGGGCATCACGGGCGAGCGCATCGTGGCCGTGGGCGACCTCGGCGGCGCCACGGCGGACCGGGAGGTGGTCGCGACGGGCAAGGCCCTCGCGCCCGGCTTCATCGACAGCCACACGCATGACGACCGCGCCGTGCTCTGCGGGCCGGGGTGCCTGGCCTGCAAGTCGAGCCAGGGGGTGACCACGGTCGTGGTGGGCAATTGCGGCGTCTCGCTGGCGCCCATGCGCGTCGCGCCGGGCGAGCGGCCGATCCCGCCGCTGGACCTGGTGGCGGAAAGCAGCACCACCTTCGACAGCTTCGGCGATTATGCGGAGGCGGTGCGCCGGCACCCGGCAGCGGTGAACACCTATGCCTTCGTCGGCCACCAGACCTTGCGCTACCGCGTCATGGGCAACGACGTGCTGCGCCCGGCGAGGGATGGCGAGATCGCCCGCATGCGCGACCTGGTCGCCGCGGCGCTGGCCGAGGGCGCCTCCGGCTTCTCCACCGGCCTCTACTACAAGCCCAACATGCATGCGACGACGGAGGAGGTGATCGCCGTCGCCGAACCGCTGCGCGCCGCGGGCGGCCTGTACGTGACGCACATGCGCGACGAGGCCGACCGCGTCTGCGCCTCCATCGAGGAGACGCTGAGGATCGGCAGGCGCGTCGGCATCCCCGTGCACATCAGCCACCACAAGTGCTCCATGCCGGAGAATTACGGCCGCTCCGTGCAGACCCTGGCGCTCATCGAGGCGGCGGCGACCATGCAGGAGGTCGCCTTCGACATGTACCCCTACCCGGCCGGCTCCACCGTGCTGATGCCGGACCGGCTGCGCGAGGATTGCCGCGTCATCATCACCTGGTCCGCGCCGCACCCGGAGATGACCGGAAAGGATCTGGCCGAGGTCGCACGCGGCTGGAACACCGACATCCGCACGGCGGCCGAGCGGCTCACCCCTGCCGGCGCCATCACCTTCCAGATGGACGAGGAGGATGTGCGGCGGATCATGGCGCATCCGCTCTCCATCATCGGATCGGACGGCATCCCGCACGACGCGCATCCCCATCCCCGTCTCTGGGGCACCTTCCCGCGCGTGCTCGGCCTCTATGTTCGCCAGCTCGGCCTGCTCAGCCTGGAGGACGCGATCCACAAGATGACGGGCCGCACCGCCGCGCTGTTCGGCATGGTGGATCGCGGCGTGCTGCGGCCCGGCGCCTATGCCGACCTGGTGCTGTTCGATCCGCACCGGGTGATCGACCGCGCCACCTTCGAGGAACCGAAGCTCGCCAGCGAGGGCATCGAGCAGGTCTGGACGAATGGTCAGCCTACCTGGGCCGACGGCGCGCTGACCGGCGCGACGCCGGGCCGGCTGATCCGCCGCAACCGCGGGGATTAGGCGCCGCCATGCCGACCGTTGCCGAACGCCTGATCGAATTCCTTGCCTTGCAGGGCGTTGATCGCGCCTTCTGCGTGCCGGGCGAGAGCTACATCGCGCTGCTGGATGCGCTGCACGCGGACAACCGCGTCGATCTCGTCACCTGCCGTTCCGAGGGGGGCGCGGGCTTCATGGCGGTGGCCGACGCGAAGCTGACCGGACGGCCCGGCGTGGTGCTGGTGTCGCGTGGCCCGGGCGCCTGCAACGCAGCGATCGCCGTGCACACCGCCGAGCAGGACGCGGTGCCGCTGATCCTGCTGGTCGGCCAGGTGGAGCGACGGGACCTGCGGCGCAACGCCTTCCAGGAGATCGACTACGGGTCGATGTTCCGCGGCATCGCCAAGTGGATCGGCGAGGCGACCGACCCGGACCAGGTCCCCGAGCTGATCGCCCGCGCCCATGCCATGGCCATGGGCGGCGTGCCGGGGCCGGTGGTGCTGTCGCTGCCCGAGGACGTGCTGGCCATGGAGTGCCGCGCGAAGCTGCCGCCCGCGACCCTGCCATCGCCCGTCGCGCCCTCGCCCGCCGATGCGGCGCGACTGGCGACGCTGCTGCGCGACGCGGAGCGGCCGATCCTGCTGGCGGGGCACGGCTTCGACACGCCGGGCAACCCTGCCGGCGACGGACGTGCGGCGCTGCGCACCTTCGCCGAAGCGTGGAACCTGCCCGTCGCCGTCTCCTTCCGGCGGCAGGATCTCTTCCCCAACGACCACCCGCTCTATGCCGGCGATCTCGGCCTGCGGAACCCCGATGCGCAGCGCGCCGCCTTCGCCGAGGCCGACCTGGTGCTGGCGCTCGGCACGCGGCTGACCGACATCACGACGCAGGGCTGGACCTGGCCTGCAGCCGGACAGCGCGTGGTGCATGTCTGCGCCGATCCGCGCTTCCTCGGCTGGTTCTTCCCGGCCGAGTTGGCGATTGCTGCGGATGCGCGCGCGACGGTCGCGGCACTGGGGTCGCACATGCCCGCCGCGCCGGCGGGCCGCGCCGCCTGGAACGCCCGGCTCCGGGCGCTGCATGTCGCGGAGTGCGAAGTGGTGCCGGGCGAATTCCCGGACGGCATCGCCTTCGCCGAGGTCGCGAAGCTGGTGGAGCGCATTGCGCCGGCGGACGCCATCGTCACGCTCGACGCCGGCACCTTCGGCGCGCCCTTCTACCGCAAGGTCGCCTGGCGCGAGGGTCAGCGGCTGCTGGCGCCGGTCTCGGGCGCGATGGGCTTCGGCGTGCCGGCCGCCGTCGCCGCCGCGCTGCGCTACCCGGATCGCATGGTGGTCGGCCTGGTCGGCGATGGCGGGGCGCTGATGACGGGCGGCGAGTTCGCGGTCGCCGTCGCGCGCGGCGCGCCGGTGAAGCTGCTGCTGTCCGACAACGGCAGCTACGCCTCCATCCGCATCCACCAGGAACGCGCGCATCCGGGCCGGGTCAGCGGCACCACGCTGGAGAACCCGGATTTCCTGCGCTGGTGCAGGGCCTTCCGCGTGCCGGTTGTCAGCGTGGAAGGCCGCGCCGACTTTCCTGCGCTGGAGGCGGCGATCCGCGCGCCGGGCCCGGCGGCGGCGGTGATCCGCACCTCGCTGCGGGCGGTGCTGCCCGGGGCCTGACGGCCCGCCGCGCTCAATGCGCCCCGGCCGGCTTCGCCTTGCCCAGGCCCAGCCTCGCCTTCAGCCATTCCCGCGCGGCCTGGAACACCACGTAGAGCATCGGGATCATGAAGATGCCGAGGGTCGCGGCGGCCAGCATGCCCCAGAATACCGGCGTGCCGACGGCGCGCCGGCTGATCTCGGACGCGCCATGCGCCACCACCAGCGGATAGAGCCCGAGGATGAAGGCGAAGGAGGTCATCATCACGGCGCGGAAGCGCAGCTTCGCGCCCATGATCGCGGCGTCCCCGATCGACCGGCCGTGATGCTCGCGCTGCTCCTTGGCGAACTCGATGATCAGGATGCCGTTCTTCGCCGCCAGTGCGATCAGCACCACGATGCCGACCTGCGCATAGAGATCGAGCGCCAGCCCGGCCGGCCCGATCGCGATCATCGCGCCCAGCACGCCGACGGTGACCGAGAGCAGCACCGGCACCGGGATCGTCCAGCTTTCGTAGAGGCCGACGAGGAACAGGAAGGCGAACAGCACGGCCAGCGCCAGGATGATGCCGGTCTGCCCCTGCGCCGCCCGCTCCTGGAAGGCGGTGCCGGTCCACTCGAAGGAATAACCGGGCGGCAGGGTGGCGCCCGCCACGCGTTCCATCGCCGCCAGCGCGTCGCCGCTGCTGCGGCCCGGCGCGGGTTCGCCGCTGATGGTCAGGCTGCGGGTGTTGTTGTAGCGGATGATGAAGGCGGGGCCGAACTCGATGCGCGCCTCGGCCAGGGCGCGGATCGGCACCATCCGGCCGTCGCGGTTGCGCACGTGGACGCGGTAGATGTCGAGGATGCTGGCGCGGTCCGCCTGCTCGGCCTGCAGGCTGACCTTCCAGGTGCGGCCGAACAGGTTGAAGTCGTTCACATAGGCGCCACCCATCGCCGATTGCAGCGCGGAGAAGATGTCGCTGATCGAGACGCCGAGCACCTGCGCGCGGTCGCGGTCGATGTCGAGGAACACCGAGGGCGTGTCGGCGGCGAAGGTGGAGAAGACGCGGGTCAGCGCCGGGTCGCCGTTGGCGGCCAGCACCAGGGCGCGCATGGCGGCGGCCATTTCGGACACCGGCCGGCCTTCGAGGTTCTGCAGCTGGAACTCGAAGCCGCCGCCGGTGCCGAGGCCGATGATCGGCGGCAGGTTGAAGGGGATGACCTGCGCCGGAACGCCGGCGGTCTCCCGCTGCAGCCGGGCGATCAGGCCGTTGACGCCGAGCTCGGGGGTCGCGCGCTGCCCGAAGGGCTTCAGCGTGACGATGAGGAAGCCGCCATTCGCCTGCGCCAGCCCGTTCAGCATGGAGTAGCCGGAGATGCTGATCACGTCCTCGACGCCGGCCATGGCGCGCGCCGCCTCCTCCACCTGGCGCGTCGCCGCCCGCGTGCGGTTGAGGGAGGCGCCCTCGGGCAGGCGGACCTCGACGAAGAAGGCGCCCTGGTCCTCCTGCGGCAGGAAGCCGGTGGGGGTGCGGCTGGCGACGCCGAGGATGCCGCCAGTGACCAGCACCAGCAGCCCGAGGCTGACCGCCGCCACCCGCACCAGCCGCGCGACGATGCCGGCATAGCCGTCCCTGACCCGGTCGATGGCGCGGGAGACGCGCCCCATGATGCCGGTCTTCGGCCCGTGGTGCGGCGAGAGCAGCACCGCGCAGAGCGCCGGCGAGAGGGTCAGCGCGTTGATCGCCGAGAACAGCATGCCAACGCTGACGGTGACGGCGAACTGGCGGAACAGCTCGCCCGAGATGCCGGGGATGAAGGCGAGCGGGACGAAGACCGAGAGCAGCACCAGGGTGATGGCGACGATCGGCGCGGTGATGGTCTCCATCGCCTTCTTGGTGGCCTCGGCGACCGTGAGCGAATGGTCCTCCTCCATCGTCGCCTCGACGGCCTCGACGACGACGATGGCGTCGTCGACGACGATGCCGATGGCGAGCACCATGGCGAGCAGGGAGACGGTGTTGGCCGAATAGCCCATGGCGTTCAGCACGGCGAAGGTGGCGATCAGGCTGACCGGCACCGCGACCAGCGGGATGATGGTGGCGCGGACCGAGCCGAGGAACAGGAACACCACCAGCACGACCAGGATGAAGGCCTCGATGAGGGTGTCGATCACCACCTCGATGGTCAGTTTCACGAAGGTGGTGGTGTCGTAGTTCACCGCGTAGACGAGGCCGGGCGGGAAGCGCTCCGCCAGGCCGCGCATGGTCTTCGCCACGGCGTCCGCCACGCCCACCGCATTGGCGCCGGGGGCGAGGAAGATCTGGATGCCGATGGCGTCCTCCCCGTTCAGCCGCGTGTCCACGTCCTGGTTCCAGGCGCCGAGCTCGATGCGCGCCACGTCGCGCACCCGCAGCACGCTGCCATCGGCATTGGCGCGCACCACGATGCGGCCGAACTCCTCCGGGTCCGTGAGCCGCCCGGTGGTGCGGATGTTCAGCGTGTAGGACGCATCGTCGCTCATCGGCTGGGCGCCGACGCGGCCGAGCGGCGCGACGCGGTTCTGCGCCTGGATGGCGGCGATGACGTCCTGCGGCGTCAGGCCGAGGGCGGTCAGCCGGTCGGTGGTGAACCAGATGCGCATGGCGTAGTCGCGCTGGCCGAACATGATGGCGTCGCCGACGCCCGGCACGCGCTTCAGCGCATCCATGACGTTGATGGTGACGTAGTTGCTGATGAACAGCGGGTCCTGCTGCCGCCCCTCGGAGCGCAGCGTGATCACCTGCAGCAGGGCCGAGGATTTCTTGCGCACCGTCAGGCCCTGGCGCTGGACCTCATCCGGCAGCACGGCCATGGCGAGCTGCACCCGGTTGTTCACGTTGGTGGTGTTCTGGTCGGGGTTCGTGCCGACGCGGAAGGAGATCGTCAGCGTGTAGGAACCGTCATTGCCGCTGGTGGACTTCATGTAGATCATGTTGTCCACGCCGTTGACCTGCCCCTCGATCGGCTGGGCGACGGTCGCCTCCACCACCTCCGAGGAGGCGCCGGGGAAGCTCGCGGTCACCGTCACCTGCGGCGGCACGATGTCGGGGAATTGCGCGACGGGGATCTGCAGCATGGAGACGAAGCCGGCGATCGTCATGACGATGGCGATGACGATCGCGAGGCGCGGCCGATCGACGAAGACCTTGGAGATCATCGCGCGCTGCCCCCGGGGACCGGGCCGGCGGCCGGGCCGGGCGGCATCGGCCGCGGCGCGACGACGCTGCCGGGGCGGGCGCGCTGCGCGCCTTCCACCACCACCGTCGTGCCTTCCTCGAGCCCATCGGTGACCACGGCCTGGCCGTTGGCGCCCTCGCTCACCTTCACGCGCTTCTGTTCGACCCGGTTGTCCGCACCCACGGCCAGCACGAAGGCGCCGGCCTGGTCCAGCAGCACCGCGGCGTTCGGCATCACCAGGGCCTGGCGCGGCGTCTCCAGCTCCACCACCACGCCGACCACCTGCCCGTCGGTGAGCAGCATGGCGGGATTCGGCACCGTCGCCTGCACCAGCGTGCTGTCGGTGGAAGCGTCGGCGACCACGTTGATGAAGGAGATCCGCCCGTCCTGGTCATAGAGGCTGGCATCCGGAAGCCGCAGGCGGACCCGCAGCGGCTGCGCGCCCCGCTCGGCCTCGGCCCGGCGCAGCCCGAGCAGCTGGCGCTGCGTCACCGGGAACTGCACGCGCACCGTGTCCTCGCGCACCACCGTGGTCAGCACGCCGCTGTCCGGCGCCACGACGTTGCCCGGCGTCAGCGTCGCCAGGCCGATGCGGCCGGCGATCGGCGCGACGATCTGGGTATAGCCGTACTGGATCGTGGCCTGCTCCAGCGCCGCCTTGGCGGAGGCGAGCTGGGCCGCTGCCACCAGCTGGTCGGCGATGCGCTGGTCGAGCGTCGCCTGCGGGATGGCATTGGTGCGCACCAGCTCCCGCCCGCGGGTAACCTGCAACTGGGCATTGTGCAGCGCCGCCTCCGCGCCCTCCACCTGGGCGCGGCGGACGTCCACCTCCGCCTTGAAGGGCTCCTGCTCGATGAGGAAGATCAGCTCGCCGGCATTGACCTGCTGGCCCTCGTTGAAGGTCCGCTCGCGCAGGAAGCCGGTGACGCGGGCGCGGATATCGACCCGCTCCAGCGCCTGGATGCGGCCGATGAACTCGGCGCCCTGGGTGACCGCCTGGCGCTCCACGCGGCTGACGAGGACGGTGGGCGGCGGGCCGGCGGCGGCGGGCTGCTGCGGCTTGTCGTCGCAGGCCGCCAGAAGCCCGAGGGCGCCCGCCAGCACGGCGGCGATGGCCAAGCGGCTCGCCCTGGTCCCGATCGGCATGCTGCTCCCCCCGCGTCCTGTCTGGCGTCACGCGTCCGTGCGGGGGATCGCATGTTTCGCCGGCAGCCGCAAACGCCGCGGGCGCAACCACGGGCCCGGCCGCTGCCCGCGGCGGCGCGCCTTGCCTGCCTGCCGGGGGGGTCCTAATCCGCCAGGGTCGAGAGGAGCCCGCCATGGACCAGCCGTTGAGCGTCGCCGGCGATCCGCATGCCGAGATCCGGGCCGAGGTGCGCAAGCTCTGCGCCCGCTTTCCCGGCGAGTACTGGCGCGAGCTGGATCGCGAGCGCGGCTACCCGACCGCCTTCGTGCAGGCGCTGACCGAGGCCGGCTATCTCGGCGCGCTGATACCGGAGGAGTATGGCGGCGCGGGCCTGCCGCTCTCGGCCGCCGCGGCGATCCTCGAGGAGATCCACCACGCCGGCTGCAACGCCGCCGCCTGCCACGCGCAGATGTACATCATGGGCACCATCCTGCGGCACGGCAGCGCGGAGCAGAAGCGCATGTACCTGCCGAAGATCGCCACCGGCGAGCTGCGCCTGCAGGCCTTCGGCGTGACGGAACCCACCAGCGGCACCGACACCACCGCGCTCCGCACCTTCGCGCGGCGCGAGGGCGACCGCTACATCGTCAACGGCCAGAAGATCTGGACCAGCCGGGCCGAGCATTCGGACCTGATGCTGCTGCTGGCGCGCACCACGCCGAAGGACCAGGTGACGAAGCGGACCGAGGGGTTGTCCACCTTCATCCTCGACATGCGCGAGGCGAAGGGCAGGGGCCTGACCATCCGGCCGATCCGCACCATGATGAACCACAACTCCACCGAGGTCTTCTTCGATAACGTGGAGGTTCCGGCGGCGAACCTGGTCGGCGAGGAGGGCAAGGGCTTCCGCTACATCCTCGACGGCATGAACGCGGAGCGCCTGCTGATCGCCAGCGAGAGCGTGGGTGATGCGAAGTGGTTCATCGAGAAGTCCGTAAGCTATGCGAAGGAGCGCGTGCTGTTCGGCCGGCCGATCGGGCAGAACCAGGGCGTGCAGTTCCCGATCGCCAGGGCCTATGCCCAGATGCGCGCCGCCGAGGCGCTGCTGCGCCAGGGGCTGGAGCGGTTCGAGGCCGGGCTGCCCTGCGGCGAGGAGGCGAACATGGGCAAGATGCTCTGCGCCGACGCCGCCTGGGCCGCGGCCGAGGCCTGCGTGCAGACCCATGGCGGCTTCGGCTTCGCCGAGGAATACGACGTGGAGCGCAAGTTCCGCGAGGCGCGGCTGTACCAGGTGGCGCCGATCAGCACGAACCTGGTGCTGAGCTAC
>JAIEOP010000089.1 GCA_019750465.1 Acetobacteraceae bacterium | reverse complement strand
GTCATCCCGCGCACCCGAGGGTGGAACGTCATCCCGCGCACCCGAGGGTGGAACGTCATCCCGCGCACCCGAGGGTGGAACGTCATCCCGCGCACCCGAGGGTGCGACCGCCTGCCTCGTGCTTGGGGACGGCAGCGTGCTCTGGGGCCGCGGCTTTGGCGCGCGGGGGGTCACGGCGGTGGGCGAGGTCTGCTTCAACACCGGCATGACCGGCTACCAGGAGACGCTGACCGACCCCTCCTATGCGGGGCAGATCATCACCTTCACCTTCCCCCATATCGGCAATGTCGGCGCCAACCTCGAGGATATCGAGGCGACGACGCCGGCCGCGCGCGGCCTGGTGGTGAAGCAGGACCTGACCGAGCCCTCCAACTACCGCGCCACCCGCCACCTCGATGACTGGCTGAAGAGCCACGGCGTGCCCGGCATCTGCGGCCTCGACACGCGGGCGCTGACGGCGCGCATCCGCGACGGCGGGGCGCCGAACGGGGTGCTGTGCTTCCCGGCCGACCCGGGTCGCTTCGACCTCGCCGCGCTGCGCGCGCAGGCCGCCGGCTGGCCGGGCCTCGAAGGCATGGACCTGGCCAGGGAGGTCTCCTGCCGGCAGTCCTACCATTGGGATGAGACGGAGTGGGCCTGGCCTGCCGGCTTCGGCCGCCAGGCGGCGCCGAAGCACCGGGTGGTCGCGGTGGATTACGGGGCGAAGCGCAACATCCTGCGCTGCCTGGCCTCGGCGGGCCTGGACGTGACCGTGGTGCCGGCGACGGCAACCGCCGAGGAGATCCTGCGCCACCGTCCCGACGGGGTGTTCCTCTCGAACGGGCCCGGCGACCCCGCGGCCACCGGAGAATACGCCGTGCCCGTCATCCAGGAGATCCTGGAGCGGCGCGTGCCGGTCTTCGGCATCTGCCTCGGCCACCAGCTGCTCGGCCGTGCCCTCGGCGCCAGCACCTACAAGCTCGACCGCGGCCATCGCGGCGCCAACCAGCCGGTGAAGGACCTCACCACTGGGAAGGTCGAGATCACCAGCCAGAACCACGGCTTCGCGGTGGACGAGAAGACGCTGCCGGCGACCGCGGTGGTCACGCATGTCTCGCTGTTCGACGGCTCCAACGAGGGGCTGGCGGCCACCGACCGGCCGGCCTTCTCCGTGCAGTACCATCCGGAGGCCTCGCCCGGCCCGACCGACAGCCACTACCTGTTCCAGCGCTTCGTCGAACTGATCGAGGCGAACAAGAAGGGGGGATGAGCGGATGTTCGACCTGAAGGGCCGCGTCGGCCTGGTGACCGGCGGCAATGGCGGCATCGGGCTGGGACTCGGCCGCGGTCTGGCAAGGGCCGGCGCGGCGGTGATGGTCGCCGGGCGCAACGCGGAGAAGAACGCCGCCGCCGTGGCCGAGCTGCGCGGACTTGGCGCCGAGGCGGACGCGGTGATCGTGGACGTGACCGACGCCGCCAGCGTCCAGGCCATGGTGGACGCGACCGTCGCGCGCTTCGGGCGGCTGGACATCCTGGTGAACAATGCCGGCACCAACATCCGCAACCGGCCGGAGGTCTATGCCGAGGCGGACTGGCACACCGTGATCGACACCAACCTGTCCAGCGCCTACCTGGCGGCCAAGGCGGCGCACCCGCACCTGAAGCGCGGCGGGGCGGGGCGGGTGATCAACAACGGCTCCATGCTGTCGATCTTCGGCCTGCCCTTCCACATCGCCTACGCGGCATCGAAGGGCGGCGTGGTGCAGTTGACCAGGTCGCTGGCGGTGGCCTGGGCCGCGGACGGCATCACGGTGAACTGCATCCTGCCGGGCTGGATCGACACCGACCTGACGCGCAAGGCGCGCGTCGACATGCCGCAGCTCGACGCCAACGTGCTGGCGCGTACGCCGAAGGGGCGCTGGGGCGAGATCGGCGACTTCGAGGGGATTGCCGCCTTCCTGGGCTCGGACGCGAGCGCCTTCGTCACCGGGGTGGCGATCCCGGTGGATGGCGGGTTCTCGGTGCAGGGGTAATACCAACTCGGTCAAAGGCTGACCCATGCGGCGCGCCAGATGGCGCGCCGAGGCCGCGGACGCGGCCCGCGCCCAATGGCGCGAAGCCAAGCCGCGCGGATGCGCGGCGCCCGGCGTCTGAGGGGCGTTGATGTGTCAACATCAACGCGCGTTGGTATAAGAGGAGGAGAGGCGGGAGCGTGATCCGATACAGCGCGCATGCTGCCGCTCGCCTGCGACAGCGGGGCATCGAGGAAGCCTGGGTGGAGGAGGCGCTGGCCAGACCCCACGCGGTGCAACCGGATCCGGCCGATCCCACCTTGATGCGCAGCTTCCGCACAGTCGCCGCGGTCGGGAACCGGATCCTGCGCGTCGTGCATCGGCCGGACGGACCCGACACGCTGGTGATCACCGCCTTCTTCGACAGGGACGCGACACCATGAGCAGCACGACCACCTATGACCAGGAAGCGGATGCGGCCTATGTCCGGCTCGCGCCGGAAGGCATCGTCGTCGCCACAACGCGCGAGGTGGCACCCGGCATCATCCTCGACCTCGATGCCGGGGGACGGCTGGTGGGTATCGAGGTGCTGAACGTGCGCTCGCGCGTTGCCGATGGCGGTGCCTCTCTCGCCGCCCGGCCCGCAGCGTGAGACCGTGCCCTCCTCGGAAACCCTCCTCGTCTTCGCCGCCCTCTCGCTCGGCCTCGCGCTGACGCCGGGGCCGAACATGCTCTACCTCGTCTCGCGCAGCCTGGCGCAGGGGACGGGGGCGGGGATGGTCTCGCTCCTCGGCTGCCAGGCCGGCTCGCTGGCGATCATGCTCTGCGCCGCCGCCGGCATCACCGCGGCGCTGCTGGCCATCCCCCATGCCTGGGACATCCTGCGCCTGGGCGGCGCGGCCTACCTGCTGTTCCTCGCCTGGCAATGCGTGAAGCCCGGCGGCCAGCCGCTGTTCAGCCCGCGCTCCATGCCACGCGAGCCTGCCGCGCGGCTGTTCGGCGTCGGCTTCGCCACGGCGGCGCTGAACCCGAAGGTCGCGTTGTTCTACATGGCCGTGCTGCCGCCCTTCATCGATCCAGGCCGCGGCGATGTCTTCCTTCAGGGCGCGGTGCTCGGCGCGGTGCAGATCGCGGTCTGCACCGCGTTCGACGCCGTGCTGGTCTGGGGTGCCGCCGGCACCGCGCGCTTCCTGGGCGGGCGGCCGGGCTGGATGGCGGTGCAGCGCTGGCTGCTTGGCGCGGCGCTGGCGCTGATCGCGGTGAAGCTCGCCACCGACGGCACCGGCCGGGCGACCGGGTAGGCCATGCCCGAGACGCACACCCTGCTGATCCTGGCGGCGATCACGCTCGGGCTGGCGGCGACGCCGGGGGCCAACATGGCCTGCCTGATGTCGCGCAGCATGGCACTGGGCCGGGTGGCGGGGTTCATCTCGCTGGCAGGAACCAATGCCGGGCTGCTGGTGCTGATGCTGGTCTCCGTCGCCGGCCTCGCCGGCCTGCTGACCGCCATGCCGCATCTCTGGGAGGCGATCCGCCTGATCGGCGCCGAGCGATGCGCGCGGCTGCCGCGGCGCCGGCCGGCACTGGCGGCGGTGCAGCAGCGCGCCGTCGGCGTGGCGATGGCGGTGGTTGCCGTGGCGCTGACCGTGGATGCGGTGACCTGATGCCGATCCCCGCCCTCGGCCTGTTCGCGCTCGCCTATTCGGGCCTCGTGCTGTTTGCCCTGGCGCATGCGATGCGCCGGCTCTTCCCGCCGGTGCGCGCGGCCTGGACAGCCTTCGCGCTGTCCTCGGCGGTGCATGGCGCCACCCCCTTCCTGCTGGCCGAGCCCGACCGCTGGCTGGCGCTGACGCTGTTCTGGCTGGTGCCGCACCTGTTCATCCTGCCGCTGCTGCTCTGGACGGCGCGGCGGCAGTCGCGGCCATGAGCAGCATCGCGCTGGATCTCGACCCGATGCTCTGCGGCGCCGCCATCGCGCTGGCGGTGGCGCTGTTCGGCACGCCGCTTGCGTGGCGTGCAGCGGCCGGGCTGTCGCGCGTGCCACGGGCGCTGCTGGCGAACCTTGCCTGCATCGGGGTGGCGGGGCTTGCCGCGCTGCCCTTCGGCTTCTCCGCGCTCCGCCTGGAAGGCACCGCCCTTGCCGCCATCGCCTCCGCCGCGGCGCTGCAGGGCGTCGCGCTGACCCTCCTTCTGATTCCGACCAAGGCCTGACCCCCCATGCCGAAGCGCACCGACATCCACTCCATCCTCATCATCGGCGCCGGGCCGATCGTGATCGGCCAGGCCTGCGAGTTCGACTACTCGGGCGCGCAGGCCTGCAAGGCGCTGCGCGCCGAGGGCTACCGGGTGATCCTGGTGAACTCCAACCCGGCGACGATCATGACGGACCCCGGGCTGGCCGATGCCACCTACATCGAGCCCATCACGCCCGAGATCGTCGAGAAGATCATCGCGAAGGAACGCCCCGATGCGCTGCTGCCCACCATGGGCGGGCAGACCGCGCTGAACACCTCGCTGAAGCTCGCCGCCGCCGGCGTGCTGGAGCGGTACGGCTGCGAGCTGATCGGCGCCAGGGCGGAGGTGATCGACAAGGCCGAGGACCGCCTGAAATTCCGCGACGCCATGGCGAAGATCGGCATCGAGAGCCCGAAGAGCGCCATCGCCCACAGCATGCCCGAGGCCTGGGCGGCACTGGACCAGGTGAAGCTGCCCTGCGTCATCCGCCCCTCCTTCACGCTCGGCGGCACCGGCGGCGGCATCGCCTACAACCGCGAGGAGTTCGAGCAGATCGTCACCGCCGGCCTCGCCGCCTCGATGACCACGGAGGTGCTGGTCGAGGAAAGCGTGCTGGGCTGGAAGGAGTTCGAGATGGAGGTGGTCCGCGACGCCGCGGACAACTGCATCATCGTCTGCTCCATCGAGAACCTGGACGCCATGGGCGTGCACACCGGCGACAGCGTGACCGTCGCGCCGGCGCTGACGCTGACCGACAAGGAATACCAGCGCATGCGCGATGCCTCCATCGCCTGCCTGCGCGAGATCGGGGTGGATACCGGCGGGTCGAACGTGCAGTTCGGCATCAACCCCGCCGATGGCCGCATGGTGATCATCGAGATGAACCCGCGCGTGTCCCGCTCCTCGGCGCTGGCGTCCAAGGCCACCGGCTTCCCCATCGCCAAGGTCGCGGCGAAGCTCGCCGTGGGTTACACGCTGGACGAGCTGGCGAACGACATCACGCAGGTCACGCCGGCGAGCTTCGAGCCCACCATCGACTATGTCGTGGTGAAGATCCCCCGCTTCACCTTCGAGAAATTCCCCGGCACCCCGGCGACGCTCACCACCAGCATGAAGTCGGTGGGCGAGGCGATGGCGATCGGCCGCAGCTTCGCGGAAGCGCTGCAGAAGGGGCTGCGCAGCCTGGAGACCGGGCTCTCGGGGCTCGATGAGATCGAGGTTCCGGGCGACGGCAGCGCCCAGGCCTTCCATGCCGCGCTGGCGACGCCGAAGCCGGACCGCGTGCTCGTGGCGGCGCAGGCGATGCGCGCCGGCGTGCCGCTCGCCGACATCCACGAGGCCTGCAGGTTCGATCCCTGGTTCCTGCGCGAGGTCGAACGGATCGTCGCCGCCGAGGCCGAGGTGAGGGCGGGCGGCCTGCCGAGGACCGCGACCGCGCTGCGCCGCCTCAAGGCACTCGGCTTCTCCGACCGGCGCCTGGCCGACCTCGCCGGGGTGCAGGAGACGGCGGTCGCGGCCCTGCGCGAGCGCCTGGGCGTGCATGCCGTGTTCAAACGCATCGACACCTGCGCCGCCGAGTTCGCCAGCCAGACGCCCTACATGTACTCGACATACGAGGGCGGCTTCGGCGTGCCGGAGTGCGAGAGCCGCCCGACCGACCGGCAGAAGATCATCATCCTCGGCGGCGGGCCGAACCGCATCGGCCAGGGCATCGAGTTCGACTACTGCTGCGTCCACGCCGCCTACGCACTGAAGGAGGCGGGGTTCGAGACCATCATGGTCAACTGCAACCCGGAGACCGTCAGCACCGACTACGACACCTCCGACCGGCTCTACTTCGAGCCGCTGATGGAGGAGGACGTGATCAGCCTGATCCGCAAGGAGCAGGAGCGGGGCACGCTGCTCGGCTGCATCGTGCAGTATGGCGGGCAGACGCCGCTCAAGCTGAGCCAGGCGCTGCACCGGGCGGGCATCCCGATCCTCGGCACCAGCGCCGAGGCGATCGACATCGCCGAGGACCGCGAGCGTTTCCAGGGGCTGCTGAAGCGCCTCGGCCTGAAGCAGCCGCAGAACGGCACGGCGCGCACGCTCGAGGACGCGGCGCGGGAGGCCGAGCGCATCGGCTACCCGGTGGTGGTCCGCCCCTCCTACGTGCTCGGCGGGCGGGCAATGGAGATCGCGCACAACCGGGAACAGCTGCTGCGCTTCGGGCAGGAGGCGGTGAAGGTCTCGGGCGAGAATCCGATCCTGATCGACCAGTACCTGGCCGACGCCATCGAGGTGGATGTGGACTGCATCGCCGACGAGACCGGCGCGGTCTACGTCGCCGGCGTGATGGAGCACATCGAGGAGGCCGGGATCCATTCCGGCGACTCGGCCTGCTCGCTGCCGCCCTATTCGCTGGCGCCCGCCATCGTCACCGAGCTGAAGGCGGAAACCGAGGCCATGGCCCGCGCGCTGAAGGTCAAGGGCCTGATGAACGTGCAGTACGCCGTGAAGGATGGCGAGATCTTCGTGCTCGAGGTGAACCCCCGCGCGTCCCGCACCGTGCCTTTCGTGGCCAAGGCCACCGGCGTGCCGGTGGCGAAGATCGGCGCGCGGGTGATGGCGGGTGCGCGGCTCGCCGAGTTCGGCCTCGATGACGACGCGGTCTATCGCCACGTGGCGGTGAAGGAGGCGGTATTCCCGTTCAACCGCTTCCCCAATGTGGACGTGATCCTCGGCCCCGAGATGAAGTCCACCGGCGAGGTGATGGGCCTCGATTCCAGCTTCGAGCGCGCCTTCCTCAAGGCCCAGCTCGGCGCCGGGGTGCGGCTGCCGGAGGCTGGCACGGTCTTCGTCTCGGTGAAGGATGGCGACAAGGCGATCGCGGTCTCGCTGGCGCGCCGGCTCATCGAGATGGGCTTCGCCGTCACCGCCACGCGCGGCACCGCGGCCCGCTTCCGCGACGCCGGGCTGCCCTGCCAGGTGGTGAACAAGGTGCTGGAAGGGCGGCCGCACTGCGTCGATGCCATCAAGTCCGGCGACATCCAGCTGGTGATCAACACCACCGGCGGCGGGCAGTCCGTGGCGGACAGCTTCGACATCCGGCGCAGCGCCCTGACCCACGGGGTGCCGCACTTCACCACCGTCGCCGGAGCCCGGGCCGCGGTGCACGCCATCGCGGCGCTGAGGGCCGGAACCCTTGATGTGGCGCCGCTCCAGTCCTATTTTGCGGCCTCGTTCTGACGGGAGCGGGGGCGCGGTGGCGCGACCCCCGCGATTTTCGTTTATCCCGGCCGTCGGGAAGCGCATGCTTCCCGCCCCGCGCGACGCGGGGATTTCCCATCTTCCATCGCTGTTGAGGAAGGGCTTGCCGTGCAGAAGTTCCCCATGACCGCCGAGGGTCTGGCGAAGCTGGAGGAGGAGCTGAAGCAGCTGAAGGCCGTGGAGCGTCCGGCGGTCATCCGGGCGATCGCGGAAGCACGCGCGCATGGCGACCTGTCCGAGAACGCCGAATACCACGCCGCCCGCGAGAAGCAGTCCTTCATCGAGGGCCGGATTGCGGAGCTGGAATCGATCGTCCCCGCCGCCGAGGTGATCGACGTCTCCCGTCTTTCGGGCGACCAGGTGAAGTTCGGCGCCCGCGTCACGGTCATCGACGAGGAGACCGAGGAGGAGAAGACCTACCGCATCGTCGGCGCCTACGAGGCCGACATGAAGGCGGGCTCCATCTCCATCACCTCGCCCCTGGCCAAGGCGCTGATCGGCCGCAAGGTGGGCGACAGCGTGGAGGTGCCCGCCCCCGGCGGCGCCCGCGCCTACGAGATCGCCGCCGTCGCCTATCGCTGAGGCCATCCCATGCCGCATCGGGGGGCGCTTGCCGTCGCCGCGCGTGAGCCGGCGGCCATGCCGGTCATCGGTCTGGCCGAGGTGCGCGCCGCCGCGGCGCGCATTGCCGGCGCCGTCATCCGCACGCCGACCCTGTTCTCGGACGCCGTCAGCCGGGCGACGGGCGCGAAGGTCTGGCTGAAGCTCGACAACCTGCAGGCCACGGGCGCCTTCAAGGAACGCGGCGCCGCCAGCCGCATCGCCCTGCTCACGCCGCGGGAGCGCACGGCCGGCGTCATCGCCATGTCCGCCGGCAACCATGCCCAGGCGGTGGCGCGGCATGCGTCACTGGCCGCAATCGCCGCCACCATCGTCATGCCGCGCTACACCCCGGCGACCAAGGTCGTGCGCACGGAGGGCTGGGGCGTGCGCGTGGTGCTGCATGGCGAGACGCTGGCCGAGGCCGCGGCGCATGCGCATGAGCTCGCGCTGCGGGACGGGCTGACCTTCATCCACCCCTATGACGACCCGGGCGTGATCGCCGGGCAGGGCACACTGGCCCTGGAGATGCTGGAGGACGCGCCGGCGCTCGACACGCTCGTCGTGCCGGTGGGCGGCGGCGGGCTGCTGACCGGCTGCGCCGCCGCAGCGCTCGAGCTGCGGCCCGGCATCACGGTGCTCGGGGCGGAGGTCGAAGCCTATGCCGCCATGGCGCAGCGCCTGGCGGGCCAGCCCGTGCGCGTCGGCGGGCCGACCGTCGCCGAGGGCATCGCCGTGCGCGACGTGGGCGAGCTGCCCTTTGCCTGGCTGAAGCGCCACGGCATCGAGGTGCTCGTCGTGCCGGAGCGCGCGGTGGAGGAGGCGATCGCCCTGCTGGCCGAGGGCGCGAAGGTGGTGGCGGAGGGCGCCGGCGCCGCCGCGCTGGCCGCGGTGCTGGCCTTCCCCGGGCGCTTCGCGGGCCGGGCCGTGGGCCTGCCGGTCTGCGGCGGCAACATCGATGCGCGGGCGCTGTCCAACGTGCTGCTGCGCCAGCTGCTGCGCGACGGGCGGCTCCTGCGGCTGCACTTCGACATCCCGGACCGGCCAGGGATGCTGGCCGCCATCTCGGCCTGCATCGCCGCGTTGGGCGGCAACGTGATCGAGGTGCAGCACCAGCAACTGTTCGGCGCGCCGACGGTGCAGAGCACGGAGCTGCACCTGATGGTGGAGGTGCGGGACGCGGCGCAGGGCGCGGCGATCATCGCGGCGCTGGAGGCGGGGGAGTATGGGGTGCGGCGGGGGTAGGTGGGCCCCTGTTTCAGCTCGCTCGCTCGCCGCTGTACCGCCAGCTGCAGCTGCCATAGCCGCCGGCTGCTTGCGTGGTCAGGTTGATGGTGAGGCGGCCGTTCTCGATCTTGCCGTCGCCGCTGCCGATGAACTGGCTGTCCGAGGAGCTTACGCTCGAAATCGTTCCATCTGCCGCCACGCGGCCGGTCACTCTCCGTCCGCTTCGCAGCGCGACGGTCGCAACACCGTCCTTGACCGTGGTCGTGACAGGGAAGGGGGTGGTTGAGCCGCAGATGTTTGTCATACCCTGCCCCGTCCCCCTGTAGGCGCCGTCAAGCGCCGCCGTTGCGCCTGCTATCGGGGTGAGTTGTCCCCCCCCCCCCCGCGCAGGCGGCGAGAATGAGCAGCGGTGTGAGGTAGAGTGCGCGCATGTCGTTCTCCGTCATCTCGAACCTTGGTGAGATTGAACCGACACCGCATTCATTGTCCAACGGAATAAAGCATGCAGCGGCAAGGATCGGCGAGGTTGCTGCACCTGACCAGTCGGACTAGCCTGCCCTCATGCCCGATGGCACCCCCACCCCGCGCACCTGGAAGCTCCAGGACGCCAAGGCCCGCTTCAGCGAGCTTGTGCGGGAGGCGCGCGCGCATGGCCCGCAGGCGGTGACGGTGCACGGAAGGGAGGCCGTCGTCGTGCTTTCCGCCGAGGAGTACGCGAAGCTGGCTGGGCCGCGGGAGAAGCGCCCCAACCTGCGCGACGTGCTCGTGAACTCCCCGCTGCGGCGCCTGAAGTTCGGCCGGCCCGGCATCCGCATGAAGATCCGCGACGTCGAGCTGTGACGGCGGCGGGCTGGATCGTCGATACCAACGTCGTCTCCGAGCTGCGCAAGCCGCGCTGCCATCCGAACGTCCTCGCATGGTCGCGGAAGCACGGCGCCTCCCCGCTTTTCGTCAGCTGCGTGACCTTCGCCGAGATCCGCGCCGGCATCGAAGCCCTTGCGGAGGACGACGCGTTCCGCCACGAGTTGCAGGAATGGCTCGACCGCACGCTGCGACATTGGTTCCGCGGCCGCGTCCTCGACATCGACGAGGCCGTCGTGTTCGCCTGGCGTGCCATGGTGGATGATGGCAAGGCGCGCCGGCGTACCTACGCGCAGCCCGACCTGTTCATTGCCGCAACGGCCGCAACCCACGGCCTCGGCGTCGTGACGCGGAATGTCGCGGACTTCCACCAGGTCGGCATCCCCGTCGTCAACCCCTGGAACCCGCCGGCGTGATCCCCCGCCGCGCCGCGCTCGCGCTGCCCCTTGTCCCACGGCCAGCGCGCGCCCAGGCACCGCTGCTGCGCATCGGCTCCAAGAACTTCACCGAGCAGCTCGTCCTCGGCGAGCTCTGGGCGCAGGCCCTCGAAGCCGCCGGCGTCGCGCGCGTCGAACGCCGCCTGAACCTCGGCGGCACGCTCATCGCGCAGGGGGCGCTCACCACCGGCCAGATCGACCTCTACCCCGAATACACCGGCACCGGCCTCGGCGTGGTGCTGCGGGAGGATACCGCCGGCACGGCGGAGCAGGTGCTGGCCCGCGTGCGGGAGGGCTACCGCGCGCGCTTCAACCTCGACTGGGTGGCGCCCAGCGGCATCGACAACGGCAATGTCCTGCTGGTGCTGCCCGCCACCGCGCAGCGCCACAGGCTTTCGACACTGTCCGACCTCGCCCGCGTCGCGCCGCGGCTCACGCTGTCCGCCGGCAGCGAGTTCGCCGACCGCGCCGACGGCCTGCCCGGCCTGAAGCGCGTCTACGGCATGGAATTCCGCCGCCTGCGCCAGTTCAGCGCGCTCGGCCTGCGCTACGCCGCGCTGCGCCATGGCCAGGCCGATGTGGTGAATGGCTATGCGACGGACTGGCAGATCGCCGCCGGCGGCTTCGTATCGCTGGCCGACGACAGGGCGTTCTGGCCGCCCTACCAGCTCTGCGCCGTGGTGCGGCGCCAGGTTCTCGATACCGTCCCGCGCCTTGTCGAGGTGCTGGACCCGCTGAACCGCCGGCTCGATAATGCGGTGATGCAGAGGCTCAACCGCCAGGTCGACCAGGATGGCGACGAGCCGCGCGAGGTCGCGGCCCGCTTCTTGAGACCCGCTTCTTGAGAGTGGACGCCACCCCCACCCCGACCCTCCCCCGCGAGCGGGGGAGGGGGTAGTGCGCTGGACGGCGCGCAACCTCGATACCGTGGCGGCGGCGACGCTGGTGCATGTCGAGCTGGTGCTCGCCGCCATCGCCGTCGCGCTGATCATCGGGCTGCCGCTGGGTCTTGCGGTAGCGCGCGCGGCGCGGCTGCGCGCGGCGGTGCTCGGCGGCGCCTCGATCCTCTACAGCCTGCCGACCTTGGCGCTGTTTGCGCTGCTCGTCCCCATCCTGGGCCTCGGATTCTGGCCGGCCCTGGTCGCCCTCGTCACCTACGCGCTGCCGATCCTGCTGCGCGCCCTGGTCGCGGGCCTCGCCTCCGTGCCGCCCGCCGTGCTGGATGCCGCCACCGGCATGGGGCTGACGCCGCGCCAGCGCCTGTGGCGGGTGGAGCTGCCCCTGGCCATGCCGGCGCTGCTGGGCGGGCTGCGCATCGCCGGCGTCACCCTTGTCTCGGCGGCGACGGTCGGCGCGCTGATCGGCGCGGGCGGGCTCGGCGTGCTGATCCTCACCGGCCTCGACCAGGGGCACACGGAGAAGATCCTGGTCGGTGCCGGGCTGGTCGCGGCGCTCGCGCTGGTGCTGGACCAGGGGCTGGCGCTGGTGCAGCGGCGCCTGCCGGCGTCGCGGGCGGTGCCGCCATGAGCACCCTCGGCGGCGCCATGGCCTGGCTGGCCGCCAACCCCGGCACCTTCGGCACCGCGGTGCTGGACCACCTGCTGCTGTCGCTGACCGGCCTGCTGATCGGCATCGCGATCGCCCTGCCGGCCGGCGTCGCGGTGGCGCGCCGGCCGCGGCTTTCCGAGGCCACCATCGCCCTTGCCGGCCTGCTGCGCACCCTGCCGAGCCTTGCCGTGCTGGCGGCGCTGCTGCCGCTGCTCGGCGTCGGGTTCACGCCCTCCGTCGTCGCGCTGGCGATCACCGCCATCCCGCCGGTGCTGGTGAACACGGTCATCGGGCTGAACACCGCCGACCCGGCGGCGCTGGACGCGGCGCGCGGCCTCGGCCTCACGCCGGTGCAGCGGGCCATCGGCGTCGAGCTGCCGCTGGCGGCGCCGCTGGTCTTCGCCGGGCTGCGCATCGCCGCGGTGCAGGTGGTCTCGGCGGCGGCGCTCGCGACCTTCATCGGCGGCGGGGGGCTGGGCGACCTGGTCACCCAGGGCCTGGCGCTGCTCGACACCGGGCGCATGCTGGTCGGCGCCGTCGCCATCGCCGCGCTGGCACTGCTGGCCGAGGCCGGCTTCGGCCTGCTGGAACGCCGCGCCGCGCGCTACCGGGATGCCGTCGCATGATCACCCTGCGCGGCCTGACCAAGACCTATCCCGGCGCCGCCCAGCCAGCCGTCGCGGACCTGACGCTGACCGTGCCGGAGGGCACGAGCTGCGCCCTGATCGGCCCCTCCGGCTGCGGCAAGACCACCACGTTGCGCATGGTCAACCGCCTGGTGGAGCCGACATCGGGCGAGATCCTGATCGGCGGGCAGGACGCGCTGCGCATGGATGCCGTCACGCTGCGGCGGGGGATCGGCTACGTCATCCAGGAGGGTGGGCTGTTTCCGCACCGCACCGTGGCGGAGAACGTCGCCACCGTGCCGCGCCTGCTGGGCTGGGACGCCGCGCGCATCGCCGCCCGGGTGGAGGCGGTGCTGTCCCTGGTCGGCCTCGATCCGGGGCGCTTCCGGGACCGCTGGCCCCACCAGCTCTCGGGCGGGGAGCGCCAGCGCGTCGGCGTGGCCCGGGCGCTTGCCGGCGACCCGCCCGTGCTGCTGATGGACGAGCCCTTCGGCGCCGTCGATCCGGTGGTGCGCGCCCGGCTGCAGGACGAGGTGCTGCACCTGCTGCGCAGCCTGCGCAAGACCGTGCTGATCGTCACGCACGACGTGGAGGAGGCGGTGCGCCTCGGCGATGCCGTCGCCGTGCTGCGCGCCGGGCGGCTGCTGCGGCACGCGCCCGCGGCCGAGATCCTGGCCGACCCGGGGGACCCTTTCGTCGCCGAATTCCTCGGCGCCGACCGCGCGCTGACGCGGCTCGGCCTGTTCACCCTGGCCGATGCGCCGCGCCGGCCGGAGGCGGCCTCCGGCACGCCGCTGCCGCCGGGGACGAACCTGCGCGATGCGCTCGCCGCCATGCTGGCTGCCGGCGTGCGGGCGTTGCCGGTGACGGATGGCGGCTCGGTGGCGCTGGACGACCTGCTGGCCTTCGGCGGCGGGCCGCCCCGCGCCGCTTGACGCCGCCCCTGCCCCCCGGCCTACATGCCTGCAACGGGTGGGGACAGGGCGGGTGGAGCCTGCAACGGCGCGGGTGGTGATCATCGGGGCGGGCCATGCCGGCAGCAATGCCGCGGCCTTCCTGCGCCAGTACGGCTGGCCCGGCGAGATCATCCTGCTCGGCGAGGAGCCGGTGCTGCCTTATCACCGGCCGCCGCTCTCCAAGGCCTGGCTGAAGGGCGAGGCGACGGCCGAGAGCCTGGCGCTGCGCCCGGCGGAGTTCTACGGCAAGCAGCACGTCACGCTGCACCTCGGCACGCCGGCGGAGGCGATCGACCGCGGCGCGAAAACCCTGCGCCTGGCCGGCGGCGAGGCGCTTGCCTACGACCACCTCATCCTGGCCACCGGGGCGCGGGCGCGCCGCATTCCGCTGCCGGGCGCCGACCTGCCGCTTGTGCACACCCTGCGCAATGCCGCGGATGCGGACCGGCTGAAGGCGGGCATCGGGCCGGGGCGCCGCGTCGTGGTGATCGGCGCCGGCTGGATCGGGCTGGAGGTCGCGGCCTCCGCCCGGGCATTGGGTGCCGCGGCGACGGTGCTGGAGGCGCAGGACCGGGTGCTGGCCCGCGTCGCCAGCCCCGCCCTCTCGGCCTTCGTGGACGCGGCGCACCGGCGGCGCGGCGTCGATCTCCGCCTGAGGGTAGGCATCGAGGCCATCGAGCCCGACGCGGTGCGGCTGGCGGACGGCACGCGCATCCCGGCCGACCTGGTGCTGCTGGGCGTCGGGGCGGTGGCGGAGGACGCCCTCGCCCGGGCCGCCGGCCTGGCCGAGCCGGGCGGCGGCATCCGCGTGGACGGCAGCGCGCGCACCGCCGACCCGGCCATCCATGCGATCGGCGACTGCACCATCCGCCCGCTGCCGGGCGGCGCGATGGGGCGGCTGGAAAGCGTGCCGAGCGCCACGGAACAGGCCAAGCAGGCCGCCGCCGACCTGTGCGGCCGCCCCGTGCCGGCGCCGGAGGTCTGCTGGTTCTGGTCGGACCAGTACGAATTGCGCATCCAGGTCGCGGGGCTTGCGCAAGGCGCGGCGCAGGGGGTCGTCCGCGGCGACCCGGCGGCCGGGGATCGGCTCGCCGTCTTCCACCTGGACGCCGCCGGCGCGGTGCAGGCCGTCGAGGCGGTGAACGCCGCGCCGGAATTCATGGCCGGCAAGCGCCTGATCGCCCTCGGCCGGCCGGTGCCGGCCGCGCGCCTCGCCGATCCCGCCACCCCGCTTGCCGCCCTCGCCACGGCCTGACCCTATTCGCCAGGAAGGATACCCATGCCCAAGGTCACCTACATCGAGCACAACGGCACCGAGCATGCGGTGGAGGTGCCCGTGGGCCTCTCCGTCATGCGCGGCGCGGTGGACAACAACGTCCCCGGCATCGATGCCGATTGCGGCGGCGAATGCGCCTGCGCCACCTGCCACGTCTTCGTCGATCCGGCCTGGGAGGCCAGGACCGGCACGCCGTCCGAGCAGGAGGCCTCGATGCTCAGCTTCGCCGCGACGAAGCAGGACAACTCCCGCCTCTCCTGCCAGATCGAGATGACCGCGGCGCTGGACGGGCTGGTGGTGCGCATGCCGGAAGCGCAGCACTGACGCAACGACGCCGCCTGGAGCCGTTTTGCTCGCATCCGACCGGGCGGAGGCTGTAGTCTCCGCCCCCAGAACCGCCGCCGGGTCGCCCCGGCCCGCTGGGAGCACGAACCGCCATGAACGCACCCGTCAACCTCGAGGACCACGAGGCGCTCGCCTTCAGCCTGCCGCTCGACAAGATCGACCCGAGCCGGCCCGAGCTGTTCCGCGACGACACCGTCCATCCCTATTTCCGGCGCCTGCGCCGCGACGCCCCCGTGCACTACACGGCCGAGAGCGAGTACGGGCCGTTCTGGTCGGTGACGAAGTACAAGGACATCATGACGGTGGAGGTGAACCACAAGGCGTTCTCCTCCTCCTCGCAGTTCGGCGGCATCACCATCCGCGACCGGGCGAAGGAGCTCGAGCTGCCGATGTTCATCGCCATGGACCCGCCGAAGCACGACATCCAGCGCCAGGCGGTGCAGCCGATCGTGGCGCCGGGCAACCTCGCGAAGATGGAAGGCATCATCCGCGAACGCGTCTGCACGATCCTGGATGGCCTGCCGCGGGGCGAGGAATTCAACTGGGTGGACAAGGTCTCCATCGAGCTGACCGTGCAGATGCTGGCCACCCTGTTCGACTTCCCGCAGGAGGACCGCCGCCTGCTGTCGCACTGGTCGGACTGCGCGACGGCGCTGCCGATGCCCGGCGGCCTCATCGAGAACGAGGAGCAGCGCGAGGCGAAGTTCCGCGAGATGGCGGCCTATTTCATCAACCTGTGGAACCAGCGCGTGAACGCCGAGCCGGCGCCCGACCTGATCTCCATGATGGCGCACGCGCCGGCGACGCGGAACATGCCGCCGCGCGAGTTCATGGGCAATCTGGTGCTGCTGATCGTCGGCGGCAACGACACCACGCGCAATTCGATCTCCGGCGGCGTCTGGTTCTTCAGCCAGAACCCGGGGGAATACGCCAAGCTGAAGGCGAACCCCGCCCTGGTGGACAGCGCGGTGCCGGAGATCATCCGCTACCAGACGCCGCTGTCGCACATGCGCCGCACCGCGGTGGCCGACTTCGAGCTGAACGGCCAGAAGATCCGCGAAGGCGACAAGGTGATCATGTGGTACCTGTCGGGCAACCGCGACGAGGAGGCCATCGAGGAGCCGGAGCGCTTCATCATCGACCGCGCCCGGCCGCGCCAGCACCTCTCCTTCGGCTTCGGCATCCACCGCTGCGTCGGCAACCGCCTGGCGGAGATGCAGCTGAAGATCCTGTGGGAGGAGATCCTGAAGCGCGACCTGAAGATCGAGGTGCTGGGCCCGCCGCAGCGGGTGATGTCCCCCTTCGTGCACGGCATCACGCACCTGCCGGTGAAGCTGGCGGCGTGAGGCCGGACGGCGGTGCTGCAAGGGCGATGCGCTGCGTCCCTACAGCACCGCCTCCGCCGCCACCCGCAGCGCCTCGACGGTGGCGCCGGTGAAGACGATGGTGCCGACGCTGCCGTCCTTCGCCGCCGCCTTCCAGTCCTGCAGCCGCGCCCTGATGCGGTCCGCGGGCCCGAGCAGCGCGACCTCGTCGCACAGCCGGTCCGGCACCTCGGCCGCCGCCTCCCGCTTCTTGCCGTCCAGGTAGAGATCCTGGATCACCCGCGCGGCATCCGGGTAGCCGAGCTTCTTCGCGTAGTCGTTGTAGAAATTCTTGCCGCGCGCGCCCATGCCGCCGATGTAGAGCGCGAGCTCGGGCTTGATCGCGTCGCGGCAGGCCTGCAGGTCGTCGCCCATCCGGATCTTGGTGTAGGGCGCGATGTCGTAGCCCGCGAGGTCCGTCCTGCCCATCCGAGCACGGCCTTCCAGCGTCGGCTTCGTCACCACGTCCGCGCGCTCCGGCGACATGAAGATCGGCAGGTTGCCGTCGGCGATCTCACCCGAGAGGCGCAGCCCGCCCGGCGTGATGGAGGCGGTATAGACCGGCAGCGGCTTGCCGTGGATGATGCTGCGCAGCGGCTTGCCGAGGCCGGAGGCGCCGGGGCCGGCATAGGGGATCTGGTAGTGCTCGCCCTCGTGGGTCAGCGGCGCCTCGCGGGCGATGATCTTCCTGATGATCTCGATGTATTCCCGCGTGCGGCCGAGGCCGTTGCCGTAGGGCACGCCGTACCAGCCCTCGGCGACCTGCGGGCCGGATGGCCCGACGCCGCACAGGAAGCGGTCGCCCGAGAGCGCCTGCAGCGTCATGGAGGTCATCGCCGCGCAGGTCGGCGTGCGCGCCGGCATCTGCATGATGCCGGTGCCGGCGCGGATGCGCGTGGTGCGCGCCAGCACCCAGGCGATCGGCGTGACCGCGTCCGTGCCGTAGGACTCGCCGCACCAGACGGCGTCGTAGCCGAGGCGCTCGGCCTCCAGCACGACGTCCATCTCGAGCTGCGGCGTGGCGCCGCGGATCATGCCGATGGTGATGCCGAGCTTCATGGGATCACGCCCTGGCCATGATGGTGTCGGCGAAGCGGCGCATATTCGCCAGGACCTCGTCCGGCGCGGTGCCGGGAAAGCCGAAGTCGCAGCTCCGCACGCCCAGCGCCTTCAGGTCGCGCAGGTCCTGGATGACGTCGGCATCGCCGCCGGACCACATGCGCCGCTCGCCGTCGCCGGCCGTGGCGGGCACGCCCGCGCCCGTGGCCTGAACGCGCACGACCACGCCCACGGCGGCGGGATCGCGCCCGGCCTTCGCCACCATGCCGCGCAGCTTGTCGATGCCGGCGGCGAGGCGCGTCAGGCTGTCCATCGGGAAGGCGGGGTTGGCCTGGATCGGGTACCAGGCGTCGCCGAGAGCCGCGGTGCGGCGCATCGCCGGTCCGCTCTCGCCGCCGACCCAGATCGGCGGGTGCGGCTTCTGCACCGGCTTCGGCGAGAAGTCGATGTTGGAGAAGCGGGCGTATTTCCCCTCGTGGCGGGGATCGTCCTCCGTCCACAGCGCCTTGAAGGCGCGCAGGTAGTCGTCGGTGACGGCGCCGCGTTCCTCGAAGGGTTCGGTCTGCAGCGCCTCGAACTCCTCGCGCATCCAGCCGGCGCCGATGCCGACGGTCAGGCGCCCGCCGGAGAGGATGTCGATGGTCGCCAGCTGCTTGGCCGCCAGCACGGCGGGCCGGTGCGGCACCACCATGACCGAGAGCACCAGGCGCAGCCGCTTCGTATGGGCCGCCAGCCAGGCGGTCTCGATGAGCTGCTCGTGCCGGTCGAGGCGGGCGCCGGCGGGGAATTCGCCGCTGTCCGTGTAGGGGTAGCGGGCCTCGATGTCCTTCGGGATGACCACGTGGTCGCTGATCGTGGCGTAGTCGAAGCCCATGGCCTCGCCCCCCGTCACGATGCGCAGCAGCGCATCGGGCGCCGCCAGCGCCCCCGCCGTCGGCGCGTTGAAGCCGAATTGCATGGCGTTCCTCCCCCGTTGCACGGGCACCGGTGATGCCACACGATGCAGCCGATGGGCCCGGTTGGGCAAGGGTCGGGGGCGGGACGGATGGATACGGCGGAGTTGGAACGGAGGCCGCTTGCCGCGCTGATGGCGGAGGCCGCGGCGCTGCGCGACGCCGGGCACGGCCGGCTGATCTCCTATTCGCGCAAGGTGTTCATACCGCTGACGCGGCTCTGCCGCGATGTCTGCCACTATTGCACCTTCGCGGAACAACGGCCGCGGCCGGGCCATTCCCCCTACCTCGCGGCCGAGGAGGTGCTGGCCATCGCCCGCGCCGGCGCGGCGGCCGGCTGCACGGAGGCGCTGTTCACGCTCGGCGACAAGCCGGAACTGCGCTGGCCGCAGGCGGCCGAGGCGCTGCGCGCGATGGGGCACGCGACCACCATCGAATACCTCGTCGCCATGTCCGCCCTGGTGCTGCGTGAGGCCGGCCTGCTGCCGCACGCCAACCCGGGCGTGATGACGCGCGACGAGATCGCTGCGCTGCGCGCGGTCTCGGCCAGCCAGGGCATCATGCTGGAGAGCGTGAGCGAGCGGCTCTGCGGGCCCGGCGGGCCGCACCATGGCTCGCCGGACAAGCACCCGGCGGCGCGGCTGGAGACGATGCGCCTGGCCGGCCAACTGGCCGTGCCCTTCACCACCGGCATCCTGATCGGCATCGGCGAGACGCGCGCCGAGCGGATCGAGAGCCTGCGCGCGATCCGCGACCTGCACGCGGAATACGGGCACATCCAGGAAGTCATCATCCAGAATTTCCGCGCCAAGCCGGGCACCAGGATGGTGCTGGCGCCGGAACCGGGCCTGGAGGAGCTGCTCTGGACGATCGCCGTCGCGCGCATCCTGCTGGGGCCGGCGATGAACATCCAGGCGCCGCCCAACCTCTCGCCCGGGGTCTACCAGCGCCTGGTCGGCGCGGGGCTGAACGACTGGGGCGGCGTCTCGCCGGTGACGCCGGACCACGTGAACCCGGAGGCGCCCTGGCCGCACCTGGAGGAGCTGGCGCGCCGCACGGCGGAGACGGGCAAGGTGCTGGTGCAGCGCCTGCCGGCCTATCCCGCGTATGTGCGCGACGATGTGCGCTGGCTGGCGCCGAGGGTGGCGACAGGGGCGCTGCGCCTCTCGGACGCGACGGGCCTGGCGCGGGAGGACGGCGCCTGGTCGCCCGGCGAGCTGGTGCCGCCGCCGCTGCCGCCGGTGCGGCTGGCCAGCGTGGATGCCGGCGTGGCGCGGATCGTCGAGCGCGCGGCCGCGGGCGCGGGCATCGGGCAGGACGACATCATCCGCCTGTTCGCCGCGCGCGACGCCGACCAGCGCCACGTCACGCAGGCCGCCGACGCGCTGCGCCGCGCGGTCAGCGGCGAGACGGTGCGCTACGTCGTGAACCGCAACATCAACTACACCAACATCTGCACCTACCGCTGCACCTTCTGCGCCTTCAGCAAGGGCAGGACGCACGAAGCCCTGCGCGGCACGCCCTACGACCTCGACCACGCGGAGATCGTGCGCCGCGCAGTGGAGGCCTGGGGGCGCGGCGCGACCGAGGTCTGCCTGCAGGGCGGCATCCACCCGGACTACACCGGCGCCACCTACGAGGCGATCTGCCGCGCCATCAAGGCGGCGGTGCCGGCGATGCACATCCACGCCTTCTCGCCGCTGGAAGTGACGCAGGGCGCGGCGACGCTCGGGCTGCCGCTGCGGGAGTACCTCGCGCGGCTGAAGGATGCAGGGCTGGGCACGCTGCCGGGCACCGCCGCCGAGATCCTGGATGACGAGATCCGCGCGGTCATCTCGCCCGACAAGGTGAACACGGCGCAGTGGCTGGAGGTGGTGACGACGGCGCACGCGATCGGGCTGCGCACCACCTCCACCATCATGTTCGGCCATGTGGAGGGGCCGCTGCACTGGGCGCGCCACCTGCTGCGGCTGCGCGCGGCACAGGCCGAGACCGGGGGCTTCACCGAATTCGTCCCCCTGCCCTTCGTGCACATGGAGGCGCCGATGTACCTGAAGGGCCGCGCGCGAAAGGGCCCGACCTTCCGGGAAGCCGTGCTGATGCATGCCGTCGCGCGCCTCGCGCTGCACCCGCTGATCACCAACATCCAGGTGAGCTGGGTGAAGATGGGGCCGGAGGGCGTGGCGATGTGCCTCGATGCCGGCGCCAACGACCTTGGCGGCACGCTGATGAACGAGAGCATCAGCCGCGCCGCCGGCACGCAGCACGGCCAGGAATTCCCGCCCGAGGCGATGGAGAGGCTGATCCTGCGCATCGGCCGCGTGCCGCAGCAGCGCGACACGCTGTACGGGCCAGTGCCGGCGGAGCGCCGCCGCGTGAGCTTCGGCGCCGCCGCGCTGACGCCGATGGTGATGACGCCGCCGCGGAAGCGGGCGGCGGTGGAGGCGGTGTAGGCCACCCCAACAAGTCGGTAGCACCACCCCCACCAGTCGATAGCACCACCCCCACCCTAACCCTCCCCCGCCAGCGGGGGAGGGGACGCTCCTCCCGCCACCGGCGGGGTGAAGTCGGGAAGGCGATGGAGTCGTCGCACCCGCGCTGCGATCCCGCTCGCCTCCAGCCAAGCCCGCGTCCGCGTGCCGCGCGACTGCGGCAGCGCCAGGAACATCGCCAGGTCTGCCGGGTGGTCGATGTCCATGGCGATCCCCGGCAGGGGCACGATCGCCGGCTCCAGCCCGGCCCGCCGTGCCGCGTCCAAGTGCGGAAAGTAGCTGTCGTCGCCGAAGCGCAACGGCACCGCATCGGGCGGCGAGAGCAGCACCGCGTTCGAGCCCTGCTCGTCATGCGCCGGCGCGATGGTGAAGCCGCGCCCCTCGCGCGGATCATGCGCCGCCAGCACGGCTTCGATCTCGGCCGGGGTGGCGGCGGGGATGTCGCCGGGCATGGCGAGCATGCCGAAGTGCCGCTCCGCCAGCAGCGCGCGGATGCCGGCATTGACGCTGCCGGTGTGCCCATCCCGCGCGCCCTCCGTCACCACCCGCGCGCCGATGCCCCGCGCCTGCTCCGCCGCCCAGGGGTCGAGCGTCACCACCAGAACGCCGGCCAGGCCGCGCGCGGCGGCGACGGCCTCCATCACCTCCGAAAACATGACGCGCGCCAGCGCAACGCGCTCCTCCGGCGAAAGCAGGGGCGAGAGGCGCTGCTTCGCCCCCGCCAGCTCCTTCACCGGCAGCACGGCCCAGATGCCGGCGCTCATGCGCGCAGGCTGTCCGCCAGGTCCAGCACCGCGCGCCCTAGCGCCTCGCGGTCGTCGAGCGTCGCCATCAGGGTCTGCGCCAGCGCCACGCGCGGACCCTGCATGGTCGCCGCCTCCGCGGCATCCATCGCATCCATCACGTAGCCATCCAGAAGGCGGCCGTAATGCGCGGCGACGCCGGCTGCGCTCGGCGCGCCGAGGCCCAGCTCCGCGAACATCCTCGCGGTCGGCCCCTTCACCGCCCGCCCGCCGATGATGGGCGAGACGCCGACCACCGGCGCGCGGCATGCCTCCAGCGCCGCCCGCACGCCGGGCAACGCCAGGATCGGCGCCACGCTGATGAAGGGGTTGGACGGACAGATCACCACGCAGCGCAATGCGGGATCGGCCAGTGCCGCCAGGAATTCCGGCTGTGCGCGCGCCGCCGCGGCACCGTCGAAGGTCAGCTCCCGCACGGCGGGGCGGCATTGCAGGCGCACGAACCAGTCCTGGAAGTCGAGCCAGCCCGCCTCCTCGGTGCGCACGCGCGTGCGCACGCGGTCGTCGCTCATCGGCAGGATGCGCGCGGCGATGCCGAAGGCGCGGCGGAAGGCATCCGTCACCGCGCTCAGCGTCTCGCCGGCGCGCAGGCGGCGCGTGCGCTCGACATGCGTCGCCAGGTCCTGGTCGCCGAGGCGGAACCAGGTCTCGCCGCCGAGCTCGGCGAGCGCCGTCATGAAATGCCAGGTCTCGTCGCGCCGCCCCCAGCCCGTAGCGGGGTTGTCCACGCCGCCCAGCGCATAGGTCAGGGTGTCGATGTCGGGCGAGATGGAGAGACCGAGATGCTCGAAGTCGTCGCCCGTGTTGGCGACGACGATCAGCGCCTCGGCCGGCAGCACGCGGGAGAGGCCGAGCGCCAGCTTCGCCCCGCCGACGCCGCCGGACAGCGCCACCACGGGGCCGCTCACCGGAACAGGTCCTCCGCCGCCGGCCGCACCAGCTCCGCCGCGCTGGCCGCCGGCACCGCCCAGCGCAGCCCGCGCAGCAGCACCACGGGCTGCGCCTCGGCGGCCTGGCCCTGCACGAGCGAGGCGGCGGCGGCGATCTCGTCGGCGAAGCCGCTGATGCTGACCTGCAATGTGCGGCCGAACAGGTCGGGTCTGCCGCGCAGGTCGAGCAGCGCCGGCAGCCCGGCCGCGCCGATCGCGACCCCGCAGGTGCCGCGTCGCCAGGCGCGACCGAAGCTGTCGTTGATCACCACGCCCAAAACCTGCCCAGGCGGGGCGAGGGCGGCATGCAGCCGGGCGGCGCTGGCATCCGGGTCCTCGGGCAGCAGCAGCACGCGCTCCACCCCGTCCTCGGGGCCGACATTGGAATGGTCGACGCCGGCATTGGCCATGATCCAGCCGCGCCGATGCTCGACGATCAGCAGGTTCGGCCGGGCGCGCACGACGCGCACCGATTCGCGCAGGATCACCTCCACCAGGCGCGGGTCCTTGGCGCAGCGCGCCGCGACCGCCACCGCCTCGGCGGAGGGCACGACGGAGGGCACCTCCAAGATGCGGCCCTCCGCCTTGGAGACGATCTTCTGCGCCACCACCAGCACGTCGAAGGACCGCAGCGGCAGCAGCCCCGCCGCGTCCAGCCCGGCGCGCACCAGCGCGGCCAGGTCGTCGCCGGGCCGCACCATCGGCAGCCCGGGCAGGGCGACGGCTTCGAGCCGCCCAGCGTTCACGGAGCCGGCCCGAGCAGCGCCGCGACCGGCAGCGCAAGACCGGGCGGATCGAGCGCGATGCCCGCCTCCTCGGCCAGGATGCGCGTCTCGATCACGGCATCCGGCGCAACGCGCCGGTGATGGATGACGCGCCGCCGTTCCAGCAGCACGACGAGGTAGTGCCGCAGCGAGGGCACGGCGAAGTAGCCCTCCAGCTTCAGCACGCGGTCCTGCCTTCCCGTGTTCGGCGAAACCACCTCCACCACCACGAGGGGATCGGGGATCAGCATGGACTCGGGCGGCAGCGGCGGGCCGCACCGCATGACCGCATCCGGCTGGTAGGCGCGGTGATCGGAAACCGGGATCATCGGGCCATCGACATAGGCCTGGCAGGCGTGGCCGGCCGCATCGGCGGCGTCCTGCAGCACGCGCCCCGCGCGGAACTTGGCCGCCGCATGCTCAAGCCGTTCCGGCGCCATCAGGACGGGAACCCCGTCCTCCAGCTCGTAATGCTCCGTCTCGTCCCGGTCCTCGTGCCAGCGCAGGAATTCCGCGATGGTCATGCGCCCGGGCGCTGCGTGGGCGTGCGACATGGCGCGAGACTAGCCGAACCTGCCCCCCGGGGACAGCGGGACGCCGCCCCCGTCAGCCGAAGCGCTTGCGCAGCAGCGGCAGGACGCGCTCGCCATAGAGCTTCAGGAAGCGCGCCTGGTCCGGGCCGGGGGCGTGGAAGACCAGGTGGTTGAAGCCGAGCTTCACGTAGTCGCCGATCCGCTCCACCTGCTCCTCCGGGTCGTCGGAGACGATCCAGCGGCTGGCGGCACGCTCCAGCGGCAGCGCGTCGGCCAGGCGTTCCATCTCGGCCGGGTCCTCGACCGACATCTTCTCCTCCGGCGAGAGGGCCAGCGCCGCCCAGTGGCGCGTATCCTCCAGCGCGCGCCGCCGGTCGGTGTCGAAGGAGACCTTCACCTCGATCATGCGGTCATAGCCCGGCTTCGGCGCGCCCGCGGCTTCGAGGCCGGCAGCCAGGTTGGGCAGCAGCGTCTCGGTGTAGAGCTCGGGCTTCTTGCCGGAGGTGCAGATGAAGCCGTCGCCGCTGCGGCCGGCATACTTCGCCACCAGCGCGCCGGCGGCGGCGACGTAGATCGGCACGGGCTCGGCCGGGCGGTCGTAGATCGTCGCCTTCTCGGTCCGGTAGTACTGCCCCTCGAAGCTGACGCGCTCCTCGGCCCAGAGGCGGCGCATGAGCTGGACGGATTCGCGCAGCCGCGCGAAGCGCTCCTTGAACTCGGGCCAGGGCTGGCCGGTGGAGGGCACCTCGTTCAGCCCCTCGCCGGTGCCGATGCCGAGGATGACGCGGCCGGGGAACATCGACCCCAGCGTGCCGAAGGCCTGCGCCACGATGGAGGGGTGGTAGCGGAAGGTCGGCGTCAGCACCGAGGTGCCGAGCACCGCCCGCGTCGTCCGCGCCCCCAGCGCGCCGAGCCAGACCAGGGAGTTCGGCGCGTGGCCGTCCGTATGCTTCCAGGGCTGGAAGTGGTCGGAGATGAAGACGCTGTCGAACCCCACCTCCTCCGCCATGACGGAGAAGTCGAGCAGCGGTGCGGGCGCGAACTGCTCCGCGGACGCCTTGTAGCCGAGCCTGAGCATGTCCGTGGTCCTTGAATGCCTTTGCCGGAGCCTAGGTCCGACCCGCCTCGCTGTCATGCGGCTTGGCACCGGCAGGCCACGCCGGGAAAGGACGGGCGCCCCGGACGCGACGCCGCATCCTCGTCGTGCATGCTGACACTCTTCCGCACGGGGGCATCATGCACCGGCCGGCCCGCTTCGTCGTGGAGGCGGGCCCGGCGCGCCCATGTGCTCCCGAACATTTTCATGGATTTTCCGATTTATGTTGATCTTGCACGAAATGTCGTCTATGCATCTAACCGAAGACAACATGTGCCCCGGTGTCCCGTGAATCTCGATTCGAGGAGGACAAAATGAGGCCTGTGTCTTGGTGCGGTGCCGCGCTGGTGGGATTGCTTTGGGTGCTCCCCGCGTCGGCCAACCCGATTCCTCCCGACAGCGTTGTGCTCGGGAAGGGGCTGCGAATCACGGAAACCGGCCCGAACGGCGCGCCGATCACCCTCTCCTTCACGAACAACGGCAACCCGATCCTCAACGCCAATGGGCAGGCGCCGCGCTTCGTCGACAGGATCCCCGGCAACAGGAACACCGTCACCTTCACGGTGCCCGAAAAGATCAACGGGCTCGCGGTGACGGACTTCATCCAGACGACGGGCAACCCGGGTGATCCGCTCGATCCGGGCGTACTGTACGCGGGCGTGTTCTCCGGTGGCGTGATGAGTTCGGATCCACTCACGGATTACGTGGCGGGGCTTGGTGCTCCCATCCTGCTGCCAGACTTCTTCCCGGCCCCCGGCTCGGGGCTGTCCACCATCTACTACGGCGTCAACCTCGCCGACATGCTCGCTTCGACCTTCACCGCCAGCTTCAGCTTCGGACAGACCTTCTCCATCGGCGCGCTCGCCGCGCTGCTGCCCTATACCTTCAGCACAACCCCGCTGACCTACACGCCCGGGAGCGGGTTCACCGGAACGCCGCCCGACCTCACCGTCAACCTGACGTATGTGGCCTTCCACGAGCTGACATCCATCCCGGAGCCCATGTCCATCGCCCTGTTCGGGACTGCGCTGCTGGCGTTGGGCGCCGCGCGCCGGATCAGGCCAGCAAGCGCCGGCTGACCATCCCCGGCCAGCGGGCGGCGCCGTATCCGACCGGGCCAGCCCGGCATCAGGTATCCGCCAGCGCCCGGATCATCGCGTCCCGCGCTGCGATGTCTCCCTCGGCGTGCACGGGCTGGAGGCAGACATGCGTCGCGCCCGCGGCGAAATGCGCGCGCAGCCCTGCGCGGATCGCCGCGGCGTCGCCGTGCAGCACCATGGCATCGATGAAGCGGTCGCTGCCGCCGCCCTCCAGCTCCGCTTCGGTGAAGCCGATGCGCAGCCAGTTGTTGCGGTAATTCGGCAGCCCCATGTAGCGGTGCAGCTCCTTCCGCCCCAGCGCGCGGGCCTTGGCCGGGTCGGTCTCCAGGCAGACCTTCTGCTCGACGGCGAGGACCTTGTTCGGCCCGAGGATCTTCGCCGCCTCCGCCGTGTGCCCGGGCGTCACGTTGTAGGGCACGGCGCCGCGGGCATGGGTGGCGGAGAGCTTCAGCATCAGCGGCCCGAGGGCCGCCACCAGCAGGGGCCAGCCCTCCGACCCCGGCTCGCCCTTCTGTATCCCGTCGAGATAGGCGCGCATGGCGGGGACGGGCTTCTCGTACACATGGCCGCGGATGCCCTCCACCATCGGCACGTGCGACACGCCGAGGCCGAGGACGAAGCGCCCGCCGTAGAGATCGTTCAGGGTCACCATGCCGCGCCGCGCGGTGAAGGCGTCGCGCGCATAGATGCTGGCGATCGAGCTGCCGATGTGCAGCCTCCGCGTGGCGCCCAGCATGCAGCCGGCCAGCGCCAGGGATTCGTAGCCGCGCGATTCCGGGTACCAGAGCGTGCCGTAGCCCTGTTCCTCGACCAGGTGCAGCAGCGCGCCCAGCCCGTCGGCGTCGAGGCGGTCCGTGGGATACCAGATGCCGAGCCGTCCGAGGTTCATGGCCGCCACTCCCGAGGTCTGCCGCACGGCACTGTCGCCGGGGCGGCCGCGGGACACAAGCCGTGCCCCGGCGGCACGGGTGCAACGGCGCCGCGTTTCGGCTGGAGCAGCCTCCGACCGGGTGGACCGCGCATGCGGTCCACCCGGTCGGAGATAAGCTGCTCTAGCTCTTGCGTTCTCTAGAGCAAGAAATCCGATCAGATGATTCCATCTGATCGGATATTGCTCTAGGGTCCCCGCGCATGCCGCCGATCCAGGCCGGGCGTGCGCGTGGCGCCGGCACCCCCCCGCCGGCGGCCGGCACCACGCGCCGCCCCGGCACCTCCTCGGCCCCCCGCTCCCGCCGCAGACCCCTGGCGCTGCGCGCGATGAAGCTTGTCCTGCTGCTCGGCATCTGGGGTGGGGTGGCGCTGGCAGGGCTGGTGCTGGTGCTGGCCTGGGACCTGCCGCGGCCGGACGCCGCGCAGGCCGCGACGCGCCGGCCCTCGGTCACGCTGCTCGCCGCGAATGGATCGGTGCTGGCGACCCAGGGGGACCTGTTCGGCGAGGCGGTGCGGCTGCGCGACCTGCCGCCTGCCCTGCCGGCCGCGCTGCTCGCGGTGGAGGACCGGCGCTTCCGCAGCCACCCCGGCATCGACCCCGTCGGCATCCTGCGCGCCACGCTGGCCAATTGGCGCGCCGGGGAGGTCGTGCAGGGCGGCTCCACTCTGACCCAGCAGCTGGCGAAGAACCTGTTCCTGACGCCCGAGCGCACGCTGCGCCGCAAGGGGCAGGAGGCCCTGCTCGCGCTCTGGCTGGAGCGGCGCTTCTCCAAGGACCAGCTGCTCGAGATCTACCTCAACCGGGTCTATCTCGGCGCCGGCGCCTTCGGGGTGGATGCGGCGGCGCGGCAGTATTTCGGCATCCCGGCGCGGCGGCTGGGTCTGTGGCAGGCGGCGCTGCTGGCGGGCCTGCCCAAGGCGCCGTCGCGGTTGAATCCCCGCGCCTCGCCCGACCTCGCCGCCGCCCGCGCCGCCGAGGTGCTGGAGGCGATGCTGGAAACCGGCGCCATCACGCGGGCGGAGATGGACGCGGCGCTGGCGGCGATGCGGGCGCAGGGGGTGCTGCGCCCGGCGCTCGGCGCCGGCTGGTTCGCCGACTGGGTGCTGGACGACCTGGCCGAGCGCTTTCCCGGCAACGCCGACCTGGTCCTGCGCGCCACCCTCGATCCACGGCTGCAGCGCGTGGCGGAGGCGCGGCTCCTCGCGCTGCTGGAAGGGCCGGGCGCGCGGGCGGGCGTGACGCAGGGCGCCGTGGTGGCGATCGACGCGGCGACGGGGGCGGTCCGTGCCATGGTGGGCGGGCGGGACTACCGCGCCAGCCCCTTCAACCGGGCCACCCAGGCGCAGCGCCAGCCCGGCTCGGCCTTCAAGCCCTTCGTCTTCCTCGCCGCGCTGGAACGCGGGCACATGCCGGACGACATCGTCTCCGACGCGCCGATCACGCTGGGCGGCTGGTCGCCGGGCAACGGGCCGCGCTACCTGCCGCGCGGCGACCTCACCTTCGAGGAGGCGCTGGCCGGCAGCGTGAACACCGCCGCGGTGCGGGTGCTGGTGCGGGGGACGCAGGGCGGCCCGCGCGCGGCGATCGCCGCGGCGGAGCGGCTGGGGCTGCACGGGCGCTTCCCGAACGACGCGACGCTCGCGCTGGGCACCGGGGAGGTGACGCTGATCGAGCTCGCGGCGGCCTACGCCGCCTTCACCAATGGCGGCCGCCGGGTGGAGCCCTGGGGGATCACGGGGGCCACCGCCGAGGGCCGCGCGCTGCCGGCGCCGCATGCCGCGCCGCGCCAGGCCATCGCGCCGGAGCACGCGCAGATGATGCGGCGCATGCTGGAGGCGGCGGTGGCGCGCGGGACCGGCCGCGCCGCGGCGCTGCCGGGGCGGGCCGGCGTCGGCGGCAAGACGGGGACGACGCAGGACAACCGCGACGCCTGGTTCATCGGCTTCGCCCCGGTGCGCGGCGGCGTGCTGGTGCTGGGGGTGTGGCTGGGCAACGACGACGCGCGGCCGATGGACGACGTGCGCGGCGGCACGCTGCCGGCGCGGCTGTTCCGGGAGGTGCTGGAGGCGGCGGGGGGATGAGCGGCATGCCTGCGCACCCCGATCCTCCGGCACCGCACCGGCTGGGAACGGCCGAGGGCAATCGCCGCCCCGCCCGGGGGGCACCAGGCCGGCCCCGCTGGATGTCCTCGTCGTCGCCGGATCGCTGGACGAAGACTCGCGCGATGTGGGCGGAGCGTTGCCGGCGGTGTCGCCGCAGCGCCGCGCGGCCGGGCTGCACGCCTTCCCCGCCACGCGGCGTCAGGCGGATGGCTGCGCGGCGGGGGGCCGCCCCGGCAGGGCGAACCACTCCCGCGTCAGCCTGCCGCCATCGGTCGTGAAGACCTCGGCGAGCAGCGTCTCGCCGCCTCCGCCGCGATCTTCAGCACAGCGGGCCTGTTCACCGGGCCGATCCCGGTGGACCCCTGGACACTGCTGGTCTGGCGCGGGGTGTTCGGCGGTCTGTTCATCGCCGCCTGCGTCGCCTGGCGGCACGGCAGGGCGAGCCTGGCGCTGCTGCGCGCGGCTGGCTTGCCGGGGCTGGCCGCCGCCGCCTGCTCCACCCTGGGCACCATCTGCTTCCTGCACGCGCTGCGCCTGACCACCGTCGCCGACGTCACCATCATCTACGCGACCGCGCCCTTCGTCGCGACGGGCATCGCCTGGCTCTGGCTGCGCGAGCGGCCGGGCCGCGCCACGCTCTGCGCCGCCGGCCTGGCGCTCGGCGGCCTGCTGGTGATGACCGGTGGCACTGCGGGCTCGGGCCGCCTGGCGGGCAATGCGCTGGCGCTCGGCATGACGGTGCTGATCGCGGCGATGATGGTGATCATCCGCCACCACCGCGCGCTGCCGATGCTGCCCGCCGCCAGCCTCTCGGCCTTCGCCTGCGTCGCCCTCGCCCCGCCCTTCGCCGATCGATTCCGTGTCACGCTGCCGGAATTCCTCGGGCTGGCGGCCTTCGGCGCGGTGCAGTTCGGACTCGGCCTGCTGCTGCTCACGCTGGGCAGCCGGCTGCTGCCGGGGCCGCGTGCCGCCCTGCTCGGCAATGTCGAGCTGCCGCTGGCGCCGCTCTGGGTGTGGCTTGCCTTCGGCAGCGTGCCGCCGGAGGGGATCTGGATCGGTGGCGCGATCGTGGCGCTGGCACTGGCGCTGGACCTGGTGGCCGGGCAGCGCGCCCGGCGGCGCGACGCGGCGATGGCGCCGCCTCATCCGCCCGCCAGCGCCCCAGGCGTCACGCCCAGCGCCGCACGGAAGGCCGCGCCGAAGGCTGGCGCGCTGGCATAGCCCACCGCCGCCGCCGCGCGCGCCGGCGGCACCCCCTGCGCCAGCAGCGCGGCCGCCTCGGCAAGGCGCAACGCCTGGCGCCAGCGGCCGAAGCTCATGCCCGTCTCGCGCCGGAACAGCCGGGTGAGCGTCCGCGGGCTGGCGCCGCAGCGCTCGGCCCAGCGCTCCAGGGTCAGGTCGCTGCCCGGGTCGGCCTCCAGCGCCGCCGCCAGGCGCCTGAGCCGCGCGTCGCGCAGCACCGGCAGGCCGAGCCAGGGCAGCGGCGGGGCACGGGCGATCTCATCGAGGATCAACGCGGCGACGTGCGGCGCCCGCCCGGCCGGATCCCATTCCGCCGGCTCGGCGCAGGCCGCCAGGATCAGCTCGCGCAGCAGGGGCGAGACCGCCATCACCGTCGTCGCGGCGGGCCGGGAGGCCGCGGCGTCGGCGCGCAGGAACAGCGCCCGCATCGCCACCGTGCCCTGCATGGTGACCCCGTGCGGCAGCCGCGCCGGCACCCAGAGCGCGCGGCCCGGCGGCACGATGAAGGCGGCGGCGTCGGTCTCGATGCGCATCACGCCCTGGGTGGCGTAGAGAAGCTGGGCCCGGTCGTGCCGGTGCCGGCCGGTGGCGTGACCCTGGGCGTAATCGTGCGCGTAGCCGGTCAGCGGCCGGTCGGCCGCCTCCTCCGGCAGGGCGGAAGGGCGCGGCGGGGGGGCCACGCGGCTATGGCCGGATGCAGACATGAACTGGCCTTCCGTCTCAACCCGGCCAGGATAGGATGGCGGGCAGGGAACAGACAGTCACCGATTGGGCAGCGCCATGCAGGATCCCGCGACGCGGCAGGTCGTCTTCATCAACGCCGCGCACGTCTTCACCCATTACAGCCTGCTGATCCTGGCCACCGCCGTGCTCGGCATGGTGGCGCAGTCGCCGGTGGAGTTCGGCACGGAATACGGGCCGATCCTGGCGATCGGCACGGCGATGTTCGTGCTCTACGGGCTGGGCTCGCTGCCGATGGGCTGGCTGGCCGACCGCTTCGGGCGGAAGGGCATGATGGCGGCCTTCTTCCTCGGCACCGGCGCCGGCATGGTGCTGGCGGGCTTCGCCGAATCGCGCCTCACGCTCGGGCTGGCGCTGGCGCTGATGGGCGCCTTCGCGGCGATCTACCACCCGATCGGCACCGCGATGCTGGTGGAGGCCGCGACCGGCGGGCGGGTCGGCCGCGCCGTCGGCATCAACGGCGTCTTCGGCAACCTCGGCGTGGCGCTGGCGCCGGTGGTCACCGCCTTCCTCGCCGCCAAGGCGGGCTGGCACTGGGCCTTCGTGCTGCCGGGCCTGCTCTGCATGGGCATCGGCCTGCTCTACCTGCGCGAACCCGCCTTCGACTCGGCCAAGGCCGCGGCCGGGCAGAAGCCCTTCCCGACCATCCCGGCGCCGGTGGTGAAGCGCGCCGTCGTGGTGCTGCTCTCCATCGCCGCGGTCTCGGGGCTGGTGTTCAACGCCTTCACCCTGCTGATCCCGAAGCTGATGGAGGAACGCCTGGCCTCCTCGCCGGACCTGCTGCCGGTGGTGGGGCTGCTCGCCTTCGCCGCCACGCTCTGCGGGGGCCTGACGCAGTTCACCGTGGGCCACATGATCGACCGGCACACGCTGAAGGTGGTGTTCATGCCGCTGGCGCTGGTGCTGGCGCCCTGCCTGGCCATGCTCTCCTTCGCCCAGGGATGGGTGGTGCTGCCGCTCTCGGCGCTGGTGGCGGCGGCGGTGTTCGGCCAGGTCACGGTGAACGAGACCATGACGGCGCGCTACGTCGCGCCGGCGCTGCGCGCCAAGCTCTACTCCATCCGCTTCACGGTGGGGTTCCTCGGCGCCGCCGCGGCCTCGCCGCTGATCGGCTTCCTGCACAAGGCCACCGGCAGCCTGTCCCTGGGCATGCTGGTGCTGGCCGGCTTCGCGGTGATCATCCTGGTCTGCGCCCTGGCCTTCCCGAACCGGCCGGAGGAGTTGCAGCCCGAGCTCTGGGCGCGGCGCGCGCCGGGCACCGGGCGCGCCGCGCCGCCGGTCGCGGCCGAATAGGAAGCCTGAGCTCGACTTTCGCCATTCAAGCGGCATGGCGGAGGGCATAGGCGATGCCCTCGCGGAGGGCTGGCGGGGGTTTCGCGGTGTCGGCGGAGTGCCGGGACACGGCGAAACCCTGCTCACTCCGGATCGCACGGCGTACTGCGGCAAGGCTGTCGACGAAGGTTGGCCGCTGCTTGTGGTACCAAGCGCTGGCCGAGGCCTGGGCGCGGGCACGGCCGTTGAGGCGAGACGCCAACAGGGTGACGATCGAGAACAGCCCGAGCAGGCATGGCGTGGTGCGGGCGATGGCTTTGCCCGGCCACTGACGCTGGGTTTCCATGCCGGGATGGCCGCGGACCTCGCGGAAGGTGACTTCGAGCTGCCGGCGCTGGACGAACCAGCGAATGACCTGCACCGGCTCCTGGGCTGGATCGGTGCAGAGCAGGGCCTGCGGATCGAAGCGCCGGCAGGGATCGCGCAGCAGCCCCCAGCGGATCGGCACGACCGGCTTGCGGACGATCTGGATGCGGATACGGGTGGCGAGGGCGACCCGGTCCGCGGTGTAGCCGCTATCGGCGAAGGC
>JAIEOP010000039.1 GCA_019750465.1 Acetobacteraceae bacterium | reverse complement strand
TGCTCTTCCGATCTGCCCTGCCCGACGGGCGAGGCGCGCGCCACGCCCGGCTTCCGCCTCCCGGCGCGCCACGTGATCCACGCGGTGGGCCCGGTCTGGCATGGCGGCGGCCGGGGCGAGGCCGCGCTGCTCGCCGGCGCGTACCGCGCAAGCCTGGCCGCGCTGCGCGGCCTCGGCGGCCGTTCCATCGCCTTCCCGGCGATCTCCACCGGCATCTACGCCTACCCCCCCGACCAGGCGGCCGCGGTCGCGGTGCGCGCGGTGCGCGAGGACCTCGCCGCCCGCGGCGACCTCGACGTCATCTTCGCCTGTTTCGACGACGCCACCCTGCGCCTCATCCAGAAGGAGATCGGCCCGTGACCGAGCCCTGCGACCTCTCCGCGCTCGCGGCACGCCGCCTGATCGGGCGCAAGGCGCTCTCGCCCGTCGATCTGATGGAAAGCTGCCTCGCGCGCATCGCAGCGGTGGACCATGCGGTGAACGCCTTCGCCACGCTCGACGCCGACCGCGCGCGGGCCGGCGCCCGGGCCGCGGAGGCGGCGGTGATGCGCGGCGAGGAGCTCGGCCTGCTGCATGGCCTGCCCGTGGGCATCAAGGACCTGGACGACACGGCGGGGCTGCGCACCACGCGCGGCAGCCCGATCTTCCGGGACAACATCCCCGCGACGGACTGCCTGATGGTGGCGAACATCCGGCGCCATGGCGGGATCGTGATCGGCAAGACCAACGTGCCGGAATTCGGGCTGGGGGCGAACACGCGCAACCGCGTGCATGGCGCGACGGGCAATCCCTTCGATCCCGCGCGGAACGCGGCGGGGTCCTCCGGCGGCTCGGCGGTGGCGCTGGCGACGGGCATGGCGCCGCTGTGCAGCGGTTCCGACACCGGTGGGTCCCTGCGCAACCCGGCCGCCTTCTGCGGCATCCTCGGCTACCGGCCGAGCCCCGGCTTGGTGCCCTCGGAGCGGCGCGAGCATGGCTGGACGCCGATCTCCGTGCTCGGGCCGATGGCGCGCAACGTGCCGGACACGGCGTTGCTGATGGCCGCCATGGCCTCGGACGATGCGCAGGATCCGCTGGCCTACACGCTGCACGCGCGGACGGTGCGCGGCGAGCCGGCGCTGTTCCACCCCGTGCGGCGGCTCGACACGGCCAGCCTGCGCCTCGCCTTCAGCGCCGATTTCGGCCAGGCGCTGGTGGAGCGTGTGGTGCGCGACGCCTTCGAGGCGCGCGTCGCGGCGATCGCGCCGCTGTTCCGCGCGGCGGAGCAGGCGCACCCCGACGTGACGGGCGGCGACGAGGCCTTCGAGGTGGCGCGCTCCGCCGGCGTGCTGACCCAGCACCTGGAGAAGGTGCGCACCCGCCCGCAGGATTGCGGCCCCAACCTGCACGCCAACGTCGAGGAGGCGCTGCGCTACTCGCTGCAGGACGGCGCGCGTGCATCGCAGGCGCAGACCCGCATCTACCGCGATTTCCAGCGCTTCTTCGCCGAGCACGACGTGCTGATCACGCCGGCCATCACCGTCAGCCCGCGGCCGTGGCGGGAGCTGTTCCCGCGCGAGATCGACGGCCAGCCCGTGCGCACCTACTTCCACTGGCTTGCGCTGGCCTACTACGTCTCCCTCGTCGGGCACCCGGCCGTGAGCCTGCCGATGGGCGTGGATGCGAAGGGCATGCCCTTCGGGCTGCAGATCGTCGGGCCGCGCGGCGGCGACGCCTTCGTGCTGGCGGTGGCGGCGGCCATCGAGGAGGCCTTCGCCGCCGATCCCGCGCTGCGCCGGCCGGTGCCGGACCTCGCCAAGCTGCGGGCCGCGCCGCCGATCAGCGGCATGGAGGGATTCCTCGGCTTCGACTGACCCCCGGGGCGCCGGCGCCTACTGCACCCGGATGTTGCGTGCCCGCACCAGCTCCCGCCACGTCGCCGTCTCGGCGGCGAGGTAGGCGGGCCACTCCTCCGGCGTGCCGACCGTCGGCGCCACGGCCAGGCTGGCGAAGCGGTCGCGGAATTCGGGCGCGGTGAGGGCCACGCGGCTCGCCTCGTTCAGCCGGCGCAGGATCTCGGGCGGCGTGCCCGCCGGCGCGAGCAGCGCCAGATGCTCCACCACCTCGTAGCCGGCGAAGCCCAGCTCCCGCATCGTCGGCACCTCGGCGGCCAGCGGCGTGCGCTGCGCGGTGGTGACGGCCAGCGCGCGCAGGTCGCCCGATTGCAGATGCGGCAGCACGGCGGAGGCCGGCATCGCCACGAGGCTGGCCTCGTTCGCCAGCACGGCCTGGATGGCCGGCGCGCCGCCGCGATAGAGCGGGATGCGTTGAGGCAGACATGCCGATGGTGCCGTTGGCGCCGACGCGGTTGTCCACCGGGAAGGGCTGGCCGAGGATCTGCTGGAGGTGCTGCGCCAGGATGCGGCCGAAGGCATCGGTGGACCCGCCCGCGCCCCAGGGGATCAGCAGGGTGGCGGGGCGGTTGGGCCAGGGTGCCTCCTGAACCGCGGTCCCGGCCGCTGCGAGCAGGCCCAGCCCCGCCAGGCCGCCGCGCAGTCCGCGCCGCGTGATCGCCTGCATTTGTCCATCCCCCCGATGCGCCTTGCCGGAACGCTAGCCGAGGTCGCGCGGCGGACGGAAGATGCCGGCGCTACCAGCGGCGGTAGCCGCGGCCGTAGCCATGGGATGGGCGGCCATGGCCGTAGCCCGAGGAGTAATGTCGCGGCCGGCTGTTGGACGCGGCGCCGGCGACCAGCGCGGCCGCCGCGCCGATGCCGGCGCCGACGAGCAGCGTGCTGCCCCAGTCGGTCGAACCGTCCGGATGCTGGCAGCCGCCGAGCGCCAGGGCGGCCGAGAGGGCGAGGGCGGGGAGGATGCGGCGCATGGGGGACCTCGATCAGGTTCCACCATGCTGGCCGGCCGGCGCGGCTTCGATTCGGCCGCATCGTGGCGGCCCTGCGCACGGCGCGGCGAAACGGTGGCGGCGCGCCCGGTCCGTGCGCGGCCTATCCGTGTGCGCCCTATCCGTGTGCGCCGGAGAAGGCGTTGAAGGTCTGCAGCGTATAGGTGTCCTTCACCCCGGCCACGGTCTGCACCCGCTCCACCACGAACAGGCCGATGTCCTGGTCGGCGTTCAGGTAGAATTTCCCCAGCAGGTCATACTGCCCGGAGATGGAGTGCATCTCCGACAATTCCTCGATGCTGTCGGCCATCTCCCGCGCGACGCGGTAGGCCTGGCCCATCTCGCACTTCACCATGACGAAGATCGCGCGCATCCCGGATACCCCTGCATCAACGGAGCGAGGCGATGATCTCGCGGTACGCCTGCTCCGGAAACGCCTTCATGCTGACCGTCCGCACTGCGCCGGCGCTGCCCAGCAGCAGGCTGAAGCGCGCCGCCGTCGCATCGTCCGGCGCATCGTAGACCAGCACCATGTCGAACTCGCCCATGGTCATGTAGTAGGCCATGAAGCGCCCGCCCATGTCCTCCAGCTGCTTCTTCGCCGCATCGAGGCGGCGCGGGGACTCGGTGACCGAGCGCGCGCCCTGGTCCGTCCAACGCCCGAGCGCGATGTAGGTGGCCACATCTGCCTCCCTCCGCTGTTGGATGGCTATCCTAGGCGCGGAAAGGGCGCCAGGGAACCGCGAACCGGCCGTTCCACGGCAGCCTGCCGCACGCCTGGGCGCTGCCGCCCACGCCGTGGGCAGGGATGGGCCCGCAAAAGGGCCCACGGAATGGCATGCGGATTGCTGCGCCCCATGCCATGATACGAGCCAGCATGAGCAGCATCGACCAGGATCGAGGCGGACCGGCCCAGCCCCTGCTGGGGCTGCGCGGCCTGAAGAAGCACTTCCCCATCCGGGGCGGCATGTTCGGCGGCGCGGTCGCCACGGTGCGCGCCGTGGACGGCATCGACTTCACCGTGCGCAAGGGCGAGACCCTCGGCATCGTCGGCGAATCCGGCTGCGGCAAGTCCACCACCGCGCGGCTGCTGATGCGCCTGCTCGCCCTGGATGCGGGTGAGATGCTGTTCGATGGCGAGCCGGTCGGGGTGAACGACCAGGCCGGCGGCATCGGCCTGAAGGAGTACCGGCGCCAGGTGCAGATGGTGTTCCAGGACAGCTACGCCTCGCTCAACCCGCGCCTGCCGATCGAGGACAGCATCGCCTTCGCGCCGAAGGTGCACGGCGTGCCGGCGAAGGAGGCGGCCGAGCGCGCGCGCGACCTGCTCGCCGCCGTCGGCCTCTCGCCCGCGCAATTCGCCCGCCGCTACCCGCACGAGCTCTCCGGCGGCCAGCGCCAGCGCGTGAACATCGCCCGCGCGCTGGCGCTGCAGCCGCGCCTGGTGATCCTCGACGAGCCGGTCTCCGCCCTCGACAAGAGCGTGGAGGCGCAGGTGCTGAACCTGCTGATGGACCTGAAGGAGAAGTTCGGCCTCACCTACGTCTTCATCAGCCATGATCTCAACGTGGTGCAGTACATCTCCGACCGCGTCCTGGTGATGTATCTCGGCATCGCGGCCGAGCAGGGGCCGGTGGACGCCATCTACGACCGGCCGGCGCACCCCTATACCCAGGCGCTGCTGGCGAGCCGCCCGGCCATGGACCCCGGCAAGCGCCGGATGGAGCCGCCGCTGACCGGCGACCCCCCCAATCCGGTGAACCCGCCCTCCGGCTGCCGCTTCCGCACGCGCTGCCCCTTCGCCGAGGCGGTCTGCGCCGAGCGTGTGCCGCTCTCCGCCGATCTCGGCGGCGGGCATGAGGCGGCGTGCCACATGGCGGTGCCCGGCAGCGGCCACAGCGGGGCAGGGAGGCTCGCGGCATGAGTGACGTTCTCGATCGCCCGGGCCTGGCCGGTACTGCCGCGGCCGCGGGCACGCCGCTGGTGCGCCTGTCCGATCTGCACGTGAAATTCGTGACGCGCGACCGCACCGTGCATGCGGTGAACGGCGTGGACATGCGCCTCGACGCCGGCGAGGTGCTGTGCATCCTGGGCGAGTCCGGCTCCGGCAAGTCGGTCACCCTGCGCGCGCTCATGCGCCTGCTGCCGAAGACCGCCAGGGTCACCGGCGGCATCGAGGTCGGTGGCCGCGACGTGCAGGCGATGGACGAGGGCACGCTGGCGGATTTCCGCGGCGGCGACGTGGCGATGATCTTCCAGGAGCCGATGACCGCCCTCGATCCGGTGTTCACCATCGGCCGGCAGATCGCGGAGACGGTGCAGCGGCATGAGCGCGCCTCCCGCGCCGCCGGCATGGCGCGCGCGCTGGAACTGCTGGAACTGGTGCAGATCCCGTCCGCCAAGCGCCGGCTGGATGCCTATCCGCACGAGCTCTCGGGCGGGCTGCGCCAGCGCGCCATGATCGCGGTGGCGCTGGCCTGCCGCCCGAAGCTGCTGCTGGCCGACGAGCCGACCACCGCGCTGGATGCCACCGTGCAGATCCAGGTGCTGCTGCTGCTGCGCCGGCTGCAGGAGCAGATGGGCATGGGCGTGGTCTTCGTGACCCACGACCTCGGCGTGGCCGGCGAGATCGCCGACCGCGTCGCCGTCATGTACGCCGGCAAGGTGGTGGAGGAAGGGCCGGTCGATGCGATGATGCGGGCGCCGCTGCACCCCTATCCGAAGGGGCTGCTGGGGGCGACGGTGCATGCCGGGATGCGCGGCAGGCGCCTGACCACCATCCCCGGCGCCCCGCCGGCGCTGGAGACGCTGCCCAAGGGCTGCGCCTTCGCGCCCCGGTGCCCGGAGGCCGAGCCGGCCTGCCTGGAGGCCGTGCCGGCGCTGCGTGGCCCGGTCCCCGGGCGGCTCGCACGCTGCATCAAGGTGCCCGGCGCGGCGAGCTGACGCGCCAAACCTCAGGCGGAGGGCGCCGCCGGCATCCCCGCCGGCATCGCCACGAACAGCCGCAGGTTGGCGTAGGAGACGAAGATCCGGCGCTGCCCCATCCAGGGCGTGCCGATGACCAGGTCCGCCGGCGCGCCGTCGCCGACGAAGACCGGCACGTCGCGGTGCAGCTCGGGCCCGATGCGCAGGGTGCGCAGCCGCGCCAGGGACAGGTTCTGCGTCTCGTTGTTGATGCCGCGCACGCCGCGCTGCGGCGCGCCGGCCAGCTCCGCGTCGCCGATGCCCAGGCTGCGGGCACGCTCGCGCGAGATGAAGACCAGGTTCGCGCCGGTATCGAGGATGCAGTCCGTCGGGATGCCGTTCGCCTCGATGTCGGTGACGATGTGGTTGCGCGAGATCCGCATCGGCAGCTCGTAGTGCCGCCCGGGCAGCGGCGGCCCGTCCAGCCGGCAACGCCGCGCCGGGTGCAGCGTCAGCCGCCGCGCCGGCAGGTCGATGTCGAGGTCGTGCTGCGCCAGGATGTCGCCGCCGAGGACGAGCTGCGGCGGGTTGCCGTCCGGCCCGTTCATGCCGGGCCGATCGATCACCGCGACCATGTGGTTGGCGATCTCGAAGCTGCCGAGGCGTACGCGGCGCAGCTGCGCCAGCGGCCGTGCCGCGGTGCGGCCCGTGGCGCCGGTCTGGAAGGCCCGGCGCCGCGGATCCTGCGCCAGGCCGAGTGCCGGCAGCAGGGTCTCGGCCACCAGGGTGCGCTCGGCGCCGGTGTCGAGCAGCGCCGTCACCGGCCAGCCATTCACCGCCATCGGCACGAAGGGCAGGTTGCCGGCGATCGCGACCGGCACCCGGTTGGGTGCCGCGAAGCTGCAGGGCTCCGTCGGCAATGCCGCACAGCGGGCGGCCAGCAGCGGGGCGAGGGCAAGCAGGCCGCGGCGGGGCAGCGTTGCGGTTCTGGGATGGATCATCACGCCGCATGACACCCGCGCGGCGACCCCGGCGCAAGCGATCGTTGCGCGCGCCGGGCGCGGCGGGGCCGGCGCGGTTCCGCTGCCGCGCCCCTTGCCCTACACCCGAGGCTGATCGAAGCGGTCGGGAGGAGGGACGGCATGGCGGATGGTGGTGCTGGCGCGCCGGAGGCGCGGATCGGCGGGCACATCCTGGCGGATGCGCTGGTCGCGCAGGGCGTGACCCATGCGTTCTGCGTGCCGGGCGAGAGCTACCTCGACATGCTCGACGGGCTCTACAACCAGCGCAACCGCATCCAGCTCGTGACCTGCCGCTTCGAGGCCGGCGCCGTGCACATGGCCGAGGCCTACGGCAAGCTGACCGGCGAGCCGGGCGTGGCGATCGTCACCCGCGGCCCCGGCGCCTGCCATGCCGCGATCGGCGTGCACGTGGCCTTCCAGGACAGCACGCCGCTGGTGCTCATCGTCGGCCAGATCCCCTTCGAGGAGACCGATCGCGAATCCTTCCAGGAGGTGGACTACCGCAGGATGTTCGCGCCGCTCGCCAAGTGGGTGACGCAGATCGACGACGCGGCGCGCATCCCGGAGCTGATGGCGCATGCCTTCGACGTGGCGCGCAGCGGGCGGCCCGGTCCGGTGGTGGTGGCGATCTCGGAGGAGATGCAGCGCGCGACGGCGCGCGTGCCCGATATCGCGCCGGCCGCGATCCTGCCGCCGCACCCGGCGCCCGAGGCCATCGAGCGCATGATGGCGCTGCTGGCGGCGGCGGAGCGGCCGCTGGCCGTGCTCGGCGGCAGCCGCTGGAGCGCCGAGGGCAAGGCCGCGATCCGCGATTTCCTCGTCGCCAACGACATCCCCGTCGCGGTCGGCTTCCGCCGCCAGGGGCTGTTCGACGGGACGCATCCGAATTTCGTCGGCGACCTCGGCGTCGGCGCGGATGCCGGGCTGGTGGCGAAGGCGAAGGCGGCGGACCTGTTCCTGGCCATCGGCACCCGCATCGGCGAGACGGTGAGCCAGGGCTACACGCTGTTCGACATGGCGGGTCGCGGCGCCATGAAGATCGTCCATGTCTATCCGGAGCAGGCCGAGATCGGCCGGGTCTATCGCCCGGCCCTCGGCATCACCGCCGACCTCAACGCCTTCGCCCTGGCAGCGCGCGCGACCGGGCCGCTGGAACGTCCGCGCTGGTCGGGCTGGCGGGCGGAGCTGCGCTCGCTCCGCGAGGCGCAGGCGACGGCGCCCTCCTACGAAGGGCCGCTGAACCTCGCGACGGCGCTGCAATCCCTCGAGCGGGCGCTGCCCGAGAACACCGTGTTCACCACCGACGCCGGCAATTTCGCCACCTGGCCGACGCGCTTCATGCATGTGGGCGAGCGCCAGGACTTCCTCGGCCCCACCAACGGCGCCATGGGCTACGGCGTGCCGGCGGCGATCGGTGCGAAGATCGTGCAGTCGGAGCGGCCGGTGATCGCCTTCGTCGGCGATGGCGGCATGCTGATGACGGGGCAGGAGATCGCCACCGCCTTCCACCACGGTGCGGCGGGGCCGGTGATCCTGGTGTTCAACAACGCCATGTACGGCACCATCCGCATGCACCAGGAGCGCACCTATCCCGGCCGCGTCTCCGGCACCGGGATCACCAACCCCGATTTCGCCCGCTTCATCGAGAGCTTCGGCGGGCATGGCGAGATCGTCGAGCGCACGGAGGACCTCGTGCCCGCCGTGCAGCGCGCGCTGGCCAGCGGCCGGCCGGCGGTCGTGGAGGTGCGCACCAACCCCGATCAGGTCACCAACCGTGCCACCATCGCCGAGCTGCGGGCGCAGGCGGAGAGGGCGGCGGCGAAGCCCGTGGGGGCCTGACCGCCGCGAGGCCCCTCGGCTACTGCGTCATCGGCCCGCCGGGCGGTGGCGGCATGCCCCCATCCTGTGGCCGCCGGGCCCGGGCCTGGCGCGGCTCGCCGGGCTGGCGGCGCGTCGCCTGCCGGCGCTGCGCCGGCGTCATGCCGTCCCACATCTGCCGTGCCTTGTCCGGCGGCATCGGCGGATTGCCCGCGCCGGCGAGCCGTTCCTGGATCTTGCGCCGCCTGCGGGGCGCGATCTGGTCCCAGCTCTGGTCGGCAACCCGTTGCCGCGGCGCCGCGGCGCCCCCGGGTTGCATCGGCGCCGCCTGCATCTGCGCCGCAGCGGCGCCCGGCAGCAGCAGCAGGGCAAGCCCGCCCATCAGGCCGCGTCGGTTCATGGCGATTCGACATCCCTGGTTGTCATGCCGCAGCATGCGCCTTGCGAGCGCCGGGGTCCAATAACCGAATGTAAGCCTTCGGACGCTACCGTCCCACCGCGTACCCCTGCATGCCGCGCGGGTTGGCGCCGGCGAAGATCTGCCCGTCCGCCTCGCGCCGCGCGCCGGTCAGCCGCCCTTCCGACCATTCGCCGCCCATCTCGGCGCGGTGCCCGCGCGCCAGCAGGGCGCCCAGCACCGCGGGGGCGAAGCGGCCCTCGATCACCAGCTTCCCGGGCCGGGCGCCGCGCGGCCAGAAGCTGCTGATCCAGTGCTCCGAATGGAAGCTCGGCAGGTCGATCGCCTGCTGGATGGTGAAGCGATGGTCGATCATGCGCATCAGCATGATCGGCTGCCACTGGTCCTGCTGCTCGCCGCCCGGGGTGCCGAAGCTCATCCAGGGGCGGCCCTCGCGCAGCACCATGGACGGCGAAAGCGTGGTGCGCGGCCGCTTGCCGGGCTCCAGGCCGTTCGGCAGCTCCTCGTCCAGCCAGAACATCTGGCAGCGCGAGCCGAGGCAGAAGCCGAGCTCCGGGATGGTCGGCGAGGATTGCAGCCAGCCGGCGGAGGGCGTGGCGCTGACCATGTTGCCCCAGCGGTCGATCACGTCGACATGGCAGGTGTCGCCGCCCGAGGCGCCGAGGCGCGAGACGGTGGGCTCGCCGGTGCCGGCGGCCATCGCCATCTCCCCGGCGCGGCGGAGGGCGGCGGCGTAGTCGGTGCGCGGCGCCATGCCGTCCGGGCTGCCGGGGCGGAAATCATTGTCCGCCTGCGCGCCGATCAGCGCCCGCCGCTCCGCCGTGTAGCCGGGCGAGAGCAGCGTCGCCATCGGCACGTCGACGAAGTCAGGGTCGCCGTAGAAGGCCTCGCGGTCGGCGAAGGCAAGCTTCATCGCCTCCACCACCGTATGCACGAATTCCGCGCCGACCGGGTCCATGGCGGCGATGTCGAAGCCTTCCAGCAGTGCCAGCGTCTGCAGCATGGCCGGCCCCTGGCTCCAGGGGCCGCATTTCAGCACCGTGTGGCCGCGATAATCGTGGGCGAGCGGCGTCTCCACCGTGGCGCGCCAGCCGGCCATGTCGTCCGCGGTCAGCAGCGCGTGATGACGGCGGCCGGAGGTGTCGAGTGCGGCGAAGCCGCGGCCGAAGCGGCCGATCGCCTCGGCGACGAAGCCGCCATACCAGGCGTCGCGCGCCGCCTCGATCTGGCGGGCGCGGTCGGCGCCGGCGGCCTCCGCCTCGCGCAGCACCCGCTCATAGGTGTCGGCAAGGGCGGGGTTGCGGTACAGCCCGCCCGGGACCGTCGCGCCATTGTGCAGCCAGAGCGCGGCGCTGCTCGGCCAGGCGCTCTCGAAGAGCGGGCGCACCGTCTCGATGGTCGCGCTGACGCGGGGGACGACATGCGCGCCGTTGCGCGCGTAGCCGATGGCGTATTCGAGCACGTCGCGCAGCCGCCAGGTGCCGTGGTCGCGCAGCATCAGCGCCCAGGCGTCGAAGGCACCGGGAATGGGCGCGCAGAGGAAGCCGGTGCCGGGCACGATCTCCAGCCCCAGTTCGTCCCTCAGCTTCGCCACCGTCATCGCGCGTGGCGCCGGGCCTTGGCCGCAGATCACCTGCTGCGCATCAAGCCGCGCGCTGTGCAGGATGATCGGGCAGTCGCCGCCCGGGCCGTTCAGGTGCGGCTCCACGATCTGCAGGGTGAAGCCGGCGGCGGCCGCGGCGTCGAAGGCATTGCCGCCGCGCTCCAGCACCGCCATGCCGACCCCGGACGCGATCCAGTGCGTGGAGGCGACGGCGCCGAAGCTGCCGGCGATCTCGGGGCGGGTGGTGAACATGAGGGGACCCTTCGGCGAGGACGGAGCGGAATTGGCGCAGGCGCAGGGGAGGAGGTCAATGTCGCGAACAGGCAGGCTGGTCGCCGTGGTGGGGCCTTCCGGCGCCGGCAAGGACACGCTCCTGGACGGCGCACGGGCGGCGCTCGCCGGCGATGCGCGCTTCCGCTTCGTGCAGCGCGCCATCACCCGTCCTGCCGAGGCGGGCGGCGAGGCGCATCGCGGCGTGACGGCGGCGGACTTCGCCGTCGAGCAGGCCGCTGGCGGCTTCGCCCTGGACTGGGCCGCCCACGGGCTGCGCTACGGCATCCCGCGCGACATCGAGGCCGATCTCGCCGCCGGCCGCGTCGTCGTCGCCAACCTCTCCCGCGCCGTGCTGGCCGAGGCCGGAGCGCGCTACCCCCTGCTGGTGCTGGAGATCACTGCGCCGCCGGCGGTGCTGGCCGCGCGCCTGGCCGCGCGCGGGCGAGAGGACGCGGCTGCCGTCGGCGAACGCCTGGCGCGGATGGCGCCGGTGCCGCCGGGCCTCGCGGTGCGGCGCATCGTCAACGACGGCGCGGTGGACGCCGGCGTGGCGCAGGTGGTGGCGGCGCTGCGGGAGGCCGCGCGCTAAACAGGCTTTCGCGGCCTGGCCCACACGTCGTGCGGCCCATGCCCCTGAGATGCAAGCCTGCCTAGGCTCCTGTCCGAGCGCAAACCTCCAGGGGTTTGCCTAGGAATTCGCGATGATTGCGAGCACCGCCCCCGTCGCCGCGGCGGCGGTCGTGCTCTGGAGCGGGACCCAGCCCACGAGGACCGCGGTGTTCAGCACCGGGACCTTGTTGAGGCGACCGATATAGTCAGCGGTGCCGAACCCCCTGTTGTTCCTGAGCACGACAAGCGCCTCGCAACCGCCGTCGATGCAAACCTGGATGGATGCCTGGATACGCCCCTGCCAGGTCTGGTTGTAGAGATCGTCGGCAACCTCCAGCGCGTAGGTGGTTCCGGTGTTCATAGCGTTCTGCGACGGCAGTTCCGCGTCCTCGGCCGGTGTCTCGCCGCGCTGCTGCCACTTCGCCACCTCCTCCATGCTGCAGCCGCGGAGCGCCAGGGCCTTTGCTTCGATCTTCGGGCCGTAGCTCGGGGCGGGGCCCTGCGGTTGCGGCGGCGGCGGCGGCTTGGCCTTGCCCATTTCGGACTTCGCCTTCGCCCACATCGCCCGCATGTCCATCGGACTGCTCCTCAACCGGTCCCGTGCCGACGCGGCAGACGCATCGCGAGCCGGAGCGTATCGTCCAGGCGCCGCGAAGGACAATCACGGAAACCCTGCGCCACGAAGAAACGCCGTCGCGCCGGGTCGCAGCGCGTCTCCATTCGCGGCAATCGCTTCCGCGCGAGCAGCGTGGCGCAGCGCGCGATCAGCGCCGAGGCGACGCCGCGCCGCCGGAAGTCGGGATGCACCATCAGGTCCACCAGCAGCGGGCACCGGCGCCGCAGCTCAACCGCCCCGACCCACCCGACCAGCGTGCCGTGCCAGAGCAGGCCGAGGCGGACGTCATAGGCTTCGACCAGGGGCCGCTCCGCCGGCGTCCAGGCGTCCCAGCCGATGGCGAGGCGCAGGCTGCAGAGCGCGGCGAAGTCCCGATGCGGTTCGATCCAGCGCAGACGCAGGCCGCCGGCGAGAACGAGACCGTGGTCGCCGCCAGGGCGAGCGCCGCGGCGCCGCCACGCAGGCAAGCGATGGAGCGGCATCCGATCGGATGGGATCATCCGGTCGGAGGCGGCCCTGGGGCGGCCCCTGCCAGCGGCACGCGCCGGGCGATGCGGAATGGCACGCCCGGCCCGGCCTGGGAGAACAGGCAGATCGATCGCACCCGCCGCACGCGCGCCGGCGCGTCACCGAGATGCGCGATGAGCGCGGGCCGCACGATGGCGTGCTCCCCCGGCGTCAGGCGCCGCGTCAGGGTCACGTGGAAGCGCCAGGCTTCGAAGACCAGGTGGTAGCCCCAGCGGGCGACCCGCGCCTCCGCCGCCGCGCTGAGGCCGCCGCGGCGGCGGCGCGCCCACTCCGCTTCGGTGAGCGGCGCGCGGCAGGGCTCCAGCGCCAGCACGGCGGCATCGGCGAGCGCGTGCAGCGCCGGGCAGGGCGCCGTCTCGCGCAAGGCCAGGAAGCCGGAGAGGTCGCACACGGCCAGCGGCGGCAGGTCGAAGGGAGCGGTGCGCGCGGCGAACGCCTGCACCGCCGCTTCCAGGGCGGCATAGCCGCCCGCCAGCCGGAACGGCGCCTTCAGCGTGGCGTGCAATCCATAGCCGCGCGGATCGGCGGTGAGATCGGAGATGTCGAGCCCGCCGGGCAGCCCGGGCTGCGGCAGTGCCGCGCCGGTCTCCGCATCCCGCCCCAGCCACGCCGAGCCCAGCGCGTGCAGCGGATCATCCAGCTCGGGCGCCCAGTAGAGCGCGAAGCGCGCCCCTCCGCTCAATTGGCCGTCCCGCGCGTCGTCACGCGACCTTCCCGCGCGTTGTCACGCGACCTCCCCGCGCGTTGTCACGCGACCTTCCCGCGCGCCGTCACGCGACCTCCCCGCGCGTCCTTCACGCCACGCGCTCACTTGCGCGCCAGACCCGCCGCGGCACGGGAAGCCCGTCCAGCGGCCGCACCTGCACCAGGTCCGCGCGCAGCCCCGCCGCGATGCGCCCGCGGTCGCCGAGCCGCGCCATGCGCGCGGGACGGTCGGTCACCATCGCCACGGCGGCCGGCAGGCTGATCCCCGTCTCCGCCGCGCAGCGCCAGGCGGCTTCCAGCAGCGCCGCCGGCACGTAGTCGCTGGCCAGCGCGTCCACCGCGCCCTCCCGCACCAGCTCGGCGGCGGCGACGTTGCCGGAATGGCTGCCGCCGCGCACGATGTTGGGGGCGCCGGCGATCACCTCCAGGCCCAGCGCGCGCGCCGCCTTCGCCGCCGCCATCACCACGGGGAATTCGCTGATGTGGATGCCGTCGGCGGCGTTGCGCGCGACCTCCTCGACATCGTCGTCGTCATGGCTGGCCAGCGGCAGGTCGCGGTGCGCGATGCGGTCCAGCAGCCAGCGCCGCTGCGGCTCGCGCAGCCGGGCGCGCTGGTCCAGCAACTCGTGGATGCGGCGCTCGACATCGGCGTCGGTCATCTCGCGCTGGCGCTTGCGCAGCGCCCGGTAGCGGTCCATGTCGCGGTACTGGCCGATGCCGGGCGAGTGGTCCATCAGGCTGACCATGCGCACCCGCGGATGCTCGGCCACCGGCTCCAGCGCCGGCTTCATGTCCGGTGCCGGCAGTTCGCAGCGCAGGTGCAGGAAATGCTCGGCCTTCAGCAGGCCCGTCCCGGCCAGCGCGTCCAGGTCCTCCACGCCGTCGCGGAAGGTCTGCCCGCGCCCCGGATCGAAGCCGAGATCGCCGAGGCAGAGCGCATCCAGCACCGTCGTCACGCCGGCCGCCGCGCATTGCGCATCATGCGCCAGCATCGCCGAGCGGCTCGGCCAGCGCGCATTGGCGCGCGGCTGCACCTGGCGTTCCAGGTTGTCGGTATGGACATCGACGATGCCGGGGATGAGGTGGTCGCCGTCCAGGTCCAGCGCGCCGGGCAGGTGGCTGCGGCCGGGCTGCACCTCCGCGATCACCGTGCCGCGCAACACGACGGTGCCGGGCACGACCCGGTCCGGCAGGACGAGCAGGGCGTTGGTCAGGACGGTCTCGATGGTCATGCTCATGCCGCGGCGGGGATGGGGTGCACCTCGAACAGGCGATCGGCCACGCGCTCGCGCACCTCGGCATCGTGGAAGATGCCGATGATGGCCGTGCCCGCCCGCTTCGCCTCCTCGACCAGGCCGATGACGACGGCCCGATTGGCCGCATCGAGGCTGGCGGTCGGCTCGTCGAGCAGCAGCACCGGGTAGCGCGGCGCGAAGCCCCGGGCGAGGTTCACCCGCTGCTGCTCGCCGCCCGAGAAGGTGGCCGGCGGCAACCCGTGCAGCTTCGCCGGCAGGTTCAGCCGCGCCAGCAGCGAAGTGGCGCGATCGCGCGCCGCTTCCAGCGCCACGCCGCGTGCCAGCAGCGGCTCGGCCACGATGTCGAGCGTGGCGACGCGCGGAATGACGCGCAGGAACTGGCTGACATAGCCGAGCGTGTCGCGCCGCACCGCACGCATCACGCGCGCATCCGCCGCGGCGAGGTCGATCTCCGTCTCGCCATGGCGCAGCAGGATGCGTCCCTTCCCGGCGCCGTAGTTGCCGTAGAGGCAGCGCATCAGCGTCGATTTCCCGGCGCCGGACGGGCCTGCGAGCGCCACGCACTCGCCGGGCGCCACCGCCAGTTCCACGTCGTGCAGCACGGGCAGCGTGACACCGCCCTGCAGGTGCAGGGTGAAGGACTTCGACAGGCCCTCGGTCCTGATGGCGTATCTCATGCCGCCAGCACCGAGGAGACCAGCAGCTGGGTATAGGGATGCTGCGGGTCGTCCAGCACGCGGTCGGTGAGGCCCTGCTCCACCACCCGCCCGTGCCGCATCACCAGCATCCGGTGCGCCAGCAGCCGCGCCGCGGCGATGTCGTGCGTCACGATCAGCACGGCAAGATCGAGATCCGCGACCAGCCCGCGCAGCATGTCCAGCAGCCGTGCCTGCACCGAGACGTCGAGGCCGCCGGTCGGCTCGTCCATGAACACCAGCCGCGGCCGCGTCACCAGGGTGCGGGCGATCTGCAGGCGCTGCTGCATGCCGCCGGAGAAGCGCGTCGGCACCTCGTCCATGCGCGCGGGGTCGATCTCCACGCGCCTCAGCCAGGCCGCGGCTTCGGCGCGGATGCTGCCGTAGTGCCGCGCCCCGACGGCCATCAGCCGCTCGCCCACGTTGCCGCCGGCGGAGACGCCCATGCGCAGCCCGTCGCGCGGATTCTGGTGCACGAAGCCCCATTCCGTGCGGTGCAGCAGCCGGCGCCGCGATTCCGCCATGCCGTGCACGTCCCGCACCGCGCCATCGGCGCCGTGGTAGCGGACCGTGCCGCGCTCCGGGCGCACCAGGCCGGACAGCACGCGCAGCAGCGTGGTCTTGCCGGAGCCCGATTCGCCGACGATCGCCACCACCTCGCCGGGCCAGATCGACAGCGCGACCTCCTCCAGCGCCGGGATGGCGCCGAAGCGGAGCGTCAGGCCCTCCGCCTCCAGCAGCGGCGCGCCCGCCGTGCTCATCGCCCTTCCTCGCGCCGGCTCGCGCACCAGTCGGTATCGGAGCAGATGAAGCGCCGCCCGCCGCGGTCGTCGGTGACGATCTCGTCCAGGTAGGTGTCGCGCGAGCCGCAGAGCGAGCAGGCCGCGTCGGCGCGGATCGGCACGAAGGGATGGTCCTCGAAGTCGAGGGAGCGCACCTCCGTATGTGGCGGCACGGCGTAGATACGTTTCTCCCGCCCCGCGCCGAAGAGCTGCAGCGCCGGCATGCGGTCCATCTTCGGGTTGTCGAAGGCCGGGATGGGGGAGGGCGCCATCAGGTAGCGCCGGTTCACCATGACCGGGTAATTGTAGGAGATCGCGACATGGCCGTAGCGGGCGATGTCCTCGTAGAGCTTCACGTGCATCAGCCCGTAATCGGCCAGCGCGTGCATGCGCTGCGTCTCGGCGACGCGGGGCTCCAGGCGGAACAGCGGCTCCGGCATCGGCACCTGATAGACCAGGATCTGGCCCTCGCGCAGCGGCGTCTCGGGGATGCGGTGGCGGGTCTGGATGAGCGTGGCCTCGGCGGTGCGCCCGGTCGTGGCGACGCCGGCCACCTTGGCGAAGAAGCGGCGGATGGAGACGGCGTTGGTGGTGTCGTCGGCGCCCTGGTCGATCACCTTCAGCACGTCGTCGGGGCCGATGACGCTGGCCGTCACCTGGATTCCCCCCGTGCCCCAGCCATAGGGCAGCGGCATCTCGCGCGAGCCGAAGGGCACCTGGTGGCCCGGGATCGCCACCGCCTTGAGGATGGCGCGGCGGATCATCCGCTTCGTCGCCTCGTCGAGGTAGCCGAAATTGTATCCGGCCGCGATGGTCATTCGGCCGCTTCCCGCTGCGCGGCATCCGCGGTGGCGCGCAGCGTGCGGATCTTCTCCAGCTCGCTCTGGAAATCCACGTAGTGCGGCAGCTTCAGGTGCTCGACGAAGCCGGTCGCATCCACGTTGTCGCAATGGTAGAGCACGAATTCGGGGCTCTGCGCCGGCGCCGCGGCCTCCTCGCCCAGCTCGGCCGCGCGGAGCGACCGGTCCACCAGCGCCATGGCCATGGCCTTCCGCTCGCCATGGCCGAAGACGAGCCCATAGCCGCGGGTGAATTGCGGCGGCTCCGTCTTCGAGCCGGCGAACTGGTTCACCATCCCGCATTCGGTCACGGTGATGTCGCCGATGCTGATCTCGAAGCCCAACTCGGGTGGCGTGAGGCCCACCGCCACCTCGCCCACCCGGATCTCGCCGACGAAGGGATGCGCGTTGCCGTAGCCGCGCTGCGTCGAGTAGCCCAACGCCAGCAGGAATCCCTCGTCGCCGCGCGCCAGGGCCTGCAGCCGCAGCGGCCGGTCGGCGGGGAAGGCCAGCGGCTCGCGCGTCAGGTCGCCCGGCGGCGCCTCCGACGCCGGCTCCGCCGCCATCAGCCCCTCCTGCGCCAGGATGCCGCTGACGCGGGGCATCGGTGCGCCGTCGGCCTCGGCCTCCGGCGCAGGCTCCGGCGGCGGCGCGCCCTCCGCTTCCAGGGCGAAGTCCAGCAGCCGGTGCGTGTAGTCGAAGGTCGGGCCCAGCACCTGGCCGCCCGGCAGGTCCTTGTAGGTCGCGCTGATCCGCCGCCGCACCAGCATCGCCGCCGTGTCGAGCGGCGCGGAGGCGCCGAAGCGGGGCAGGGTGGTGCGGTAGGCGCGCAGCAGGAAGGCGGCCTCGATCAGGTCGCCGCGCGCCTGCTTTATCGCCAGCGCCGCCAGTCCGCGGTCGTGGCAGGACCCCTCCGCCATGACCCGGTCCACGGCGAGGCCGAGCTGCTGCCCGATCTGCGCGACCGAAAGCTCCGGCACCGCGGGGTCGCCGCGCCGCGCCTCGGCCAGCCAGGCATGGGCATGGGCGATGGCGTCCTCGCCGCCCTTGACCGCGACATAGGCCACTAGCCGTCGCCCTCCGTGATGCGCACCGTGCGCGGCAGCGCGGCAAGTGCCGCGCCGGCGCAGAGGACGAGGTCCACGCCGCGCGGGAAGCCGGCCCCGTTGCGCGCCCAGCGCAGCCCGAAATCCGGCGGCAGGCCGGCCACGCGCAACCGGTGCTCGCGCGCGATGCCGGGGCCGGAGAGCCGCAGCGTCACGCCGCGATCGAGAGCGGCCACCTGCACCAGCAGCGTCGCCGATTCGTGTGGGGCTTCCTCGGTGCCGGCGTTCAAGCCGTCGAGCGGCGGCATCGCGCCGCAGGCCATGACGAAGGCGGCATCGCCCGGGGCCGCGACCAGCGGGCAGCCGGCGTGGAAGCGCAGCCAGTCCGCCGCGGGCGCCGCTTCGGCGTCCAGCCAGACCGGCGTGTCGGCATCCGTCAGGCTCAGCAGCACCGCGGCCGCGGCCAGTCCGAGCGGCGCGGGCGGCTCCAGCACCCCCTCGGCCAGGCGCTGCACCCGGCCGGGCCGGCTCGTCGCCTCCAGCACGGCGCGGAAGCAGCGCTGCGCATCGAGGGCCGGATCGGCGAAGCCGGGGGAGAGCATGCCGGTCACTCGCCCCGCATCGTCGCCATGGTGGCGAAGGCGACGCGCGTCGCCGCGGCCTTGCGCGCGACCGACCCGCGCCCTGCCGCCTGCGCCGCGGCCAGGGGCGCGATCACCGCCGCCATCACCGCGTCGTGCAATTCGGGCCGTTGCAGGGCCGCGTCGAGCAGCGCGGCCAGCTCGGCCTGACGGGCATCCCGCCCGGCCACGTAGGCATGGCCCAGGGTGCCGTCGCCGAGCCGCACCGTGCAGCGCGTCACCGTCATCTCGCCGAGGTTGAACGGCGCACCGTCGCCGCCCTGCCGGCCGCGCACCATGGCGAGGCCGGTCTCCGGCCCGCGCAGCCGGGCATGGGCGGGCAGCGGCGGCAGCGCGGCGATCCGCTCCGCCAGCGCCGCGGCGGGCGCCCGCGCCAGCACTGCCATCCAGCCCTGCCGCGCGGCGACGTCATCGCTGGTCGCGGCGGGACCGGCCGGCGTCACGGTGGCCTCCCTCGCAGGCATCGGGGCGGCGTCTCCTGCACAGATGTCTAGACAAATAGAGGTCCGTGCCGCTACGTCAAGCCCGGCATGCCGGGACGCCACGGACCCATGGTTGAAGTTTCCATGACACCGAAGCCGGGAAGCGCGCCCGGCGCCGCCCTGCATGCCATGGCGCGATCCCCGGACAACACCCTCACGCGGGGCCAGGGCGTCGCGCTGTGGCGCCAGATCGCCTCGGCCATCGAGCGCGACATCGGCGCCAGCGCGCCCGGCCGCGGCGCCGACCCCGGCACCCGCCTGCCCACCGAGGCCGCGCTCGCCGGCCGCTTCGGCGTCAACCGCCATACCGTCCGCCGCGCCCTGGAGGAGCTCGAGGCCCGCGGCCTGATCCGCGTGGAGCAGGGCCGCGGCAGCTTCGTCGCCGAGGACGTGCTGGACTACCCGCTCGGCCCCCGCACGCGGTTTTCCGAGACCATCCGCCGGCAGAACCGCGAACCCGCCGGGCGCATGCTGCGCATCGCGGAAATGGCGGCCGAGGCAGCGGTCGCGAAGGCGCTCGGCCTGCGCCGCGGCCGCGGCGTCGTGATGGCCGAGCGCCTCGGCCTCGCCAATGGCCGCCCCGTGGTGATCGGCACGCACTACTTCCCGTCGCACCGCTTCCCGGCGATGGCGGCGCTGCTGGCCGAGGATCCGTCCATCACCGCGGCCCTTGCGCGGTGCGGCGTCCCCGACTACCGGCGCCAGGTCACGCGCATCACGTCGCGCATGCCGACGCCGGAGGAGGCAGTCCTGTTGCAGCAATCCCGCGCCCGCCCCGTGCTGGTGACCGAGGCGATCAACGCCGATCCCGCCGGCACGCCGATCGAGCTCAGCATCGCCCGCTACGCCGCGGCGCGCATGCAGCTCGTGGTGGAGAGCTGACATGCCGGGCTTCGACATCCTCGCGGGCACGGTGCTCGCCGGCGACCGCCTGGAGCCGGGCGCGCTGCACCTGCGCGGGCAGGAGGTGGCGGCGACCGGCGGCGGCGCGGCGCGGCGCTTCGATGCCGCCGGGCTGCTCGTGCTGCCGGGCCTGGTGGACATCCATGGCGATGCGCATGAGCGCGCGCTGCAGCCGCGGCCCGGCGTCGGCTTCCCCGCCGCGGTCGCGGTGCGTGACACCGCGGCGCAGCTGCTGGCGAGCGGCATCACCACCGCCTATCTCGGCGTCACCCTGTCCTGGGAGCCGGGGCTGCGCTCGCTCGGGACATGGCGCGCGCTGATGGCGGCGCTGGACAGGGCGCGGGCGGCGCTGCCCGCGCCCGACCTCCGCGTGCACCTGCGCTTCGAGGCCGACAACCTGGACGCCCTCGATGAGGCGCTGGCCGACATCGCCGCCGGTCGCGTGCACCTGCTCGGCTTCAACGACCACACGCCGCCGATCCTGAAGCGCCTGCACGACCCGCAGCAGATGGCGAAATACGCCGGCCGCGCCGGCCTGCCCGAACCCGAATTCCGCGCGCTGATCGAGCGCATCGCGGCGCGGCGCGGCGAGGTGCCGGCTGCCCGCGCCCGGCTCGCCGCGGCCGCGCGCGCGGCCGGCATCCCCATGCTGAGCCATGACGACGCGACCCTTGAGGACCGCGCGCACTACCGCGGCCACGGCGCCGCGATCTGCGAATTCCCGATGGCGGAAAGCGTGGCGCAGGACGCGCGCGCGCATGGCGAGGCAGTGGTGATGGGCGCGCCCAACGTGGTGCGCGGCGGCAGCCATCTCGGCTGGGCCAGCGCCGCGCCGCTCGCCGAGCGCGGCCTGGTGACGGTGCTGGCCTCCGACTACCACTGGCCCGCGCTGCTGGAGGCGCCCTTCGCCATGGCGCGGCGCCCGGGCGGCCTGGATCTGGCGCGGGCCTGGGCGCTGGTCTCGGCCAACCCGGCGGCCGCGGCGGGTCTCGCTGATCGTGGCGCGCTGCTGCCCGGGCGGCGCGGCGACGTGGCTGTGGTCGATCCGGCAGGCCCGCGCGTGATCGCCGTGTTCTGCGCCGGGCGGCCCGCCCACCTCACCGCGGAGGGGGCGGCGCGGCTGCACTGAGCGGCGCCGTGTCCCAGGCGAAGCGCTGCAGGTCGAGGCCGCAGAGCCCGTCCTCCACGTCCCACGCCGCGGCATGGCGTCGCACCGCCTCCAGGTACTCGGGTTGCGGCGGGAAGCCGCCGGGCCAGTGCGGCGGGTTGAAGGTGGAGATGCCGTTGATCGTCGGCAGCCTGAGTACCTCGGCGATCAGCATCGCCTCGGTGTTGTGGTTGTAGATGTTCGCCACCTCCTCGCCGAAGCGGCTTTCGGTGCGCGCGGCGGTGACGAAGAAGGCGCGGCAGGCGGCGGGCGGCGGCGGCACCGCCCGCAGCCGCGACAGCTCCAGCCCCCGGTCGAGGAAGCGCGGCGCGTAGAGGTTCACCTGCTCGGCCAGCAGCAGCGCCGCGGCGAGGCCGGCCAGCGCCGTGGCGCGCGCGGGCGGCAGCCGGGCCAGCAGCGCCGCCAGCATCGCCAGCGCCAGCCCGATCACCGGCACGGTGATGAAGATCTGGTAGCGCGCCACCACCCGCGCGGCCCGCGCGCCCGGCACATGCTGGTACACGAGCCACCAGGGCGAGGATTCACCCAGGCGGATCGTCAGCGCCCAGCTTGCCACCGTGGCGATGGCGATGGCGCGCAGCAGCACCGCCCGGTCATCCGGCGCGCCGCGCCAGACCCAGGCCAGCGCGCCGGCGAAGAGCAGCACCAGCAGCAGCGGCAGCCCGGTCATCTGCTCGGACCAGGCCGGGAAGCCGGGGCGGAAGGCGTCGTTCAGCGCCCTGACCAGCCAGCCCCAGAGCAGGTTGCGCTCGCCCACATGCAGGATGTCGAGCGGCGAGAGCGTGTACTGCGCCACCATGCCGGCGTAGTCGTGCATGCCGGTCTCCCGCGCCTTCGGCAGATAGAGGCGAAGGAAGGGCAGGTTCACCAGCGCGGCGAAACCACCGAGTCCCGCCAGCGCCCACCAGCCGCGCGCGACGCCGCGCAGCAGCGCGCCGCGCCGGCCGGCGCCCGCCACCAGCAGCCAGGCCGGCAGCAGCAGCGCGCCGAAAAGGGCCGCGTACCAGGCCATGTAGAAGCCGGTGAGCAGCATCATCGCGTGCCACAGCACGAAGCCGGCGCCCCAGCCCAGCAGCGCGCCCCGCCGCCCGGCGATCAGCGCCGCCCCCGCGCCGTGCGCCAGCACGCCGAGCATCGGCACCAGCGAGACGCTGAACAGCTGCGCGTGGCTGGCGCGGATGAAGAGGTTGTTGCTCAGCGTGAACAGCGCCGCGCCGAGCAGCGCCCAGGAAAAGGACAGCCCGAAGACCCGCCGCGCCAGCAGGTGGCAGCCCAGGAACCCGATCGCCCGCAGCGCGACGTTCGCGAGCTCGCCCGCCAGGAAGGGATCGGCGCCGGCCGCGCGGAAGGCCGCCAGCAGCAGGCCGAAGGCAAGGTAGCCGTCATTGTAGCCGAGCGTCGCCGGCACCGGGTGGAAGTAGAAGGTGCGGTCCCAGGCGGCTGCCTCGCCGCGCAGCAGGTTCGACCAGTGCTCCATGATGGCGAGCGCGATCACGCCGTCATGGCGGTCGCCGATCAGCAGGGCGAAGCCGTCGGCGAGCTGGCCGCGGAAGAACACGCCGAGGGAGGCCAGGCAGGCCAGCGTGGCAAGGGCCGCGCGCCACGGACGGGAAAGGGTCATGCGCCCGGCTGTCGCAGGCAAATGCGGCGGGCGGAGGGGCGGCGCCGGGTCAGGCCGGCTCGTCCTCCTCGGCCATCATGCGGACCAGATCCTCGGTGCTGACCAGCAGCACCTTCCGCGCGTCGAGGATCTGCGGCACCTGGTGCTGCAGCGTCTCCCACCGCGCCTCCACGGCGTCCAGCGCGTCATCGAGGGTGGCGAAGCTCTCCAGCGTCGGTGCCGGGCCGCCCTGGCGCGAGCGCAGGTAGAAGGGACCGGTATCGCTCATCGTCTCCAGCTTTCCATGGTCATCAGGCCGGGTGGATAGCGGTCCGTCCGTCGGGACGGCAACGCGCTGCGGGTTCTCCGAAGCGATTCGACTTGCGAAGGAACGCCCGCGGGAAGCCGCGGGCACTGCCTGGGCATCTCCGGCGGGATGGGCATGCCTTCAAGCACCCTCATGCGCCGAAATGCGGGGCCGCGCGGGCCAGGGCGCCGTGCAGGTCCAGCATGCGCTCGCGCCAGGCGTGGACCGGGTCCTCCGGCTCCAGCAGCACCAGGGGGCTGACGCTGCGCGCCCACATGAAGCTGCCGAAGATGGTATAGTCGGCATAGTCGGGCTCCTCGCCGCCGAGGAAGGGCTGCTCCGCCAGCGCGCCGCGCACGGGCTGCAGCGCTGCCCGGAACGCCGGCAGGCGGGCCGCCCGCCCCTCGGTCACCGCGGCCAGCGCCATGCCGAAGCGCCGCTCGCGGCTCTCGATGAAGTAGGCACGCGCCTTCGGGCAGAGCAGCGGCGGGATGTCGGAAACCACCAGCCGGGCGATGCCGGGCTGCAGCACCGTGTCGTTCCAGGCCGCAACGAACCGGTAGGGGGCCGGGCGCCCGTGCAGCAGGGAGGGCGCCTGCGGATAGGCCTCGTCGAGGTACTGCGCGATCGTCCAGGACTCCGTCACCACCCGCGTGCCGTCCACCAGCACGGGAACCTTGTCGTGCCCGGCGAAGGCCAGGCGGTCGGTCTCGGTGAAGCGCCAGGGCACGCTCTCGAAGGCAAGGCCCTTGTGCGCGAGCGCCATGCGGCTGCGCCAGCAGAACGGGCTGAACACCCTGGCGGGATCGGTCCCGCAGAGTTCATAGAGCTGACGGGCCATGATGGTTGCTTGTTCCCCAGCGATCCCTGGCCGGCGATCGAGCCGGCGACGCCCGGCCTTACCGAGACCGGCCGGCGCGGTCCAGCACCGATTGCCGGTCCGTTCCGGTGCCGCTCGATCCGCGCGCGCTCGCGGCCAGTCGCGGGCCCCAGGCGCGGTCGAAATCCAGCAATTCCTGCCGTACCGCCCCGGCGTTGCGGAAGCGCACGGTGAAGCCCTGGCGGTCCTGCATGAAGGCCCGGAATTCGGCGTCTGCCAGCGCGGTGCGCAGCGCCGCCGCCAGGCGGTCGCGCAGCGGCGCCGGCAGGCCGGGCGGGCCCCAGACGGAGAAGCTGTTCATCAGGGTCTCACCGATGCCGAGTTCGGCGAAGGTCGGCACCTCCGGCGCGCGCGGGTCGCGGGCCGGCCCGCTCATCGCCAGCCCGTGCGTCGCGCCGCCGCGCATCTGCCCGATCCCGTCGCCGAAGGGCATGATCTGCACGTCCACCGTGCCGGCCAGCAGTGCCGCATGCGCTGGCGCGCTGCCCTGGAAGGGCACGTAGAGGCCCGGCACGCGGGCACCGTCCAGGATGTCCCGCACCGACAGCTCGATGATGCCGCCGGCCGAGGGGCCGCCGATGCGCAGGCCCTCCGGCCGGCGCCGCGCGGCCTCGACGGTGCGGGCCCAGGTCTCGTTGCCCGAGCTGGCGCGGGAGGCGAGGAAATTGTATGGCGTCTCCGCCGTGCCGGCGATCGGCGTCATCTCCTCCCAGACCTTCGTGTCGAAGGTGCGGGAGTGGAAGAACCCGACCCAGGCGATGGCCGGCATCAGCAGCAGCGTGTGCCCGTCCGGCGCGGCGCGGCGCACCTCGTCGGTGCCGATGCGGGTGGAGCCGCCGGCGCGGTTGTCCACCAGGATCGTCGCCCCGCCGAGGGCGGCGCCGAGCGGCCGTGCCAGGGCGCGCGCCTGGCCATCCACCCCGCCGCCCGGCGGGTAGGGCACCACCAGGCGGACCGGCCGGCCGGGGAAGCCCTGCGCGAGGGCCGGGGTGGCGAGCAGCAGGGGCGCGGCAAGGAGGGCGCGGCGGTTCACGCCGGGGCTCCGTCGGCGATGCCAAGCCCCTCCAGCGTGAGCGGCGCGCCGGTGCCGCCGAGCACCGCGTCGAACACCGCCGCCAGCCCGGCATGCAGCGGCGCCGGAACGCCGCGTGCCGCCGCCAGCGCCGCCGCGGGCTTGAGGCCGTAGGGCACGTCGGTGGCGAGCCAGCGGCGCCACAGCAGCGGGTCCTGCGGCGCCAGCCCGCGGTAGAAGGGGCAGGTCGCCACGGCGGAGAGCGCATCCTCCCCGGTCGCGCCGTAGAGCGCGGCCAGCATCGCCGGCAGGCTGCGGTGCGGCAGGCCCCAGGCGGCGCAGATGGCGGCGCGCTCGGCATCGAGGGCGGTGGCGAGGGCGGCAGCCGATGCCGTGTTGCCCTCACCGTAGAAGCGCACCCGCTCGCCCGCCGCCGCCGCGCGGTCGAACCAGCCGAGGTTCACCAGGGCAAGGGCCGGGTGGACCACCAGGTTGATCCCCTCCAACCCCGTGGCGAGCGGCCCGGCCGCCGGCGTGGCATCCGGCACCAGCGCGCGCAGCAGCGGCAGCGCGGCCTCCAGCCGGTGCATCGGCGCGGCGGCGATGCGCAGGCCCGTTCGCCGGGCATGCGGGGTCAGCCGCGCGCCATCGAGGCCGGCGGCATGGGTGGGCGCGCCCGCATCGGTGATGCAGAACCCGTCGAGGCCGGCGCGCCGCATCGCGGTGGCCAGCCGCAGCGCCGGCCAGTAGCCATGGCTGTTCACATGCACCGCCCCCGCCCGGGCGAGGCCGCCGAGATATGGCGCCAGCACGGGCAGCAGGTCGGCCGGGGGAATGTCCACCACCACGAGGTCGGCGCCGGCGATGGCCGCCTCCGCCGGCATCGGCCGCAGCGTCACCGCGCCGTGGCCGGCGACCTCCAGCTGCGGCGGCAGGGCGGAGAGGGCCACGCGCACGGCATGGCCGGCACGCGCCAGCTCGGCCGCGCAGGCGGCACCGATGTTGAGCGGGGAATTGCCGAGGACCGCAACGATCATCGGACCACCCTTCCAGGAGACGGCGCGGCCGGCAAGCCATGCGTAACCAGGACGGCCTGTCCGGCGAAGGCCGATTGCCGTCCCTGCGTTCGCGGCATCACAGGAGCCAGCACCCATGCCCGACAGCGACCAGGCCGTGCCCGTGCGGCGACGCGGGCTCCGCGGCTTCCTCGCGGCGATGCTGTTGCTGGTGTCGGCGCCGGCCTGGGCGCAGCAGGGCGGCCTGGTCACGGTGCCGAGCGCCCACGCGGTCCGCCCGACGCTTGATCGCTTCGCCGCGGCGGTGCGCGAGGCGGGGTGGGTGGTCTTCACCGAGGTGGACCATGCCGCGGCCGCGCAGGCGGCCGGGCAGCAGTTGCGGCCGCGCACGGTGGTGCTGTTCGGCAACCCGCGTGCCGGCACCGCGGCCATGGCCGCCAACCCGACGCTCGCCCTCGATCTGCCGATGCGCGTGCTGGTGTGGGAGGACGACCAGGGCCGGGTCTTCCTCACCCGCAGCACCGGAGAGGACGTGGCGGAGCGGGTCTTCGCCCGGCATGGCGTGGCGGTGCCGCCGGAGGCGCGGCGGGCGACGGAGGGCATGCTCGCGACCTTCGCGCGGAAGGCGGCGGAATAGGCGAGCGGGCGGCGAGGCGCCCCCGGCGACAAAGCCTCGGGGGCGCTTGCGCGGCAGCTGCGCGGGCGCTGACGGCGATGACGCCGGCGATCCTGCAGGTGTGGTCCGGGGCGCCGTGCGGGCATGGTCACATGCTCGGCCGGCCGGCGCGGCCAGACCGCGGGGAGGATCCCATCCTGGCCTTCGGGATCCTCGGCCCCGGCACCGAGCGGACCGACCGCGGCGACAAGGCCCGCGCGTACCGGTCCGCCCCGTCCGTCCGCCGCTGCGTCATGCCGCGCCAGGACAGCGTCGCCGCCGGGGCGCACGCCCGCGACGGCGAGGACGGCCGATCGCCGCCGATGCCTGCTGTTCGAGGCCGACACCCTTGCCCTGCCGGAGATCGGCGTCGGATTCCCCCGGCCGGGCTCCGCGACGGCGCCGACCTGCCGCCGCTCGACCTGCGCGACGACGGGGGGAGCCCCATCGTCGCGCCGTGAACCGCGCCGCGGCTACCGGATCGCCACCGGGTTGATGATCGCCTGCACCGCGCCCTTGTAGCGCGGCTGGCCGAGCACGAACATGAACTCCGTCACCCCGTCCCGCACCAGGCCGGCGGTGTCGAGGGTCTCGATGATGTAGATGCCGTTCTGCGCCAGCAGCACCTGGTGGCCCTGCCAGAGCACGTTCGGGTCCTTGAACGGCACGCTCTCGACGCCCCAGGTATCGGCGCCGACCGCGACCGGCTGCAGCGAGGCCAGATACTCCGCCCCCGCGCCGTCGATGCCCGGCTCCTCCGCGCCGAACTTCGCCGGGTCCTGCGCCAGCATGGACAGCCAGCCGGTGTGCAGCACCACGATATCGCCCGGGGTGACGCGGACATTCTGCTGCTGCATCGCCTGGCGCAGCTCGTCGGCCGTCACCAGCTCGCCGCCGTCCAGCCGCTCCTTGTTCTTGAAGCGCGCCAGGTTCACGACGACCCCACGCGTGACCAGCGGCGGGATCTGCTCGATGCCGAGCTTGGTCACGCCGGTGGTGCGCACGAAGTCCTGCGCGCGGTTGCCGTTGTAGAAGGTGTAGTCGGTGCCGAGATGGGCGAAGCTGTCGAGCTGCGTGCCGACGCCGAGCCAGCCGTTGATCATGTCGTCCACGTAGGAGACCTTGTTGGATCCGAAGGTCTGCCCGCCCTCCTGCCCCGGCATGAACACCGTCACCGCGATGCTGCGCGGCGGGTAGGCCGGGGTGCTGCGGTCCACCGTGATGCCCAGCGGATAGGTCTTGCCCTGCGTGACCAGCTTGGCCGCCTCCTGCACCTTCTGCGGCGTCAGCAGGTTGGCGTTGCCGATCTGGTCGTTCGGCCCCCAGCGCGACGGGCGCACCGGCCCTGGCGCCGCGGCGGCGGTCGCCGCCGTGCCCTGCGCCTGCACCTGCGTCGCGCGCATCCCCTGTTGCACGGCGAGACAGCCGCCGCAGACCGCGCCGAAGACATGGCGGCGAGGCATTCCGTTCATGATCGTTCCTCCCGAGGCTCGACGTCGCCCGCCCGGAACAGGGGGCCGTCACCCGCGATGGTGGAAGGGTGCGACGCGCCGCCGCAACCTCGCCGTGCGTGCGGGCGGAATTTGGTTATACTGTTTCACCGCCCGGCCCGGGTCAGCGTCGGCCCCGCCGCGCCGCCGCATGCCTCCCCCGCGCATCCAAGGCTGGGGTCCGGCGTTCCGGTCGGACACAGGACGTGGTAGGTGCCCGCCATGGCGTCCTCCCCCATCCCCTCCATCGCCCTCGGCGGCGACCATGCCGGGCTGCCGCTGAAGCGCGCCATCGCCGAGGCGCTTGAGGGCGCGGGGCACCCGGTGCTGGATTTCGGCACGAACGAGGCGGCCAGCGTGGACTACCCGGATTTCGCCCATCTCGTCGCCACGGCCGTGATCGGCGGGCGGGCGCGCTTCGGCGTGCTGGTCTGCGGGACGGGCATCGGCATGGCGATCGCCGCCAACCGGCACCGCGGCATTCGCGCCGCCGTGCTGCACGGCAGCGCCGAGGCGCGGCTCGCCCGCGCCCATAACGACGCCAACATCGCCGCCTTCGGCGCCCGGCTGATCGGGCCGGAGGTGGCGCTGGACGCCCTGCGCACCTTCCTCGCCACCCCCTTCGACGGCGGCCGGCACGCGGCGCGCGTGGCCAAGCTCTCGCCGCCCGGACCGCATGGATCGACCGACTCATGAACCAGACCACCGCCTACCGCATCCCCGACCGCTTCTTCTCGGCGCCGCTGGCCGAGGCCGATCCCGAACTCGCGGCCGCCGTGGGCCGGGAACTCGCACGCCAGCAGGACGGCATCGAGCTGATCGCCTCCGAGAACATCGTCTCCCGCGCCGTGCTGGAGGCGCAGGGCAGCGTGCTGACGAACAAATACGCGGAGGGCTATTCCGGCCGCCGCTACTATGGCGGCTGCGAGGCGGTGGACATCGCCGAGGACCTCGCCATCGCCCGCGCGACTCGGCTGTTCGGCTGCGGCTTTGCCAACGTGCAGCCGCATTCCGGCGCGCAGGCCAACCAGGCCGTGTTCCTGGCGCTGCTCGCGCCCGGCGATGCCTTCATGGGCCTCGATCTGGCCGCCGGCGGGCACCTGACGCACGGCTCGCCGGCCAACCTCTCCGGCAAGTGGTTCCGGCCCGTGCCCTACACGGTGCGGCGCGAGGACCAGCGCATCGACATGGCGGAGGTCGCGCGCATCGCGCGGGAGGCACGGCCGAGGCTGATCATCGCCGGCGGGTCGGCCTATGCCCGGCATTGGGATTTTCCCGGGTTTCGCGCCATCGCCGACGAGGTCGGCGCGGTGTTCATGGTGGACATGGCGCATTTCGCCGGCCTCGTCGCCGGCGGCGCGCACCCGTCGCCCTTCCCGCATGCGCATGTGGTGACCACGACCACGCACAAGACGCTGCGCGGGCCGCGGGGGGGGATGATCCTCACCGATGACGAGGCGCTGGCGAAGCGGATCAACTCCGCCGTCTTCCCCGGCCTGCAGGGCGGGCCGCTGATGCACGTCATCGCCGCCAAGGCGGTGGCCTTCGGCGAGGCGCTGCGGCCCGAATTCCGTGCCTATTCCCGCCAGGTCGTCGCCAACGCCCAGGCCCTGGCGGAGGCGCTGACGGGCCAGGGCCTCGATCTGGTGACGGGCGGCACCGACAACCACCTGCTGCTGGTCGACCTGCGGCCGAAGCGGCTCACCGGCCGCGCCGCCGAGGGCGCGCTGAACCGCGCCCACCTGACCTGCAACAAGAACGCCATCCCCTTCGATCCGGAGAAGCCCATGGTGACGTCCGGCGTGCGCCTGGGCACGCCGGCGGCGACGACGCGCGGCTTCGGCGAGGCGGAATTCCGCGACGTCGGCGCGCTGATCGGCGAGGTGCTGGATGGTCTCGCCGCGGCGGGCGACCCCGCGGGGAACACCGCCGTCGAGGCTGCCGTGACGGCCAAGGTGCTGGCACTCTGCCAGCGGTTCCCGGTCTATCCGGGCTGAGCCTCGCCAGGGCCGCGGGGAGGGGGATCACGCCATGCGGTGCCCGTTCTGCGGCAGCGAGGACACCCAGGTGAAGGACAGCCGCCCGGCCGAGGACGGCGCGGCGATCCGCCGCCGCCGCTCCTGCCCGGCCTGCAATGCCCGCTTCACCACCTTCGAGCGGGTGCAGCTGCGCGAGCTGACCGTGCTGAAGACCGATGGCCGCCGCGTGCCCTTCGACCGCGACAAGCTCGCCCGCTCCGTCCGCGTGGCGCTGCGCAAGCGCCCCGTCGAGGAGGACCAGATCGAGCGCATCGTCAACGGCATCCAGCGCCGCCTGGAGACCGAGGCGGAGAGCGAGGTGACCTCCCGCCAGATCGGCGAGATCGTCATGGACACGCTGAAGGACGTGGACGAGGTGGCCTATGTGCGCTTCGCCAGCGTCTACCGGAACTTCAACGAGGCGAAGGATTTCGGCGCCTTCCTGGGGTCGCTGAAGTCGGCGGGCTGACGGCCGGCCGTGATCATCCCCGGCGCCGCCCTGCTGCTCCTGCTGCTGTTCGGGCCGATGCTCTACGTGCGCGCGGTGATGGCGGCGCATGGGCGCGAGCGCGCCGACATCGGGGGCACCGGCGGCGCGCTGGCGCGGCACCTGCTGGATGCGGCGGGCCTCGATCACGTCACGGTCGAGCGCAGCGATGCGGGCGACCACTACGACCCCGAGGCGCTGGCGGTGCGCCTCTCGCCCGCGCATCTGGAGGGGCGCTCCGTCACCGCGCTCGCCGTCGCGGCGCATGAGGTGGCGCACGCCGTGCAGCACCGCGACGGCATGCGGCTGTTCCGCCTGCGCGGCGTGCTGGCCCGCTGGCTCGTGCACAGCAACCGCATCGCCGGCATCGTGCTCTTCGCCACGCCGCTGGTGGCGATCCTGGTGCGCTCGCCGGGGCTGCTGGCGGGGCAGCTCGTGCTCGGCCTCGGCGTCATGGCGCTCGGCGTGGTGGTGCACCTGGTGACCCTGCCGGTGGAGCTGGATGCCAGCTTCCGCCGCGCCCTGCCGGTGCTGGGCCAGGGCTGCCTGGCACCTGCGGACCTGCCGCGCGCGCGCCGCGTGCTGCGGGCGGCCGCGCTCACCTACCTGGCCGGGGCGCTGGTCTCGCTGGTGAACGTGGCGCGCTGGATCCGCATGCTGCGTAGGGCTGGACGCCGGGCGGCGCGAGGCGCCACGCTGCCCGCCCCCTGCCGGCCCCTGGGAGGAGCCCCGCCATGACAGCGCTGTTCGAAGGCACGGTGCGCACGCCGCGCCACACCACGCACTACCTCGCCGCGGGGCCGGAGGACGGGCCGCTGATCGTCTTCGTGCATGGCTGGCCGGAGCTCGCCATCTCCTGGCGCAACCAGCTTCCCGCCTTCGCCGCGCTCGGCTTCCGCTGCGTGGCGCCGGACATGCGTGGCTATGGCCGCTCCAGCGTGCATCCGCGCCACGCCGACTACGCGCAGGAGGCGATCGTCGCCGACATGCTGGAGCTGCTGGCGGCGCTGGGGCGGGAGCGCGCGGTCTGGGTCGGGCATGACTGGGGCAGCCCGGTGGTGTGGAACATCGCGGCGCACCATGCCGGGCGCTGCCAGGGCGTGGCGAGCCTCTGCGTGCCCTACCTGGCCGCCGGCTTCGCGCTGCCCAGCCTGATGCCGCTGATCGACCGCCGCACCTATCCGGAGGCCGAGTTCCCCGTCGGGCAATGGGACTACCAGCATTTCTACCTGGAGAATTTCGCCCGCGCCGTGGCGGTGTTCGAGGCGGATGTCTCGGCCTCGGTGCGCTGCCTGTTCCGCGCGGCGCGGCCGGAGAGCCGGGGCAAGCCCTCCCGCACCGCCACGATCCGGCGCGACGGCGGCTGGTTCGGCGGCGCCGACCGCGCGCCGGACCTGCCGCGCGACCCTGCCGTGCTGACCGAGGCCGATCTCTCCCACTACGTCGCCGCGCTGACCCGCAACGGCTTCTTCGGCCCCGACAGCTGGTACATGAACCACGAGGCCAACGCTGCCCTCGCCGCCCGCGCGCCGGAGGCCGGCCGGCTGGCGATGCCGGCGCTGTTCCTGCACGGCGCCCATGACGCCACCTGCGAGACGATGGACAGCCGGCTCGCCGAGCCGATGCGCCGCGACTGCGCCGACCTGACGGAGGTGGTGGTGAACTCCGGCCACTGGATGGCGCAGGAGCAGCCGGTGGCGGTGAATGCGGCGATCGCGCGGTGGCTGGCGACGCGGGTGCCGGGGGTGTGGCCGGGGTAGCGAGCTCCTTGGCAAATCTCGCCTGAATTCGCTATCCTGTCGCCATGCCGACCATGGACGTCAGCCTCACCCCCGAACTCGCAGCCTTCGTCGAGCGCGAGGTCGGTTTCGGCGATTTCAGCGCCGCCAGCGAGGTTGTCGGCGCCGCGCTGCGGCTCCTGCGCCGCGAGCGCGAACTGCGCGCGGAACGCCTTGCGGTCCTGCGGCGCGAGGTGATGCTCGGGGTTGAGCAGGCCGATCGCGGTGACTTCTCGTCCCGCTCGATCGAGGAGATCGCGGACGCGGTGCGGCGGGAAGGGTGACACCGCGGGCCTGCCGGCTCACCCCGGCCGCCGAGTCGGATGTCGCCGGCGTGCTGCGCCACACGCTCCGCCGGTTTGGCGCATGGCAGCAGCAGGACGACGCGAAGCTGATCCTGCGCGCCATCGACATGGCTGCCGAACAGCCGCTGCGACCCGCGTCCCGCGACCGCTCCGAACTCGGGCCAGGCGTACGCTCCTTCCACCTGCACCTTGCAGGCCGTCGCCAGGGTGCTGCGGCCCATCTGCCGTTCCATCGCATGGAGATGTCCGAGCCCCGCCTGGTGATCCTCCGCGTGCTGCACGAGGCAATGGACCCGGCAAGCCACCTGGAGGATATGGGTGGCTGATGCGCCCGCAGCCCCGCAGCCTGCGGAGGCCGGACGCCTTCACGGTCCGATGCCCAGCGACGACGACACCGCCCACATGCAGGCCGCCCTGGCGCTCGCCACGCGCGGCCTGGGCAACACCTGGCCGAACCCGGCGGTGGGCTGCGTCGTCGTCGGCGCCGACGGGCGCGTGGCGGGCCGCGGCTGGACCCAGCCCGGCGGGCGCCCGCATGCC